>JBBSMN010000001.1:0-46019 GCA_038233135.1 Propionibacteriales bacterium
CGGCTGTGGTCGAGGATCATGCGGGGTCTCCTCCTGTGGATTCTCGGGTGGTCGAGCCTGAGCGGACGTCGGTTGTCGTGGCGCGTAGCAGCGCGATGCGCGTCCTGCGTCGAATCGGCAGCAGCGTCGTGGCGGCAAGCAGGTCACCGGCGACGCGATGGGCAGCGACGGCAGGGGCCTTTACCGCTGGAGTCAGCCCCGCGATCCGAAGTCGGCGGACCGCATCGGCGGTGACGGACGCGACGTCGCCGGCGCGGAGCATCGCGGCCCACTCGGTGCCAGGTCGCAACAGTAGACGCCGGTCACGGGCCTCGGTGTCCCCCGGGGATTGGACCGTGAGATCTAGTGGCTCCGACGCGAAGAAGGGGAGCACGAGGGCGAGTATGGGCGGCACGAAGACGTCACGACTGGCGTGCTCGGGCCACGGCGATGCAGATCGGCTCCAATCGAGCAGGAGCAGGCCGGCGAGCGCGGCCGCGACAGCGTCGCTGTCCAGGGTGCCAGTGCCGAACGCGACGACGTCGGACAGCGGAGTCGGTAGGCCACGCGCGTACGCCGTGACGGTCCCATTGCCACTGTGGCGCACGAGGTCGTCGAGCACCGGCTGGACTGCGATTCCGGGCACGCTCCGCCACCGGTGGCACTCCGCCAGCGCGGCCACGATCTCACCGTCGGCCGGATGAAACGGCACACGTGCCCGCTCCTGCCACGTAAGGTGCTCGACTGGCCATCGCTGTTCAGACTCCTCCTGGACTTGAGCCGCCGCCAACCGCGCCGGTGTCAACAGCGCGCGCAACCCGCTGTGTCGGCTGCGGGTGTCTCGCAGCGACGCGAGACCGGCCGCGACCCGCACCTCCGGTACGTCGGTGGGAAGCGCCGCCAGCCATTCCGCTGCCGGCCCAAGGAATAGAGGTGGGTCGGCCTCCTTTCGTGCCCGGGACGACCGCCCGACGGCAGCGTGTAGCTCGCCAACGGCCGTGAGCAACGCCAATACCCGATCCGGCGTGCTGTCGGTCGCCACGTCATACAGCGCGGCCTCCACGCCGCGGACAGCCGCGCCCGTGGCAGCGGTGCCGGGTCTCACTCGAGCTAGCCACCTGTCTAGTTGAGCCGTCAGCCGGACCGGCGGCCGCTCAGTGACCTCGACTCGGCCGACCGGCACGGCAAGGGGACTCTGTCCTAGCCGCTCGGCGAAGACATAGCGTGTGAAAGCGTCGATCCCACGGTCAACACCGAGCGACGCGACCGCGCGTGCGAAGTCGACTCCTGATCTGGCGGGGCCGTTCGACCACTCCGCGCGGCCCTCGCTGATCAATTGCTCGAGCTCGGCCAGGCCGATCGGCCTAGACCACTCCGGCGTCCAAATCTCACCGAGCGGCCGCTCATTTTCGGCGCTTCCCGCGAACCCGACCCCGCTCGTGGACACCATGAAAGGAATAGCCGCCCTGCGGTTGTTTGCACCGAGGCGGCGAACGACGGCGCCAGCGAAGAGCAGGGTGCCCTCAATGCTCAGCAGGAAGGACCATGGGTTGCTGAACCCATACTCGTCACTCTTCTCGTAGGGTGAGGACTGGACGCCACCGGCCCGGCCAGGATCGAACTGACCGACCGTGTCCCGCTGGTAGGGAGTTCCCTCGCGGGCGAACAGGGCCGCGCCTAGCCAGCTTTCGCTGCGTCGCGGCTCGCTCTTGTTACCCATCACGTCGAGCAGACGCTTCACATATGTGGCAGAGAGGTCCTGGCGCCCGAAGTTCGCACCGGTGCCGAGAAGGCGGCTGTAGGTTGGCTGTTCGTCGTGCGCCAGCGCGACGGTTGCGTCCAGCCACGGCAAGGCTGCATCGGGAAGCCAGGCCCTAGACAGCCGGAGCACGTCAGCCTTGTGGTGCTTGTCCCACAAGTCCTCCTTGCTGCCTCCCCATCCCAGGCTTTGGCCGCGGGCGATCACGCCTTCGGCGGCTAGGATTGCGTGTCGAAGGTCGTCCAGTCGGGGTGCGGTGGACCTGCGCACTGCTTGCAGGTTGCCCCTGGCGCTCTTGCTGCTGGCCTTCGCGCCGAACCCAGAGCCCTCGCTCCAAGGGGAAACGATCGAGCTCGGCCGGAACTCGTTGGCGAAGAATCCAATCAAGCCACTCTCGTCGAGGTCGGACTCGAGCACGAAGCGGCCACCACGCCAGCACCCCCGGGCGTCGGGATCGCGCTGTCGAGCCACCGCCCGTAGCACCCCGAGAGCTTGGAGATAACTGCCGAGTGGCTCAGATCGGCAGCCCGCGAGAAGCACGCGGTAACTCATGCCGGCTCCTCGTCGTAGCCGCGGCTCACCCGCCAGTCGGCCATTCGCACGACTGCCTCCAAAAACGCGAGCCGAAACGGGCCAAGGTCCTGGCGATCCCGCAAACGCCGGGTCCACAGCGTCCACGACCCTCCCGCCGTGGTCTCGCCAGGAATAAATAGATCGAGATCCAGACGGAGTGACGGCACCTCAGTGCCGCTGGCCAGCCGGACCTCGGGCACCTGGTCGCCGGACCGCACACCGAGCACAGCCCCATCTTTTCGCTCTTCATCCATTGGCCGGACCGTCATCCGAACCTTGCCGTGGTGCGCAGCCACCAGGTAGGTGATCAGGTGCGGCTCCGCCTCCTCCTTCAGCAGCGGACTCTCCGGATGTAGAAGCATCAGCGCGCTGACGAGCTCGTGCCGGAAGTAGCGGCGCGCATGACGGGCGACGCCTCCCGCGGATTTTGCCCAGGGCCCGGCGTTGGACGGCGCATCCTGCTCGGCGCAGGCCTGCATCGTCGACTGGAACACTTGATGCACTTTGCCGATGTCGTGCAGCGCCCCCGCGGTGACTGCGGCGTCGCGATGGTCCGGTAGCACTCCCGGTGGGCCGCCCAAGGCGCGCAAAAGGGCGCGAGTTTCCCGAGCCACGTCTTCCAGGTGCTCCTCGACCGTCACCCACCGACCCTGCCGTTGAGACAGCTGGTCGTCGGGCACGCCGTCTGGCGGGTCTGATTCCACCGGAACGGGCTGCACCGGCTGTCTGCTGCTGGGTGACCACCCTTCGTCGAGGAGATAGCCACCAGCCTGAGCATCGAGCAAGACCATGCCCCCTGGCCGAATGTCGCCGGGCATGGCCGGTCGCCAGATCCCGTCCAGCTGGTCGAAGATCCAGGCGGCTCGCGTCTTGTCCTTGACGAGCTTGGCCACGTCGTGGATCGGCGCAGCGCACAGCTCGTCGCGGGCGAGGCGAGGCGTGTCCTGACCCGGCTGCTCTGCTGCTTCTCGGAATGCCACGTGCACGCTTGTCTCGTCCGCGTCACGTACCCACCGGCTGATGTCGATGTCGTTTCCGGAAAGGTCTGGGGCTGTGTCGAAGAGGTCCAGGAGGTCACGACGGCGGATCACCGAGTGCTGCTGTCGGGACTGCGGAACGGCATGCTCCTGCAGGTCGATTGAAGTCACGCGCTGACCCTCGAGCTCGCTAAGCGCACGCTCCGAGGCCGCGACGTCATCGGGACCATATGGCGGTGTCTTGTTGCCTGTGCGAGGGACCCGCGCCCACAGCAGGGTTGCATCATCGCCGTGCTCGCCGGCACGGTTACAGCGTCCAGCCCGCTGCACAATCGAACTCCACGGGGCGCCTTCAGTGAAGAGCGTGCACGAGGTGACGTCGACGCCGGCTTCGAGCACTTGCGTGGTCACCACGATCGTCCCCGCGGCGCTCGGTTCGGCCAACGCGTTGGCCAACTGGGCTTGCCGCTCCACTGGCCGGAACCGGGAGTGCAGGAGAAGAACCTCGGCGGCGGGCGCCGAGCGTCCTAGCGCGTGGTAGACCGAACGGGCGCGCTCGACCGTATTCAGCACCGCGATGGTCCGGCTGCCGGGCTTGTGCGCCCTAACAAGTTCTTGGGCGACCCGTTGGACGTGCTCGTGGACGTCATCGGAGGACTCGACGCGATGTACTGTCCGCGTGGCCGACAGCCGCTTGGCGAGCGGGCCAACGCGGTCGGCGTCGGTGAGCTGCACTACAGCAGCCGGGCCGCGGAAGTCGACGGTGCGCAGGTCCTCCGGCTCGACTGTCGCCGACATCCACATGGTCGAGGTGGGAGCGGCAGTTCCCAGTGCCTCACGCAGCCCTTGAAGCTGGAGTGTGGTCGGCAGACCCGGACCCATCAGCTGGGTTTCGTCGACCACGAACTGCGCACCGGAGTTGAGCAGACCGAAACTGATCGGCCAGGTGGCTCGGCCGGCGGCGTAGCCCCGCAGCAAGAGCCGGGACAGCACCATGTCCTGGGTGCCAACGAAGATGCCCGGCAGTTCGGGACTCAGCTGCCATTCACGTTCGTCCGTGGATGCGCCGCCCATCAGCGTATGCACAGGCAGATCTGCGGCCATGTCGAGTCTGTCGATCCACCGGCTTACAACGTCGCGCGTCTGCTCGACCAGGCCGCGCTGGGGCAAGATCACGACCAGCTTGGGAGGTGTCGCTGATCGGACCTGGCGGGTTGGGTGTTGCAGTCGCCGGTAGATCCAAGGCAGGACGGCAGCCGCCGTCTTGCCGGCTCCGGTCGGCACTCGCAGCAGGTCGGGCAAGCCGCTCTCGGCGATGCGTGACTGGTAGTCGTACGGTTCATGGCCACAGGCCCGTCCGAACAAGTCACTGAACACATAGCCTCCCTCAGTTACGAGGAGTTTGCATCACGCAATCGACAGTCACGCCCAGAACGGGCGGATTGTTGGCTCTACAGGCGCTGACACGAACGCAGCAGCCTGGGGCAATTGGCAGAGCAATGTGGCCTCCCCGTCATCGGCGGCGACGGCCGATATTCCCGCTCATGGCGTTCTGTCCTACAGTATGAGGCCGGAGCCGCAGTCGACGCACCTCAGCCAGGGATCATCACTGTGGCCGCAATGCGCGTCGGTGTGCTGCTGAACGCGACGCTGTATCCGCGTGCGGGACGGACCGGCTGAGCTCTGGCCGCCACATCGCGCACCAGACGCGTACGCTGCGCCCCGCCGGCAAGCGCCCCAGATCGGAAGGCTCCGACCGCGGCAATCGTATGGACCAGCACATCGAGCTCGGCGTCGCCCAGCACTTCGAATCCGCTCACTGGCACTTCTGATTCCTGGCTGCGTCCGCAGGTGTCGAGTGCAGCAGGTTGACGGCCGTCTGGAGGACCGCGCAGCGGGTGACGGGTCGTCCGGCTCCTACGAGGTCGCGGCGAGCCTGTTGTTGCAAGGCATACCGGTCCGGCAGCCAGACGTAGAGGTGGGTGCCCGTCTCGGCGAGGGCGACCGGCACGTGGCCCATCGCGATGTTGGTCTCGAGCTCCGGGGAGTACCAAGGCGAGGTGACGTAACCGACCGGGTCCGATGCGGGATCCACGCTGATCAGCCAGAAGTCCGGTGCGTACTCATCAATCGGGTTGCCTGCGAGGCGGAGTCCGACCAGCGTGTGGGTGTAGGGCGGCTGGCCTGCCTCGAGTCGTGTGCGGGCGGCTTCGAGCGCGGCTTTGCCCACGTAGTCGGCCTCCTTGGTGCGTGGGACCTGATAGCCGAGGTTGACCTGAAACGGCAGCGTCTCGACGTCCATGTCCTGTCCCCAGGACAGAATTCCTGCGGCGATCCGACGATGGTGGGCCGGGGCGATCACGGTGAGGTGGTGGGGTTTACCGGCCTCGAGGACCGCCCGCCACATGTCTTCGGCGTGCAGCGTCGCGTCGCGCAGGTAAATCTCGTATCCCTTCTCGCCGGTGAACCCGGTCTGGGAGATGACGACCGGGTGGCCGGCCACCTCCGACTCGAGCAGGCCGTATGACGGGATCTCAGAGACCGCCGCGCCGAACAGGTCGACCATCAGCGCCTGAGACTTGGGACCTTGGATCTGGGCCGGACAGACATCGATCTCGGTGATGTCGACGTCGAACGACGTGCCGACGTTGACTCCTTGCAGCCATAGACTCAGATCGGAGTCGGACAGGCTGAACCAGAACTCGTCGGCGGAGAGTCGCAGCAGGACGGGGTCGTTGAGAATGCCGCCCGTGGAGTTGCACAGGATCACGTAACGAGCCCGCATCGGGGGGATCTCGGTGGCGTCGCGGGTGATGACGAAGTTCACGAATGCCTCTGCATCCGGTCCCTTGACCTGGATCTGTCGCTCGACGGCGACATTCCACATCGTGACGTGGTTGACCAAGGCGTCGTACTCGGCCATGGCGCCGCCGTCTTCGGGTCGAACGTAGCCACGGGGGTGGTAGATGCGGTTGTACACCTCGGCGCGCCAGCAACCCGCCTCGACGGACAGCTGCCAGTACGGCGACTTACGGATGCGGGTCGAGATCAGCAGCTCGACAGGCGTGGGCCCGGACTGACGCAGGTTGATCGGCACGTGCCGGTCGGACTGGTCGACCGACGGCGCATTGGGGTGGGACGGGGAAGGTGCAGGGTTCTGCTGCATAGCGGCTCCATCGCTCGTGGATCGGCATCGTTCACCGACGCAGACGGTCTCGTCACTTCCGGATCCACCTACGCCCTTGGCTTCCCAAGCCCATGAGACCCAGTGGCAAGAGCTGAGAACGACTTTCCGGTCACAGTGGCGAAAACCGTGTCGGAACGTACACCGACATCCCGGTAGCTGCGACGTCCTCGGATCGTAGGATCGTTGTTGCGCACTAGTCAATGGCGTGCGTCATACGCAACAGCATGGGACCCGTGTCCACCCGCGGCCGCGGCCGATACCGCCGCGGTGGTCGCCGCAACCAGCCCGGCGTTGACCGCACTGCTGGCTTGGTTCTCCGAACAAGCTGGAGCGCGGACCCCTTTCAGCCCTCGACGGCCGACCCGGAAGCGCAACCCGCTATGGGAGCGCAACAGGTCAGCGGCCCGCCGATCATCAAGACGTCCCGCGAGACCCGTCCGGAGAGATTCCCGGACGGGGCGGGCGGTGCGGGACCGCCCGGGGCCTCTTCGGCGCGGACGTCGGCAATCCTTCCTCCATCTCGACAAAGAGACCAGTTGGCCGTACACAGGCGACTGCCCCTACGGTCAGACCGTCGTTTTCCCCGACTGGCAGGAGATGTCGTGGCTCATCCAGACCTGCAAGGCGTCTTTGCCCTCGTCGACGACGAAAGCGTGCGACTGATCCGGGCGGCGGCTGCGCTGTCTGATCTGGACGCCCGAGCACCGAGCGCCCTGCCGGGCTGGTCTAGGGGGCACGTACTGACACACGTGGCACGCAACGCCGACGCCTTGATCAACCTGCTCACCGGGGTGCGGACACACAGCCCGAGGACGATGTACCCGGAACCGCAGGCACGAGACGCTGACATCGAGTCCGGCGCACACAGACCCGCCGACGATCTCGTCGCCGATGTGCGCAGCTCGTCCGCCCGGCTGCAGGAGGCAGCCGAACTGCTCGGTGCTGACACGGACTGGGATGCCGTGGTGGAGTGGCGCGCAGGCCGTCGCCGACCGATCCGCGACATCCCTCGCGCCCGGCTGACCGAGGTTGTGCTGCACCACATCGACCTGGATGTCGGGTACGCCGTCGCCGACATGACCGCTACGGTCGCTGAGCAGGTCGTCCTGGAGGCACTCGGCCGGCTCCGCGGCGTGCCCGATTTCCCCGCGATCGAGGTCCGTCCAACAGATGGACAGGCAACCGCGGTCCCCGCAGATGTGTCAGACCATGTGACGGTCAGCGGTTCAACGGCACAGCTGGCGGGGTGGCTCACCGGGCGCACAACGAGTGCTGGCCTAGACGCCGACGACCCCCTGCCGCCGGTGCCGGCCTGGACCTGACCGGCACAATCCGATCGGACAACTGAGAAGAGGCCAGACATGCCCTATACCGGAGCGGTGACGGTCGACGGACCGGCTGACGTCTTGGTGCTGACGCACCTGCAGGTGACCAAAGTGGCGGTGGGTCCGATGGACAACAACGCCTACCTGCTGCGGTGCCGCAACTCGGGGCAGCAGTTACTCATCGACGCCGCCGAGGACCCAGAGCGCCTGCTTGAGCTCATTGGCGACGACGGTCTCACCACGGTCGTGACCACGCACCGTCACGCTGACCACTGGCAGGCGCTGCCGCTCGTACTGCAAGAGACCGGCGCGACATGCGTGACTGGCCGCGACGACGCCGATCATCTGCCGGTCGATGTTGACCGTGCGCTCGACGACGGCGACGAGGTCCAGGTGGGCAACTGTGGCCTGCGCGTCGTGCATCTTGTCGGGCATACCCCTGGATCTGTCGCTCTCGTCTATGACGACCCGGACGGGCACCCGCATGCGTTCACCGGGGACAGCCTCTTTCCTGGTGGTGTGGGCAAGACCAACACAACGACTGCCTTTCGTCAGCTCGTGGACGACGTCGAGGCCAAGCTGTTCGACAAATTGCCGGACGCCACCTGGGTATATCCAGGGCACGGCAACGACACCACGCTAGAGGCTGAGCGTCCGTACGTCGACGAGTGGCGCTCACGCGGGTGGTGACGTGGGTTCCGATGTCACGAAGAGAGAAAGGTCCGTTTCGCGGCTTTCGCTTCGACGCTTCTGACGCTATAGTCACCCGCTGGTCATGTGGGGGCAATCGGCCAATGTCTGCCGTCAACCTGAGGACTTGCCGCCATGCCCCCTGCCCGGACCGGGTCATGCTTGCCTGCGCGGCGCCCACCGGTGCGTCACGGACGCCACCGACGCAACACCAGACGCGCTCGGCTGTCGGCCGCATTGCCGGCGGCAACGGCCCTTGCCCTGATGGGCGGCGCCAGCGCGGTCAACGAGGTCGGCGTGCGGGAACTGCCGGTCACCATCGATGCGGTGGCCCAGGTGACGAGCCCCCGGGTGAGCACGGCCGTTCCGAGGATAAGCCGCGCAGGCGGCCGTGTAGGTCTACCCATCCCCAACGCGAAACCAGCAGCGAAGTCGTCGGCGAGATCGGCCATAACCAAGAAAAGGGACAGACCTGAGAGTCGGCGCACGTCGGATGTGCGGTCGACAAGGTCGGCACGTGATCGCGACCGGCACGAAGCCAAACGTTGGGTGCTCCCGGTCACGGGATACCGACTCAGTGCGCGCTTCGGTGACGCTGGCTCGCTGTGGGCAGATGGCACCCACAGCGGTCTGGATCTGGCCGCTCCCGAGGGTAGACCTATCAGATCGATCGCCCGCGGAGTCGTGACCATCGCCGGCTACAGCCCACGAGCCACCTGGGCCGGCAATCTCGTGGTCGTGCGGCTCGAGGATGGCCGTACGGTCTGGTATGCGCACCAGAGCAGCGTCGCGGTGGCCCCCGGTCAGCGCGTGAACGCCGGAGAGCTCATCGGTTACGTCGGCTCCACCGGCAACAGCTCAGGTGCACATCTGCATCTGGAGTTGCAGGTGCAGGGGCAAGCCGTTGACCCCGAGAAGGCATTGGTCCGACACGGCCTTGCCCCCTGATCTTCAGGTCTTGCCAACTAGCCGTTAGCGGCACCACAGTGTCCCCATGAGTTACCCAAGCCATACCGATGACGCTGCACAGTCCACCGAGCTGAAGCGGGTCATGGGTCCCGGCCTGTTGCTGCTGTTCATCGTCGGCGACATCCTCGGTACCGGTGTCTATGCGCTCACCGGGCAGGTCGCCGCCGAGGTCGGCGGAGCTGCCTGGGCCCCGTTTATGGTGGCCTTTGCGGTCGCTTTAGTGACCGCTTTCTCCTATCTTGAGCTCGTCACGAAGTATCCGAAGGCCGCGGGTGCTGCGCTTTACACGCACAAGGCCTTCGGCATCCACTTCCTGACGTTCATCGTCTGCTTCACGGTGATGTCTTCCGGCATCACCTCGGCCTCCACCGCGTCCATCGCCTTCGCCGCAAACTTCGGCGCCGGCCTCGGTTTCGACAGCATGGTCACCGGATCAGCAATCCTGCTGGTGGTGGCACTGGGGTTCATGCTGCTGGTGGCCGCAGTGAACCTGCGAGGGGTTGGCGAGAGCGTCAAAGCCAACGTTGTGCTGACCCTGATCGAGCTGACCGGTCTGCTGCTGGTGATCCTGGTGGGGGTATGGGTCATCGTGCAGGGCAAAGCGGACTTCGCCGCCGTCGTTGCGTTCGACACCCCCGGCGACAAGAGTGTCTTCCTCGCCGTGACCACCGCGACGTCGCTCGCGTTCTTTGCGATGGTCGGCTTCGAGGACTCGGTGAACATGGCCGAAGAGACGCACAACCCGTCGCAGATCTTCCCCAAGGTAATGCTGACCGGTCTGGGGATCACCGGCCTGATCTACGTGCTGGTGTCGATCTCGGCGGTGGCGATCGTGCCGGTCGGCGAGTTGGCTGAGGCAGAGTCCCCGTTGCTCGAGGTGGTTCGCGCCGGCGCCCCCGCACTGCCCATCGGCGCCATCTTCCCCTTCATCGCCATGTTCGCCGTCGCCAACTCCGCGCTCATCAACATGCTGATGGCAAGCCGGCTGCTGTACGGAATGGCGAAGCAGTCAGTACTGCCGCCGTTCCTCGGCAAGGTGCACCGGGGCCGGCGTACGCCGTGGGCAGCGATCGTGTTCACCACCGGCATTGCCGCCGCGCTCATCGTTTACGTGAACACGCTCAGCGAAGATTCCGTGGCTATCCTCGGCGGCACCACGTCGCTGCTCCTGCTTGCAGTGTTCGCGATCGTCAACGTCGCAGTCTTGGTGCTCCGTCGAGACCCGGTCGACCACCAGCACTTCCGCGCGCCGTCGGTGCTGCCGGTCGTCGGTTCGCTGGCTTGCGCCTACCTGGTGACCCCGCTGTCCGGGCGGGCCAGCGACGAATACGTCGTCGCCGGCCTGCTGCTGGTGATCGGGGTGGCGCTGTGGGCACTCACCTGGCTCTACAACCGGTCGATCAAGGCCGACCGCACCTTCGTCCGGGACCCGAGCGACCTGAACTAACCCCGGCGCGGGCGCTCAGGTGTCCTCGCCGGAGCGAGTTGGAGCCGGCGAAGCCCCCTTGGACTGCGGCCCGTCTTGCGCGGGCCTGGCACCGTCGATGCCTTCCGCGTCGGGGTGGGACGAGTCGGGGGTGTCCGTGTCGGGGGTGTCCGTGTCGGGGGTGTCCGTGTCGGGGGTGTCCGTGTCGGGGGTGTCGTCCGAATCAGTGTCCAGGATCCCGCTGCCCTGCGACGCCTTGCTCGGGTCACGCTTCACCACCACCAGACTCGCAACCGCCGTGACCCCCAGGGCGAGCACGATCACGACCAAGGACAACGAGGTGGGGATCTCCGGGATGTCGACGTGCTCACCGCCGTTGATGAACGGCAGTTCGTTCTCATGCAGTGCATGGAGCACCAGCTTGACCCCGATGAAGGCGAGGATGGCGGCCAGTCCGTACGACAGGTAGATGAGCCGGTCGAGCAGCCCACCGAGCAGGAAGTACAGCTGCCGCAACCCCATCAGCGCGAAGATGTTGGCCGTGAGCACGAGATACGGCTCGCTGGTCAACCCGTAGATGGCCGGGATGGAGTCCAGCGCGAACAGGATGTCGGTCGACCCGAGCGCGACGATGACGATCAGCATCGGGGTCATGACCCGGGCGCCGTTCTCGCGGACGAAGAGCTTGAGGCCGTGCCACTCCTCGGTGGACGGCACCCTGGCCTTGATCATCGAGATGGCCCGGTTCTCCTCGTACTCGTCCTCGTCGCTGTGGTGGCGCACCAGCTGGATCGCGGTGTAGACCAGGAACGCGCCGAACAGGTAGAAGATCCACGAGATCTGGTTGATGGCGTAGGCGCCGACGCCGATGAAGATGGCGCGGAAGATCAGCGCCAGGATGATGCCGACAAGAAGGGCCTCCTGCTGATACTTCCGGGGCACTTGCAGAGCGCCCATGATGATGATGAAGACGAACAGGTTGTCCACCGACAGCGAGTACTCGGTGAGCCAGCCGGCGAAGAACTCCCCCGCATAGCGCCCGCCGTAGCCGACCCACATCCACAGCCCGAACAGCACCGCCATGGTGGTGTAGATCGAAATGTAGACCGTGCATTCCTTCATGCTCGGCTCGTGCGGGCGCCGACCCACGATGAGGACGTCGAACAACAGCACCGCGATCGTCACCCCAATGGTGAGCGACCAAACGGTCGGGGAGACCTCCACTGACGTTCCTCCAGGCGTTGCTTCGACGATCAGATCTGGCGGTGCTCGTGGCTGGGCTGGACGTCTCGGTCCAGCCACCCGCGTGGTGGAGCGTACCTGTACCGGCGGCGCTAGCGTGTCAGCATGCACGCCGCATCGCTCATCGACCGTGCCATCCAAACCGCGGGTCGATGCCGGGCCAGGGAGCCGGTGCTGCTCGAGCTCGACTTGTCCCGGGGACTGCTGGAGGCCGGCCCGACCGATCCGTTGGCCGCCGTGCGCAGCCGCGGGGTGCCCACGCTGCGAGGCCTGGTTGACCAGCTGCGCCGGGCCACCGACGACGACCGCGTGGTCGGCCTGGTGGCCCAGGTGTCGGCCAGCGCGCTGCCCCCGTCGCATGCCGACGAGCTGGCCGAGGCGGTCGAGGCATTCGGCGCCACCGGGCGGACCACGGTGGCCTGGACCGAGTCCTTCGGCGAGGCGGGCACCGGCACCACCGGCTACCGGCTGGCGGTCGCCTTCGACACGATCTGGATGCAGCCCAGCGGCGAGCTCGGGCTGACCGGGGTCACCGGCCGCGGGCTGTTCCTGCGCGGATTGCTGGACCGGCTCGGGGTCGAACCGCAGTTCGGCCAGCGACACGAGTACAAGAACGCCGCCGACCTGTTCATGCGCGAGTCGATGTCCGACGCGCAGCGCGAGGCGCTGCAGCAGCTCGCCGACTCGGTGCTCGACGGTGTGGTTTCCGCCGCCGCCCGGCGTCGTGACCGCACCGTGCAGCAGGTGCGCGACGCGGTCGACGCGGCTCCGCTCAGCGCCCGCGACGCGGTCGAGGCGGGCCTGGTCGACCGGCTCGGCTACCGCGACGAGGTGTACGACGACCTGCGCGAGCGGTTGGGTGACGACGGGCGGCTCACCCTGCGCTACGTGCAGCGCTGGTCACCCACCGGCCCGGCACTCGCCCGCCAGCGGTTGCAGCAGCGCCACCGGCCGGTCGTCGCCTGCGTGTGTGTGCTGGGCGGGATCGGGCTCGGTCGCAGTGGCAGCAGTCCGATGGGAGGACGGCACGCCGGGTCGGACACGGTGTGCGCGGCGCTGCGCGCGGTCGGTCGGCGCGACGACGTACGCGCGGTGGTGCTGCGAGTGGTGAGCCCCGGCGGCTCGTACGTGGCGTCAGACGCGGTGCGCCGCGAGGTGCTGCAGCTACGCAAAAGCGGACGACCGGTAGTGGCATCGATGGGCAACGTGGCGGCCTCCGGTGGCTACTTCGTCGCGATGGGCTGCGACGAGATCGTCGCCACGGCCAGCACCATCACCGGATCTATCGGGGTGCTCGCGGGCAAGTTGGTCACCGGCGCCGCGTTGGGCCGAGTGGGTATCGGGGTCGAGCCGATCGGCGCCGGCAGGCAGTCGACGATGTTCTCGCCCGACGTGCCTTTCAGCGACGAGCAGTGGCAGCGCCTGGACAGCTGGCTGGACCAGGTGTACGACGACTTCACTCACAAGGCGGCCGACGACCGCGGCGTCGCGCACGCCGAGCTCGAGCCTCTTGCCCGCGGCCGGGTCTGGACCGGCGCCGACGCCCTCGAGCGGGGGCTGGTGGACCGGCTGGGTGGCTTTCGTACCGCGGTCGAGCGGGCCGCTCAGCGGGCGGGACTGAGCGCCGACGCCATACAGGTGCAGACGGTGCCGCACCCGAACCCGCTGGAGCGGCTCCGCCTTCCCGAGTCGAGTGAGTCGGCGACCGCGTTAGCCCCGGTAGGGCTGCTCGCAGTTTCGGGCGGCGCAGCCGGCATGTCGGGGCTTGAGGGGCTGCTCGTGCGCGCCGGGCTGATGTCACACGGGGTGCTCAGCCTGCCCGGTCCCTTGGCTGGCGGGTTGGAATTGAGGCGCTGATACCGGCTCCCGGCCGCCGCCCGGACGGATCTTCCGACGCCTAGGACACCAGCCGCGGCGTGGTCTTCAGCAGCTCTTTGGTGTAGTCGTGGCTCGGGTGGTGGAACAGCTGCTCGGTGGCTGCGTCCTCGACAATGACTCCCTCCTGCAGCACTGCCACCTGTTGGGCGACGTTGCGCACTAGAGCGATGTCGTGGGTGACGAACAGCAGCGTCAGTCCCAGCTCGCGGCGGAACTCGTCGATCAGCCCCACCAGGTTTGCCTGCACGGACACGTCGAGCGCGCTGGTGATCTCGTCGCAGACGAGCAGCTCGGGCTCGCTGATCAGCGCCCGCGCCACCGCCACCCGCTGCCGCTCCCCGCCGGAGAGCTGGTCGGGGTAGCGCCGCGCGTATCCCGCCGACAGGTACACCCGCTCCAGCATCTCACCGACCCGCCGCTCCAGCTCCGCACCGCGCACGCTCCGCAGCACCCGCAGCGGGCGTCCGATCGAGTCCCCGACGGTGCGGCGCGGGTTGAGCGAGCTGTACGGGTTTTGGAACACGTAGGCGATTGCCGCCCGGGTCTCGCGGTCACGCTCGTGCGCGCCGAAAGGCAGCCGGTGGCCGGCGAAGACGAGGTCCCCCGCCGCCTCTGTGTGTAACCCGGCGATCGTGCGCGCCAGCGTGGTCTTGCCCGAGCCGGACTCGCCGAGCAGCGCGACGCAGCTGCCCCGCGGGACGTCCAACGACAGCCCGTGCAGCACCGACGTGCGCCCGTACCGCGCGGTGAGGTCGTCGATGCGCAGCAACGGGTCTGACCCGATCTGCTCGCCGTGTTGTCGGTCGCGCACCTGCGCCGGCGCGACCTCCTCGGCCCGGATGCAGCGCGCCAGGTGTCCGTCGCCGACATCGCGCAACGCGGGCAGCTCGGCCTTGCACTCGTCCACGACCAGGGTGCACCGGGGCGCGAACCGGCAGCCGGACGGGCGCGTGCTCGGCGTCGGCGCCGAGCCAGGGATGCCCAAGAGCTCGCGGTCACCCGACAGGTCGGGCACGGCGGCAACCAGCCGGGACGTGTACGGGTGCCGCGGGCGGCGCACCAACTCGTCGGTGGCGGCCTGCTCCACCACGCTGCCGGCGTACAGCACGGCAACCTCGTCGGCGATGGCCGACACCACCGCGAGGTCGTGGCTAATGTAGAGCGCGGCGCAGCCGTGTTGCTTTGTCAGCCGGCGCACGGTGTCGAGCACCAGCGCCTGCGTGGTCACGTCCAGCCCCGTCGTCGGCTCGTCGAGCACCACCAGCGCTGGCCAGGTGGCGAAGGCGACGGCGATGCACACCCGCTGCTGCTGGCCGCCGGACAGCTGGTGGGGGAAGCGCCGGGTGAACTCGTCGTCGGTCGGCAGCCCGACCTCCTCAAACGCCTCGATGACCCGGGCCGCCCGCTCCTGCGGGCCCGACCCGTAGTCGTGGCAGTCGAGGATCTCGCGCACCTGACGGCCGACCCGCATGGCCGGGTCGAGCGCCGTCGTCGGGTCCTGCGGCACGTAGCTGACCCGCGAGCCGCGCCAGCGACGCAACTCGGCCGCGCCGAGCGTGGTCAGATCGGTGCCCTCCAGCAGCACCGAGCCGCCGACGATCTCCAGCCCCCGCCGGGTGCCACCGAGCAGGGCCGTCCCGACCGTGGTCTTGCCCGACCCGGACTCCCCCACCAGCCCGAGCACGGTGCCACCCGGCGCGGACAGGTCCACGCCGTCGACGACGGGCACGCCGGCGCTGGTGGCGACCCGCAACCCCCGCACCTCCAGGCCGGCCCGCGCGCTGTCGGCAGCACTCATCCGACGACCTCTCGGTCGGTGCCCGCGGACGTGCGGGCGATGCCGTCGGCGATCAGGTTGGTGCCAACGGTCAGCAGCCCGATCGCGATCACGGGCAACAGGACAGCCCAGGGCTGCACGGTGAAACCCAGCCGGTTCTCGTTGATCATCAGCCCCCAGTCGGCCTGGTCGGCCTGCAGGCCGGACAGACCCAGGAAGCCGAGCCCGGCCACCAGCGCCACCGAGTACGTCAACCGCAGCCCGGTCTCGACCATCAGCGGGCCGGTCACGTTGGGCAGCAGGTCACCCAGCCGTATCGACCAGCGGCGCAGCCCCATCGACTCTGCCGAGCGCACGTAGTCCCGACCCGCGACGTCGAGCACGGCTGCCCGCATCACCCGGGCCACCCGCGGTGCGTGCCCGGCCGCCACGGTGGCGACGACCGTCCACGGTTGCGGCTCGAACACGGCCAGGAAGAGCAGCGCGAGCACGATCGCCGGGAAGGCCAGCAGCACGTCGGTGGTGCGCATGAGCAGCTCGTCGACCCAGGTGCGGGAGTAGCCGGCGACGAGCGCGACGAGCAGCCCCGCACCGACGCCTGCGACGGTGCACAGCACCGACAGCAACAGCACGGAGCCGCCGCCGTACAGGAACCGCGACCACACGTCCCGTCCGAGGGTGTCGGTGCCGAACAGCGTCCCCGGTGCGTCCGGGCTGAACGGCGCGCCGACGAACCCGGTCTCGGACTCCGGTGCCACGAACGGGCCGAACACCGCCACCAACACGACCAGCACCGTGATGACCAGGCCTGCTCGCGTCCGTCCCACCGCCAGCGACCGGCGCACCAGCCCCTGCGTCCCACCGCTCGCGGCGGTGTCCGCGGCGCTGCTCACGAGCCGCCGCCCGTCCGCAGCCGCGGGTTCGTGAGGACCCCGACGACGTCGGCCAGCAGGTTGACTACCACGTAGAACGCCGCCACCAACATCACCAGCGCCTGCAGCGTCGGGATGTCGCGGGAGTCGACCGCGTCGACCACGCCCTCGCCGATGCCGGGATAGTCGAACAGGAACTCGACTAGCACGATCCCGCCGGCCAGCCAGGCCAGCTGCAGGGCCACCACCTGCGCCACCGGCCCTATCGCGTTCGGTACCGCGTGCCGCCACAGCACCGTGCGTTCGGGTACCCCGTTGAGGCGGGCCTGGTGCACGAAGTCGCTGTCGAGGATCTCGAGCATGGTGGCGCGCATCATCCGGGTGATGTAGGGCGACACCGCGAGCGCCAGGGTCAGCACCGGCAGCACCAACACCTCCGGCTGCACTAGCACCCCCTGGGTCTGGTCGACCACCGCGGGCAGCCAGCGCAGCAGTCCAGTGGAGAAGACGAACAGCAGCGCGATACCGACCACAAACTCCGGCAACGACGCGAGCACCAGGGTGCCGAGGGAGGTCAGGTGGTCAGGCAGCCGGTCGCGGCGCAGGGCGCTCCAGGTGCCCAACGCCAACGCCACCGGCGTGGCGATCAGCGCAGCCAGCACCATCAGCAGCAGCGAGTTCACCGACCGCTGGGCGATCAGCTCGACGACCGGGGTCTGGCTGACGACGGATTCACCGAGATCCCCGGTGACCAGGTCACCGGCCCAAGACAGGTAGCGCTGCAGTGGTGGGTCGTCCAGGTGCATCTGCGCGCGCACCGCCGCCAACCGCTCCGGGCTCGCCGTCCGCCCCAGCACGGCACGCGCAGCGTCCCCTGGCAGCAGCAGACTGGCACCGAAGACCAGAACCGACACCACGAACAGGATCAGCGCCCCGACCCCGAGCCGCCGAGCGACCAGCCGTCCCAGGCTCACCTGCCCGCCCCGCCGCCGACCTCAGACGAACCAGGCATGACGGAACCCGTACCTGTCCAGGGGGTGGCCGGCCACGTTGGGCTCCAGACCGCTGATCGTGTTGCTGTAGGCGTCCACCAGGTTGACGAAACCCCAGATGATGTGGCCGCCACTCTCGTGCTCGACGGCCTGCGCCTCCTGGATCATCTCGCAGCGCTTCTGCTCGTCGACCTCCTCCTCGGCGGACTTGACCAGCGAGACGAACTGCTCGTCGGCCCAGTGCGTCTCGTTGAACGGTGAGCTGGGCAGCGACCCCTGCGCGGCCTGCGCGAGGAACGACCGGGTGCCCCAGAAGTCCTGGGCGAACGGCCAGGACAGGTAGTTGTCGCCGTAGAATGTGCCGGTGTCCACCTGGTTCAATCGGATGTCGACGCCCGCGGCGCGGGCCTGCTCGACGAGCACCTGCGCGGCCTCGACGATGCCCTGCGAGACCGGCGACGTGGTCAGCTCGACCTGCAGCCCCTCCTGCCCGGCTGCCTTCAGCAGCGACGTGGCCTGATCGAGGTCCTTCTCCCGCTGTGGCAGCGAGTCGTTGAAGCAGGGGTCGCCGGGACTGTACAGGTCGTTGGCCAGCTTGCCGTGGCCGACAAGAACCTGGTCGATGAGCTGCTGCCGGTCGGCGATCAGCCGCATCGCCTGACGCACCCGGACGTCGGAGAACGGCTGGGCGTCGACCCGCATGGTGAACGGGTTCCAGTTGCCGGACTCCGACTCGAGCACGGTCAGCTTGGAGTCGTTCTCCACGACGCTGATCTGGCCGAAGGGCAGCGATTCGATCGCCTCCACCTGCCCGGAGATCAGCGCGTTGACGCGCGCCGCGTCGTCGGTGAAGTTGATGATGACCAACTCGTCGAGGTACGGCTCGCCCTCGCGCCAATAGTCCGCGTACCGGCTGAAGACGCTGCGCTGGCCGGGGTCGAACGACTCGAATGCGAAGGGGCCGGTACCGACCGGCTTCTTCGGGTCGTAGTCCTCGGGCACGATGCCCTGGAAGTACTCCGAGATCGCGTCCAGGAACAACGCGGACGGCCGGGTCAGCGTGAACTCGACGGTGCGGTCGTCGAGTTTCTTCATGCCCTTGCGGTCGAGGAACGACAGCAGTTGGGCGCCGACCTTGGGGTCCTTGGGGTCGGTGATCCGCAGGAACGACGCGATCACGTCCTCGGGGCGCACCGGCCGGCCGTCGTGGAAGGTGATGCCGTCCCGGATGCGTGCCGTCCATACGGTCAGGTCGTCGTTGGGCTCGACCGACTCAGCCACCACCGGCGTCAACTCGAACATGGCGTCGCGGATCAGCAGTGGCTCGTACAGCTGGTGGACCCGGTTGATGTCCGGTCTGTCCACCGGCTTGTGCGCGTCGACGGTGTCGCCCGAGCCGCCACCGGCCGCACCCATCCGCAGCGAGCCACCGCGTTTCGGTTCGCCGGAGGCTCCGCCCTCGTCTGACTGGGAGCCACCGACCGGATCGGCCGCCGAGCAGGCGGCCAGCCAGCTCGGTGCGGCCAGCGCTCCACTGCCGACGGCGAAACCGCGCAGCACGTCACGCCTGCTGAGGTTCCTCCTGCCGCCTGCCTCCATGGCGGCCGCGATCACTCTTCGCTCGGATTCGTGCATGCCTCACTCCTTCTCGGGACTGCCCTGACGTATATCCAGGTAGCCGGCCGGGCGTCAATCACCTGCGATGAGTCGTTGCACAATCGTCGCCTTGCCCCCCTGTCCCGCGGCGCGACGGGCCAGTCATGCTGTCGATCACGTGGCAGGGCAGCGTCGTCGGTCATGTGGAGGAGTGATCGTGATGCACAGCTGCGGGGTAGACCACCACAGTGGTGGCTACACCGACCAACAGCGCGCTGACCTGCGAGTGGTGCTGGCCTTCAACGTTCGGATGGCCGAGGCCATCGACCGGTGCCGGGACGTCGGCGCAGTGGAGGCGCTGCTTGACCCCGACCCGTTGCGATTCATGTGGGTGGATGAGGGTGCAGGCCGCATCCAGGAGTTCCTGGCCGATGTCGACGAGGCCTTGGCCCGCGCCCCAGGGTTGCCCGGACATCGCCGGCTGGGCTGCACCGACGTCGCCGGCGGTGGTGCCGCGACCCGACCGTCGGTGGCCACCCACACCGATGGACAGGTGGTGTATGCCTGGCTCGAGTGGGAGCCCGGCGTCGGCGACCGGGTGCGTGTCCTGCGCACGCACACCGACAGCAACGGCACCAGCGAGGTGGAGACGGTCGTCGACGACCCGGCCGACTGCTTTCGCCCCACCGCCATCATCGACGTCGCCGGTCGGCCGTGGGTGCTGTACGGCCGCGCCGACGGCGGGGCGGTCTCGGTGTGGTGCCGCCACCACAGCGGCGACGGCTGGTCCGACGAGGAGCGAGTGAGCGACACCGCGCATCCATCCTTCAACCAAGAGGTGGTCGCACACGACGACGGCACCGTGGAGGTCTGCTGGCAGGGCCGGGTCGGCGAGCGGTTCGCCGTGTACTCCCGCAGGTGGTTCGGCGGCAGAGTGTCGGGCAGTTGGGAGGACACCCGACAGGTCAGCCCAGAAGCCGGTTCAGCCGACGGGGAGGACGGCCCATTGGTCGCCACCAACGTCTGGGACCCGGCCGTAACAACGCTGCCTGGCGGCGGCACCGCGTACGCCTGGACCGAGTACCGGGCGGGCAGATATCAGGTGGTGGTTCGGCAGCGCGCGGCCGATGACACGCTCGATGAGCCTCGGGTGGTGACCAGCGGCAGTGACTACGCCCTGCACCCGAGCCTTGCGGTGACCACCGACGGATCGCTGTGGTGTGCCTTCGATGTGCTCACGGTGCAGGGACACGGCGGTTCTGGGCCGACCAGGCTGCGTCCGGCGGACAGCGTCGGGGCCGACCCCACGCAGATCGAGGGGATGCGGCTTGCGGGTGAGTACGTACCCCCCGAGCTGCGACCGGACATCAGTGCCCACCTGCGAGTTGTCCGCATCGACCCGCGCGGCTTCGCCGAGCCCGCCGGGGTGCTCGCGCCACACCTGGACGTCGTGCCCGGTGGTTTGCCCCGGCTGTGCGCCGACCCGTCCGGCGGACTCACCGTCGCCTATCGGGTGCACCGGCGGTTGCCGTTGATGACCTACTACTGGGAGGTGGCAACCCAGGCGCTTGGGCCGGCCGGGTGGGAACCACCGGTGACGATCCACGGAAGTGACGGCACGCTCGAGGAGCCTGCGGTCGCCGCGCTGCCCGACGGTGCGCTGGTTGCGTTGCAGAGCGACGACCGCCTCGAGCGCGGTCTCGTCTGGACGGAGGGGTTCGGTGGCCGGGCATGCCCCGACCTGCTCGAGCACCACGGTCAAGTGGTCTGGCACGGCATGCAACGCACCGGCACCATCAGATCGGCGGCCGTTCAGTCGGCCGGCCCCCCAGGCAATGTCGCGGTCGGCGCCGCGGGCACCGCACTGCACAACGACGACCGGTTCGAGTCCCGGGCCTGGACCTCAAACAAGGGCCAGACCCAGCGCTACCGCACGACGGCACAGTCAACCGAGTACACCGTCTACTGGGGGGACCTGCACCGGCACTCGCTGATCAGCCGGTGCACCGCCGGTGACGAGCCGACACTGGAGGACTTCTACCGCTACTCATGGGACGTCTGCGAGTACGACTTCTGGGCGGTGACCGACCACTCCGAGAACAGCACCGACTACCAGTGGTGGTCCATCCAGAAGATCGCCGACCTGTTCCGCGTCGATGGTCGGTTCGTTCCGCTCTACGGCTTCGAGTGGACCGGGCTGATGGGCCATCAGAACGTCATCTACGGTGACGTGGCCCGCGGAGCGCCGATCTTCTCCTCCTACGCCGCCGGATCGGACACCCCAGCGGGGCTGTGGAACGGGTTGGCGCAGTATCCGGCGCACCCGGCCATCACCATCCCGCATCACCCCGGATCGGCGATGGTGGCCTACGACTGGGACTACGAGAGCGAGCAGTTCCTGCGGCTGGCGGAGGTGTTTCAGGCCTGCCGTGGGAACTACGAGGACGACGGCTGCTTCCGGCAGTACTCCGACGGCACCCGCCCGGGCACGTTCGTCTTGGACGGGCTGCGGCGCGGTCAGCGCTTCGGGCTGATCGCGTCGTCGGACCACGGGCACGGTGCCAGCTACGTCGGGGCGTACGCCGAGCGGCTGGACCGGGCGTCGGTCTTCGAGGCGCTGCAGGCCAGGCGGGTGTTCGCCGCCACCACCAGGGATGTGCTGGTCGACTTCCGGGTCGGCGGGGCGTTCATGGGCGAGGAGGTCACGCTGAGCGGGCCGCGGGTGGTCGAGGTCTTCGCCCGCGGCTACTGCGAGCTGGCCCGCATCGACGTGCTGCGCGACGGCGTGACCGTGCACAGTGCCGTGCCCGACCTCGACCTGCCGGAGGGTTGGCTGGCGTTGCCGTTGCGGGTGGAGTGGGGGCAGAGCCCGGTGCAGGCCGACTGGAGCGGACGCCTGCAGGTGGACGGCGGTGAGGTCGTGGCAACCTCCTACTGGAGTCCGGAGATCGTGGCCGCAGACTGCAACAGCGTGCGCTGGGTCGCGCAGACCAAGAGTTTCGGCGAGCCGTACGGCTCCCAGCGCGGCGGCGTCGAGGTGACCGTCACCGGGCCTGCTGACGCCGTCGTGCATGTCGTGACTCCGCAGGCAACACTGCGGGTGCCGCTGGGCGAGCTGCCCGACAGGGTCGTGGGGACGCCGACGTACTCCGGGCAGGGCGAGTTGCGCTTGCAGCCCGGTGTCGGCGGGCTGGTCGGCCTCGGCAGCAACGAGCACCGGCTGACCTGGACCGATGAGTCGACGGAGCCGGCCTGGTACTACGCCCGGGTCATCCAGACCGACGGTGAGATGGCCTGGTCCTCCCCCGTCTGGGTGGACCCCGCCTGATCCCCAACACGCGGCCAGCCTTGCCATATTAGCTATGCTGGTGGAGTGTATGGCGGCCAGGTGGTGAAGCGAGCGCGGCTACGGGCGGGCCTGACCCAAGATGAGCTTGCCCGTCGAGTTGGCACAACGGCATCTGCCGTCTCACGGTGGGAGCACGCCAAGACAGAGCCCGGCTACGCCACCGTTGAGCGCTGCGTGGCGGCTTGTGACCTCACCCTGCCGGCGGTCCTTCGCGAGCCGGAGCTTGATCCCGACGACCGATCCCTACTGGACACCTGCTTGGCGCTCAGCGTCGACGACAGAGCCCAGCGGTTGATGCTTTACGTCCAGGTCGTGCAAGCCGGCCGTGCCGCGATCGCCGAACGACGATGACTCAGGTGCAGTTTCGCCCCGATGTCATCCTCGCGGTGCTGCATCAGCACCACGTGCGCTACGTCGTAATCGGCGGTTTCGCTGCGACGCTGAACGGCTCGGCATCTCCGACGTATGACATCGACATTGTCCCGGACCCCGCACCCGACAACCTCGGTGCGCTGTCCAGCGCGCTGAGAGACCTGGATGCCCGGATCCGGGTGGACGGCATCCCAGGTGGTGTGCCCTTCGCCCACGACGCCGCCGTGCTGGCCCAGATCACCGTGCTCAACCTGGTGACCCGCGCCGGTGAGCTGGACGTCGCGCTGCACCCAGCCGGGATCGCGGACTTTGGGACCTGGGACGCCGGCGCGGTCAGCATCGTGGTGCTGGGCACTCCCACCCGGATCGCCGGGATAGGTGACGTCATCGCGTCGAAGGAGGCTGCCGACCGCGACAAGGACCGCGCTGTCCTGCCGATGCTGCGAGAGTTGGCCAGACGTCTGGAGCGCGGCGCCCACGGATGAGGCACCACTGCCCGCCCCATAGGCTGTTAGCGGGCACCGGCGGCAACCATCTGGCGCAACTCCTTCTTCAGGTCGCCGATCTCGTCACGCAACCGGGCCGCCACCTCGAACTGCAGCTCGGCGGCGGCGCTGTGCATCTGGTCGGTCAGCTGCTGCACCAGGTCTGCCAGGTCGGAGGCCGCCATGCTGGTGGTGTCCAGCGGTGAGGTGCCGGTGTCGCGGCTGCGGAGACCTGGCACCGGCGCCTTTCCGCGGCTCTGCTGGCGCCCACCGCCACCCAGCAGCGTCTCGGTGTCGGCGTCCTCGCGGGCGAGCATGTCGGTGATGTCGGCGATCCGTTTACGCAGCGGCGTCGGGTCGATGCCGTGCTCGGTGTTGTAAGCCACCTGGATCTCGCGCCGCCGGTTGGTCTCGTCGATCGCGTTTCGCATCGACGGGGTGATCGAGTCGGCATACATGTGCACCTGGCCGGACACGTTGCGGGCGGCCCGGCCGATCGTCTGGATCAGCGAGGTCCCCGAACGCAGGAATCCCTCCTTGTCGGCGTCCAGGATCGCCACCAAGCTCACCTCGGGCAGGTCGAGCCCCTCGCGCAGCAGGTTGATCCCGACCAGTACGTCGAAGTCCCCCATCCGCAGCTCGCGCAACAGCTCGATGCGGCGCAGCGTGTCGACCTCACTGTGCAAGTACCGGGTGCGGATGCCTGCCTCGAGCAGATAGTCGGTGAGGTCCTCCGACATCTTCTTGGTCAGCGTGGTGACCAGGACCCGCTCGCCCCTCTCGGCGCGCAACCGGATCTCGTGGATCAGGTCGTCGATCTGGCCCTTGGTCGGCTTGACCACCACCTCGGGGTCGACCAGGCCGGTCGGCCGGATGATCTGCTGCACGACCCCGTCGCCGCGGTGCAGCTCGTACGAGCCCGGGGTGGCCGAGGAGTACACGGTCTGGCCGATCCGCTCGACGAACTCCTCCCAGCGCAGCGGCCGGTTGTCCATCGCGCTCGGCCACCGGACGCCGTGCTCGACCAGGGTCCGTTTGCGGGACATGTCGCCCTCGTACATGCCGCCGATCTGCGGCACCGTCACGTGCGACTCGTCGATGACCAGCAGGAAGTCCGCCGGAAAGTAGTCGAGCAGGCAGTGCGGAGCCGACCCCTGCACACGCCCATCGGTGTGCCGGGAGTAGTTCTCGATGCCCGAGCAACTGCCGACCTGCCGCATCATCTCGATGTCGTAGGTCGTGCGCATCCGCAGCCGTTGCGCCTCCAGCAGCTTGCCTTGGCGTTCCAGCTCGCCGAGTCGTTGCTCCAGCTCAGCTTCGATGCTGATGATCGCCTGCTCCATCTTCTCCGGAGCCGTCACGTAGTGCGTCGCCGCACCGATGTAGATCTCCTGCTCCTCGCTGATGACCTCACCGGTCAACGGGTGCATCATCATCAACCGCTCGATCTCGTCGCCAAAGAACTCCACCCGCACGGCGAGCTCTTGGTAGACCGGGAACACCTCCAAGGTGTCACCGCGCACCCGGAACGTGCCTCGAGTCCCGGCCAGATCATTGCGTGCGTACTGCACCTCGACGAGCTTGCGCAGCAGCCCGTCGCGGTCCATCTCTGCGCCGACCTCGACATGGATCATCCGGTTGAGATACTCGCTGGCCGAGCCAAGCCCATAGATGCAGGACACGGTCGCGACCACCACCACGTCGCGCCGGGTCAGCAACGACCAGGTCGCCGAGTGCCGCAGCCGCTCGACCTCGGCGTTGATGGACGAGTCCTTCTCGATGTAGGTATCGGTCTGCGGGACGTACGCCTCAGGCTGGTAATAGTCGTAGTAGGAGACGAAGTACTCGACCGCGTTCTCGGGGAAGAAGTGCCGCAGCTCGTTGGCGTACTGTGCCGCCAGCGTCTTGTTGGGCTGCATCACCAGGATCGGGCGCTGCAGCCGCTCGGCGAGCCAGGCGACCGTCGCGGTCTTGCCGGTGCCGGTGGCGCCGAGCAGCACAACATCCTGCTCGCCGGCCTCGACCCGGCGGGCCAGCTCCTCAATGGCGGTCGGCTGGTCACCGGACGGCTGGAAGTCGCTGACCACCTCGAAAGGCGCCACCGCACGCTGCAGATCGTCCACTGCTCTCATGCCGATCAGCCTACGGCCGGGCACCGACAGCCGCCGGGCACGCCGGTTAGCGGTAGCGCGTCGGCAGGTGCCGCCTGGGTGCCATCCGGGGTCCCCGCCGCGGCGTCCTGGCGCCGCATAGCTCGACCAGTCGCTGCACCCGGTAGCGGTGCGGACGGTACGGCGCCAGCAGGGCGGCCAAGCCGGCATCGTCGACCGGGCGGCCGGTGAGGGTATGGCCAATGTCTGCAGGCACGTGATAGTCACCGAAGCTCACCGCATCGGCATCACCGTGCGCCCGCTGCCGCACCTCGGCCGCCGTCCACCGCCCGACCCCCTGGAGGCTGCACAGCCGACGCTCGACCTCGGTGGCCGGCAGTCCGACAGTCCGCTCTAGCGAGGTCGCCAGCCGCGCGGCCAGCACCGCCGTGCGGGACCGAGCCGGGTCGACCGGCAGCCGCAGCCACTCCCAGGAGGGGATTGCCGCGACGGTCGCGGGTGTGGGGGTGACCCACAGGCCCCGCTCCGCACCGGGAGCGGGAGCAGGCTCACCAAACCGGCGCAGCAAAGCCCGCCAGCCAGCCCACGCCTCCTGTCCGGTGACCTTCTGCTCAAGCACGGCGGCCAGCAGCGCTTCGAACACCAGGTCGGTCCGCGGCACCCGCCAGTGCGGATGCCGCCGGGTCGCCCCCCGCAGAAAGGAGTCGCCGCACCCGAACCCATTGCCGAAGGTGTCGCCCCTGAAGTCACCGGCACCAACGTCGTCGTCGCCGAGCATCTGCGGCAGCCGGTCCAGCGTCCACACCGCACCCGGCCCCCACGAGCGTGCGTGCACCTCGGAACCGGCGGCACGGGTTTCGACTTGCAACGTGGCCGCACCCTCGGGTGTCCGCAGAGAGCGCCACACCACCTCGCGGTCGAGGATGAACGCTGGGTCGCCGGCTCCCCGCCGCAGCGTCGCCCAGATGGTCAGCACCGGCACCGGGCGCCCGGGACGCCAGCACCGCGTCATCTTCAGCACGCGTCGAGTATCGCCGAGCGACCGACCACTGCGTCGGTCACCGTCGACCGAAGCGGCCGCCGCACCGCCAAGCGCGCCCTGCTGGCCCCCCTGTTGCGCGCGGCGGACTCCGACGAGATCCAGGTCGCGGTGGCGTACCTCGCCGGCGAGCTGCGGCAGCGCCGCACGGGCATCGGTTGGCGCTCGCTGGGCGACCCGCCTGCCCCGGCCGGCTCGCCGTCGCTGACCTTGCTGGAGGTCGATACCGCGTTGGCCGAGATCGCGGCGATGTCCGGCAGCGGCAGTCAGCGGGCGGGCCGGACGACGCTCGATTCGCTGCAGGGCCGGGCCACCGCCGCCGAGCAGGACCTGCTGCGTCGCCTGCTCGTCGGCGAGGTGCGACAGGGGGCGCTGGATGCGCTGGTGCTCGAGGCGCTGGCCGACGCGCTGGTCATCCCGGCAGCGACCGTGCGCCGGGCCGCGATGCTGCTTGGGTCGTCGGCGGCGGCCCGGGTTGCCGCCGATCGCGGTGTCGATGGGCTACGAGCAGCGACCCTGCAGGTGGGCCGCCCAGTACTGCCGATGCTCGCCGCGGCGGCCCCCGACGTCGCCACCGCGCTCGCCCGGCTGGCGTCGGGCGGCGGACCGGTGCTGGTGGACGCGAAGCTCGACGGCATCCGCATCCAGGCCCACAAGAGCGGCTCGGACGTGCTGGTGGTGACCAGGACGCTGGATGACATCACCGACCGGCTGCCCGAGGTGGTCGAGCGGGTGCGCGCCCCTGCCAGCGGAACGGCTGGTGGTCGACGGTGAGGCGGTGGCGCTGCGACCCGACGGCCGTCCGCAGCCGTTCCAGGTCACCGCGGTCCGCGCCGCATCGCGCGGCGACGTCGCGACGCTGCGAGCGACCACACCGCTGTCGACGTATCTGTTTGACCTGCTGCACCTCGACGGACGTGACCTGCTGCCCGAGCCGTTGACCACCCGGGCAAGCCTGCTGGCGGCGGTGGCACCGGCCGACCTGCTCGTGCCGCGACTGCGCACCGCTGACCGGTCGGCGGCTGCGGGCTTCTTCGCCGACGCGATCCGCCAGGGCCATGAGGGGGTCGTGCTCAAGGCGCCGGATGCGCCGTACGAGGCCGGTCGCCGCGGCGCCGTCTGGGTCAAGGTCAAGCCCCGGCTCACGCTCGACCTGGTGGTGCTGGCCGCCGAGTGGGGGCATGGCCGGCGCACCGGGTGGCTGTCCAACCTGCATCTTGGCGCCCGGCGCGACGACGTGATCGCACCCACCGGGCCCGACGATTTCGTGATGCTCGGCAAGACGTTCAAGGGGTTGACCGACCGGCTGTTGGGTTGGCAGACCGAGCAGCTGCTGGCCTGCGAGACCCATCGGTCAGGGCATGTCGTGCACGTCCGCCCCGAGCTGGTGGTGGAGGTTGCCGTCGACGGCGTCCAGACGTCGTTGCGCTACCCCGGTGGCGTCGCGCTGCGTTTCGCCCGGGTGCTGCGCTACCGCGACGACAAGCGCCCGGTCGAGACTGACACGCTCGGAACGGTACGGGCGATGCTGGTGCCGTGAGCAGCACCGGGACGCGCCGGTGCCCGCCGGGGTCTCCCCCGGCGGGCACCTGTGCGCTGTGCTCGTTGCTGCGGCGTGTCAGGCCCGCCTGATCTTGAGCTTGGCGTTGCCCAGCTGCACCACGGTGTCGTCGCTGGTGTTGGCGGGTGTGCCGTTGTTGAGCGTCACGACCACCGCCGTCACGTTCAGGCCGATGGGCGACTTGTTGACCACCTTAACCCGGTAGCTGCCGAGGCCGACAACGTCCTGCTGCTGTCCCGCCGCCGGCGTGGACTGCGGCTCACCGTTGACCAGGATGGTCCCGATGCCGGTGCGCTTCGCCGTACGCGTGACGTTGCCGTTGGGCTTGCGGACGACGCGGGCGCGGGCCTGGATGTTCCTGAACACCAGGGTCCCGTTGCCGATATTGACCCGGACGATCCGGCTCAGGGTGTACCCGTCGGCCGAGTCCTGGCCGTTCTGCTCGCCGTAGGCCGCGGAGAACTGCTCGCCGACGACGCCGAAGTCAGTGGTGACTCTGACCTGATCGGTCGTCAGCACCTGTCCGTTCGTGCCCGGGCACGGCATCGGCTGCTTGGCCGACTTGCCGGTCTGCGCGATCGTCCCGGCGGTGCGGGACTTGGTGCCGTACGCCTGGCCGCCGAAGATGCCGCCCTCGACGTTGCCGTCGATGCGGGAGAACGCCCGTCCGACCTTCTCGATGGTGCCGCGCCGGCCGTCCTCCTGGTAGCGCAGCACGTTCACGCCGCCGAGGGCCGACCGCCGGTTGCTGCGCTTGACCTGGTAGTTGATCGTGAGGGTGCCGGTGCTGCCGTCGGTCGCGAGGACCCGGACCTCCTGCTCCGTGCCGTTGAGGGGCACGTCCACCGGGAGACCGTTGACCCTGAGCCTGCCGATGGTGGAGGCGGTCCGCGACACGAAGCCCTTGCGGTTGTGGGAGCTGACGACCTTCGCCTTGGCGTTGCTGAACCTGACCGCTCCGTCAGCCAGCTTGCCGTCGTCGATCCGGGCGGTCGAGATCACCGATACCTGCCGGTTCTTCTCCCGGGTGAAGTTGCGGGTGCGCACGGCGTTGAGCTGCACCCCGTCATTGTCACCGGCCGTAGCTTCGAAGTTGCGCCGGCTCCGCGGGACCACCCGGGTGCAGCCGAGGTACGACAGCGCGGTCGCGCCCGAGCTCGCAGCCGGGTTGTTCTTGGTCTTGGAGCCGTACGACTGGGCGTCGAAGCTGAAGTTGGTGACCCGCTTTTCCGACGCCGCCTGTGCGGGCAGCGCCGAGACGGCGACCAGGCTGGCGCCGACGAGGCCGGCGGTGGCGACCACTGCTCCGGTGCGACGGCATCGGGATCCTGCTGCCTGACCCAACATTGACTGCCCCCTGTGATTGGCCCGCAGCGTGTTCTGCGGAACGAAAGCGCTATGTGACTGTAGGGAGTTACGCCAACACATTGAGTCGGTGCGGGTCGCAAATCGCCCGGTTGACCGGGCACGCCTCGCCCGAACGGGGCCCGTGCGCCGACGGACGGGTGATGCGACGCCAAGTCACCACCGCGGTCTCATCGCTCCAGAATCGCGGTGACCCCCTGCCCGCCCGCCCCGCAGATCGAGATCACGCCCCGGCCGGAGCCGCGCTCGTGCAGCAGCTTGGCCAGGGTCGCGACGATCCGCCCGCCGGTCGCAGCGAACGGGTGCCCGGCGGCCAGCGACGACCCGGCGACGTACAGCCGCTCGCGGTCGACCGGCCCGCGCGGCGCGTCGAGCCCGAGCCGCTCCTTGCAGAAGATGGGGTCCTCCCACGCCTGCAGCGTGGTCAGCACCTGCGACGCGAACGCCTCGTGGATCTCGTACAGGTCGAAGTCCGGCAGCGATCGCCCGGCCCGCGCCAGCATCCGTGGCATCGCGTATGCGGGTGCCATCAGCAGCCCCTCGGCGCCGTGCACGTAGTCCACCGCCGCAGTCTGGTGCTCGGTCAGGTACGCCCACGGCTCCCAGCGACGACGTTCGGCCTCGTCGTCCGAGCACAGCAGCACCACCGACGCCCCGTCGGTCAGCGGGGTCGAGTTGCCCGCGGTCATCGTGGCCGACTCGCCCGTGCCGAAGACCGGTCGTAACCCCGCCAGCACCTCCATCGAGGTGTCCGCGCGCAGGTTGCCGTCGCGTTCCAACCCCAAATAGGGGCTGACGAGGTCATCGAAGAAGCCACGCTCGTACGCGGCAGCCAGCCGGTGATGCGAGGCCACCGCCAGCGCGTCCTGCTCGTCGCGGCCGATCTGCCACTCGACCGCGGTCAGCGCCGCGGACTCCCCCATCGACAGCCCCGTCCGCGGCTCGGTGTTGCCGGGGCCGGCGGGGATCAGGTGCCCCGGTCGCAGGCAGAGCAGAGCTTTGACCCTGGCCTGCGGGGTGCGGGCCCGACTCGCTGCCAGGAGCACTTGCCGCAGCGGCTCGCTGACCGTGATCGGCGCGTCCGACGTGGTGTCGGTGCCGCCGGCGATGCCGACCTCGATGTGGCCGAGGGCGATCTTGCCGGCCACCGACAAGACGGCCTGCAGCCCCGTGTCACAGGCCTGCTGCAGGTCATAGGCGGGGGTGCTGGGCGCCAGCACGGAACCCAGCACCGACTCGCGGGTGAGGTTGAAGTCTCGGCTGTGCTTGAGCACCGCCCCGGCGACGACCTCGCCGACCCGCTCGTCGGCCAGCCCGTACCGCTGGGCCAGGCCGTCGATCGCGGTGGTCAGCATGTCGACGTTCGACGCACGGGCGTACTGCTTGTTGGAGCGCGCGAACGGGATCCGGTTGCCGCCGACGACGGCGACCCGGCGGACGGTCGGGGAAGGGGACATGCCCAAGAAGTTACTCGTCAGTTAGGTTCGCTTCGAGACAGCCGCGCGGAGAGATGGGACACACCGGCGTGAACGACCGCTACCAGTCCGTCATGGGCACCCCCGTCGGCCGCATCTTGGCCACCCGCCTGGGCCTGCCGGACCCGCCGCGGCTTGAGCGCTGGAGCGCGGACAGCCCGGTGGTGTCCGGCACCGTGGTGGTCGGCGGGGCCGACGCCGGGCCGCTCGTCGATCCCGTCGAACAGCAGCTCGCGGCGCTGGGTGTGACGCCCTGTGACGCGCCGAGTCTGGCGCCTGGCCAGCCGGTCAAGGCGGTGATCTTCGACGCCAGCGCCATCGCCGACGCCGACGGCCTGTCGGCGCTGCCCGAGTTCCTCGGACCGCTGGTGCGGCGCCTCGAGCCGTGCGCACGCGTGCTCGTGCTCGGCGCCACGCCGGCTGCCGGTGCTTCGCCTGCCCGGGTCGTCGCGCAGCGGGCGCTGGAGGGGTTCACCCGCTCGCTGGCCAAGGAGATGCGCCGCGGCGCCACCGTGCAGCTGGTCTATGTGGCCGAGGCGGCGCACCAGCAGCTGACGTCCACGCTGGCGTTCCTGATTTCGCCTAGATCGGCGTATGTCTCGGGGCAGGTCGTCCGGGTCGGCAGCCACGGTGTCCCGGACAGCCCCGCCACCCACGACCCCCAGCAGCCGCTGCGCGGCCGGGTGGTGCTGGTCACCGGCGCCGCCCGCGGGATCGGCGAGTCGATGGCGAGGGTGCTGCACCGCGACGGTGCCACCGTCGTCTCGGTCGACGTGGCCGCACAGGCGTCGGCCCTGCAGACGCTCAGTCAAGACATCGGCGGCGACTGGATCGCACTCGACGTCACCGCAACGGACGCCCCGCAGCGGATCGCCCGGCAGCTGCGCGACCAGCACGGCGGGGTGGACGTCGTCACACACAATGCAGGCATCACCAGGGACAAACGGCTCGCGGGCATGCGCTCCGACCTGTGGAACCCAGTCATCGACATCAATCTCGGCGCTCCGTTGCGGATCACCGAGCACCTGCTGGGCGCCGGCGTGCTGCGACCGGGTGGTGCCGTGGTGGGAGTGTCATCGATTGCGGGCATCGCCGGCAACGACGGTCAGACCAACTACGCCACCTCCAAGGCGGGCATCATCGGGCTGGTCGACGCCCTGGCCGGGCCGGCCGCCCGCCAGCAGGTAACCGTGAACGCGGTCGCACCCGGCTTCATCGAGACCCAGATGACCGCGGCGGTTCCACTGCTGTTGCGCGAGGCTGGGCGGAGGATGAACTCCCTCACCCAAGGTGGCCTGCCGGTCGATGTTGCCGAGGCGGTCGGTTGGCTCGCCGCCCCCGCCTCCGCCGCGGTGAGCGGCAACGTGATCCGCGTCTGCGGGCAGAGCCTGCTGGGGGCTTGAGTCGCCGATGGACGTCATCACCTACACCGCAGCACCCTCGATCGCCCGGCTGTACGTCCGGGCGGTCGGCGGGTCGCTGCCCCGGCTGCGCGGCTCCGGTCGGCCAGCAGACCGGCTGCCCGACCTGCAGGTCCGTCGCCTCGGCGTGCGCACCGACCTCGACCAGCTCGCAACGTACGTTCGGATCACCGACGGGCTGCTGGCTGATCGACTGCCCGCGCTCTTTCCGCACCTGGCGGCGTTCGGGCCGCAGTTGGCGCTGCTGACCGATAGGCGGTTCGGGTTCGCAGCGATGGGCCTGGTGCATGTGCAGCACCGCCTCACCCAGCATCGCCCATTGCTGGTCGGCGAGACTTACGACCTGGCGGTGTCGCCTGCCGGTCTGCGCACCCATCGCCGCGGCCAGCTCATCGACATCCAGACCGACGCCACCGTGCACGGCGAGACGGTCTGGCAGGAGACGATGACGCTGCTCGCCCGAGGTATCGCCGGCGGCGACGTCGTGGACGGCTCACCGCTTGACGGGGTGGATGCGCCAGCGGGCACAGTGCGGTGGTCGGTGCCCGCGCACATCGGGCGCGCATACGCGGCAGTGTCCGGGGACCGCAACCCGATCCACCTGAGCCGGCTGACGGCCAGGGCGTTCGGCTTCCCCCGCGCCATCGCGCATGGGATGTGGACGGCGGCCCGCGCGCTGTCGGTAGTCGGTGCCCGACTGCCGGCAGCGTTCCACTGTGAGATGGCTTTTCGGCGTCCTGTACTGCTGCCGGCGCGGGTGCTGTTCGGGCAGGAAAACTCTGCCCAGGGCGATCATCTGCTCGGCGTAGTATCCGGCGACGCAAGCCGCCAGCACCTGGTGGCCAGGGTGCGTCGCATCTGAGGTGACGTCAGCCGCCGCCGTCGCGGATCAGCCCCCTCGAGACTGCCGGATCAGTCCCTCTTGGGCGACCGATGCGACCAGCCTGCCATCGGCGCCGAAGATGCGTGCCTGGGCGAACCCCCGGGCCCCAGTGGCCACCGGGGAGACCTGGTCGTACAGCAGCCAGTCGGCGGCTCGCACCGGTTGGTGAAACCACGCCGCATGGTCCAGCGAGGCCGCCTGCACGCGAGGGGAGCCGATCAGCACCCCGTGCGGTATCAGCGCCGAGCCCAGCAACGTCAGGTCGCTCGCATAGGTGAGCAGGCATGTGTTGAGGGCCGGATCGTCGGGCACCGAGCCGTTGACCCGGAACCACATCCGCTGCCTGGCCGGGCTGCCATCGGCTGCGATGGTGCCACCCGCGCGACTGTCGCCGACGTGACGCACGTCGAGCACTGACCACTCCTGCCGCCACGAGTCGGCGGCGCGTGCGCTGATGCCCTCGAGCAGCACGGCAAGGTCCGGGCAGTCGTCCGGCGCTGGCACGATCGGCATGTCGTCCTGGTGGTCGAAACCCTGCTCGTGGCGCTGGAACGATGACGTCAGATAGAAGATGACCTTGCCGTGCTGGCGCGCCGAGACTCGGCGGGTGCTGAACGACGAGCCGTCACGGATGCGCTCGACGTCATAGATGATTGGCACGGCGGTGTCCCCGCCGCGCAGGAAGTAGGCGTGCAGCGAGTGCACGCTGCGCTCGCTGTCGACGCTGCGACATGCCGCCATCAGCGCCTGTGCGGCCACCTGCCCCCCGAAGACGCGCTGCAGGGTCGACTGTGGCGGCTGCGCCCCGCGATACAGATCAACCTCGAGGGTCTCGAGGTTGAGTATCCGCACGAGCTCGGCAACGGAGGTGGGCACTCACGTCATGCTGCCAGCAGGACGTTCCAGCGTCGCCGCCGGTCGGGCTGCGAACGCGCGATGGCCGCACCCCTGGGCAGGGATGCGGCCATCGCGCCGTACTGCTGTGCCGTGTTGCTGTTGAGCTTGAGCTCAGCGCGCGGTGCCGCGCTCGTCGAGGTCACCGTCGGCCTCGATGTGCTCCTTGCGCACCTCTTCGTTGACGGTCTGCTCCTCGACCGTCTCCTCCTTGCCGATGCGCACCCGCTCGACCGGCTTGGCCTCCTTCTGCACGACGACCTGCTCCTCGCTGAGGGTGACCTCGTGCTCCTCCTCGGAGATGGCGGGTCCGTCGCCGGCGTTGCCGACGTTGCCGTCGGTGATCGGCTCGGTCTCCAGGACAGCCTTCTCCTTCTTGACCGGCACGGTCTCGGTGACGTTCTCGGTGGTCACGTACTTGCGCAGCCGCGCCCGACCGGTCTCCTTCTCGGATTTCCCGACATTGACCTGCTCCTCCGACCGGGTCATCGCGTCGTCGGTGCTGGGACCGGAGGTGTCGTAGCCAGTGGTGGTGTCGGTGCCCGATGACCGGTCGGTGCCGGTCGTCGTGGTCGTCCTGGCGGTGTCGTTGTCGTAGGAGTAGTCACCGAAACCGATGCCGTAGTGCTCGTACAGCCGGCGCTCCTCCGACTCGGGCAGGTGGTCACCGTCGAGGTCGACCTTCGGGGCGTCCTTCACCTTCTCCTGCGAGTGCGCGACGTTCAGCCGGTCGTTGTCGAACGAGGCACCCTGCAGCGGGACGAACGTCTCGCTGGTGCCGAACATTCCGGTGTTCACCGTGGCCCAGTCCGGCTCGCCGGAGGCGTCGTCCAGGTAGACCTGCCCCACCTTCCCGATCTTGTCGCCGTCGCTGCCGTAGGCGGTGCTGCCGACCATCTGCTGGACATTGCCCAGATCCATGTGAAGCTCCTTCGTCGTGTACGAGATGCGCCTCCCCGGTCGGGAGGCCGGTCCTGATCCCTCGATACCCGCAGCCCGGATCGCTAAACCCCGAATCGCGGAGAAGTTTACGTCGTAAGTCGAACCGGTTTACGTGTCGCTGCCGCGGGGTACCGGTCCGATGCGACACCATCGACCGACACCACAGTGAGGGGAACCCCATGGGCAGCAAGTCCGCAGGTCAAACGTCCAGCTCGGACGGCGACAACAACGTTCGAACCACCCAAGAGACCACCAGCGTGCGCCACGAAGAGTCCGGCGACGCTACCCCGTCGTCGTCCCGCTCTTCGGCGCCCTCGTCGTCGGCAGGCCACGAGCCGTCCTCGACTCCGGGCAGCGTGAGCGCCCAGGGCAGCCGCGGATCGTACGAGGAGGACCTGGAGGCTCGCCGCCGGGACGAGTACGGCGGCACCAACATCGGCGCCGCGTTCTTCGGCTGGCTCGTCGCCATCGGCATGACGCTGATCTTGGCCGGGATCGTCGGGGCGATCGCTGCCGCGGTCGGCACGAACCTCAATGTGGGGCTGTCTGAGGCCGAAGGCAACGCAGCAAGCATCGGCATCGGCGCCGGCATCGCGCTGCTGCTGGTGCTGATGCTCGCCTACTTTGCCGGCGGCTACGTCGCCGGCCGGATGTCGCGCTTCGACGGTGGCCGGCAAGGCGTCGCCGTGTGGCTCATCGGTCTGGTGATCACGCTGCTGGTCGTTGGCGTGGGGGTCCTGTTCGGCGACCAGTACAACATCTTCAAGCGCGTGAACCTGCCGTCGCTGCCGATCCCCACCGAGTCGGCGACCATCGGCGGTCTGATCGCGTTGGCGGCGATCCTGCTCGGCACGTTGCTGGCGGCCTTCCTGGGCGGCAAGATCGGTCAGCGCTACCACCGCAAGATCGATCGCGTCGGCACCTGAGCAGCCAGCGCCCACGCCCCCGAGTTCGGCTGCGCGAACTAGCCGGAGAGCTGTTCGCGCAGCCGGGTGAGGATGCCGCGCAGGAGCCTGGAGACCTGCATCTGGCTCAGCCCCAGCTCGGTGGCGATCTCCCGCTGAGTGCGCTGCTCGGTGATCCGCCATTCCAGGATCTGCCGGTCACGCTCGGACAGCGACGACACCGCCGCGCTGAGGTCGATGAGGGTCTCGGTCCGGGAAAAGTCCCCGTCGTGCGAGCCGATCAACTCATGCAGCGGTGTTGACGGCAGTGAGCCACCGGACACGTCCGTGGGCTGGTCCAACGACACGGCGTGGAAGTGCATGCCAGCCGACAACACCTCGACCACATGGTCGACCTCGACGTCGAGGTGCTCCGCAAGCTCGGTGGGTGTCGGCGAGCGACGTAGGTGTGCACTGAGCCGTTCCTGCGCCCCCGGAATGTCGGCCCGCAACTCTTGCAGCCGCCGCGGTGGGCGGACCGCCCATACGTGGTCGCGGAAGTGTCTCTTGATCTCACCGCGGATCGTCGGCACCGCAAAGCTCAGAAACGACACTCCCCGATCGCTGTCATACCGACGGACCGCCTTCACCAGTCCTAGACAGGCAACCTGCTCCAGGTCAGCAGACTCCAGCCCGCGGCCCTGAAACCGGTGGGCCACCGACGAGGCCACCGAGACGTTCACCTCGATGACCTCGTCCTGCAACCGTCGGCGACGGTCCGCAGACTGTGCGCTGCTCGCCTCGGCGAGTAGGTCGTGGGTTCTCTGCTCGCGTTCCATGCGCGCGGCGGGGCGAGCTGTCGCTTCCCGTGCGCGTACTGCTGGGGGGGTCTTGAGCACCCGCTGCCCTCTCGGCCGGGTGGGCTGTGGCGGGCTTTTCGACCACAGGGGGGAGACTACGCACGCCGAACATTTTGCAAGTACTCACGGACACCCGCATCTATGTGCCAAGCATCGGTGAGTTTACACCGTAAGGTCGCTGGGTATCCATAGTGCAATGCAGCCCGTCTCCAGTCAACCGGAAGGTGACCCATGCCTGATCAATCCCTCGCCCTCGACGTGGGGAAGAGCTTCCAGACCGCCCTCAACGGCCTCTTCAGCTTCTTGCCCAAGTTGTTGGGCTTCCTGCTCATCCTGCTCATTGGCTACATCGTGGCCAAGGTGCTCGCGACCATCGTCAGCAAACTGCTCGAGAAGATGGGTGTCGACCGCTCGCTGCAGAACTCCGACGCCAACCAATACGTGGAGAAGGTGGCGCCAGGGGCGAGCCCGTCGGCGATCATCGCCAAGCTCGTCTTCTGGATCATTTTCATCTTCTTCCTGTTCACCGCCATCGGCACGCTGCAGATCCCGGCGTTGACCGGCTTCATGAACGACGTGCTGGCCTACCTGCCCAACATCATCGTGGCGATCGTGATCTTCCTGATCGCTGCCGCGGTCTCCGGCGCCATCGCAGCCGGGGTTGCCAAGGTGATGGGCGACACCCCCACCGGCAAGATCGTGGCATCGGTGCTGCCGGCGCTGATCATGGTGATCGCCCTGTTCATGATCCTGGAGCAGCTCAACATCGCCCCCGAGATCGTGCGCATCGCGTTCGCGGCAACCATCGGTGCGATAGCACTGGGCCTCGCTCTGGCGTTCGGTCTCGGCGGGCGTCCTGTCGCGCAGAAGATGCTCGAGGACGCCTACGACGCTGGCCAGCGCAGCAAGGAACAGATGAAGGCCGACGTCGCTGCCGGCAAGGAGCGTGGCGAGCAGCAGGCACAGCAGGCTCAGTCGTCGATGCAGGACGACAGCTCGTCGTACGACACCACGACGTACTCGTCTTCCGAGCCGGACTACACCGGTGGGAGCACGCAGTACGGCACCACGACGGATGACCCCTACCAGCGCTGACGTCTGCCTTTGACAGGCACGGATGGCCCCGCGGTTGCACGAACCGTGGGGCCATCAGCGTTTCGCATCGACCATACTTGGCGCGTCAACAAGCCCGGAGGTGTCAGCACCATGCCACTCATCGGACCTGACGACCAGCCCTCTCTGGACGCCGACACGGCCGTCGTGGACGGCCGCGAGGTGCCCTCGGAACGCGTTCCCCTCGATCGGAGCCGGATTGTCGCCGCCGGCATCGACTACGTGGATTCGCATGGCCTCACCGGGCTGACCATGCGTCGTCTCGGAGCTGACCTGGGCGTCGAGGCCATGTCGTTGTACCGCTATATCTCTGGGCGGGACGAGTTGCTCGCGTCGATCGTCGAGCACGTGATCGCCGAGGTGGAACAAGACCCCGACATCGTCGTCGCACCCGAGCACGGCTGGCAGGACTTCCTGCAGCGGCTCGCGCACGGCTTCCGGCGGGTCGCACTGGCCCACCCGCACATCTTCCCGCTGGTCGCCTCGCACCCGACCGAAGCGCCGTGGATCAGGCCGCCAGTGCGCAGCTTGAAGTTCGTGGAGCTGTTCCTGGACGGCCTGCACCGGGAGGGGTTCTCCGACGAGATGGCGGTCGCCGCCTACCGAGCGTTCACCAGCTTCTTGTTGGGGCACCTGCTGCTCGAGGTGTCCACGATGGGGGCAGCTGTCGGCCCGATGGATCTTATGGACCCGCCAAGCGGGTCCACCCCCGGCCTGGACAACTATCCGAATGTGGCGCGGCTGGGTGATGCGCTGTCCGAGGACCACTCGGTCACCGAGTTTGAGGAGTCCTTGGAGCAGTTGCTCGACCGACTCGCCGAGGTGCTGGCGGCCACTGACGGCTGAGCCGCCGACTGGGCCGTCAGTCGCGCCCCTCGCGCCGGTCCAGACCCGCCAAGAACTGCTCGAACTGCTGGCCGAGCTGGTCCGCCGACGGCAGGTCCTCATCGTGCGCCAGCATCGACTGCCCGGCCCCGCGGGAGAAGGCATCGTACTGCTCCTCCAGCGCGGTCAGCACCTCGTGGCCGTCCTGCTCGGCGACCTGCCGGTCCACCTCGGCGACGGTGGACCGGGCCGCTGCTCGCAACGCGTCCAGGTCAAAGGTGAGGCCCCCCGCTGCCCCGGCGGCTTCCAGCAGTGCTACCGAGGCCGCCGGAAACTCTACGGCGGACACATAATGCGGCACGTGTGCGACGTAGCCCATCGCGTCTTGACCGGCCTCCCCCAGCCGCAGCTCGAGCAGCGCCTGCGCGCTGGCCGGCACCGTCAGGCGCCCCGTCCAGATGTTAGGTCGGTCGACGAGGCCAGTTCGAGTCGCGTGTGCGGTCAGCACCACCGGACGGGTGTGCGGCACCCCCATCGGGACCGCGCCAAGACCGACCACTAGGCGCACCCCGAGCTGGTCCACCAGCTGCTGCACGGCAACAGTGAACCCCTCCCAGCGGTAGTCGGGCTCGGGCCCGGTCAACAGCAGGTACGGGGTGTCCGCCGCGTCGGTCAGCCGGCGCACCTCCAGCCGTGGAGCGTCGTAGGTGGCGTAGTGGTCGCCGTCGAAGGCCAGCGCCGGGCGGCGCGCACGATAGTCAAAAAGGGTGTCGACGTCGAAGCGCGCCACCACGTTCATCGGGACCCCCGATGAACCCGATCGGGACCGGGGTTGGACGCTGTCGCTCACCTCGGTGACCTCACCGGTTGCACTCGCCTCATCGCCCATGAGGTGGTCTGCGGCGAGTCGCCCAGCCTGTCCTGCGGACAAAAAGCCGTCTAGCGCATGCATCAGCACCAGCCCGCGCTCCGGCGGTTCGCCGACCATCTCGAGCAGGTTGTTGTCCGGTCCGGCAGTGGGCGGGGTGGGCTCACTGGGCTGGCTTTGGCGGCGCCATCGCTTCATGTCCATCGTCTCCTGCCAACCGCCGAACGCACGCGCGCATTCCGCTGCGCCCGGTTGCGGTCGGGCCGATCCTCGGTCGGGCCGATCCTGCATCTCGTCGTTTGCTAGGAGTGCCTGGCCGACCATTCGCTGACCGCGTCGGCGACCCCCCGCGGGCTCAGACCGGCGCGCTCACGGAGGACTGCCGGCTTGGCATGGGCGTGGAACTGTTGCGGCACCGCCCGGACGACGACGGGTGTGTCGACCTCGGCGTCGACCAGCGCGGAGCACACGGCCGACCCGAAGCCACCGGCGCGGCCGTTGTCCTCCACAGTGACGACCAGATCATGGTCGCGAGCAAGGTCGATCAGCAGCGGTGCAACGGGCAGCACCCATCGCGGGTCGACCACGGTGACCGTCGCGGGCTCGTCCGACGCACCGAGCAGCTCGGCCGCCTCCACCGCAACATGCGCCATCGCTCCCGCGGCGACGATCAGCACCCGGCGACCCTGCTCGACCGCCACGGGGCGCACCAACACGTCGACACCGTCGACGTTGTCAATGGGGTCCAGGTCAGCCGGGACGGCACCCTTGGGGAAGCGCACCGCGGTGGGCGCGTCGTCGACCGCAACCGCCTCCCGCAGCAGCTCGCGCAAGCGGCTGCCGTCGCGAGGTGCGGCCACCCGCATGGTTGGGACCACTGCGAGCAGCGACAGGTCCCACATGCCGTTGTGCGACGGCCCGTCCTCTCCCGTGAGACCAGCGCGGTCCAGCACGAAGGTCACCCCACAGCCGTGCAGGGCCACGTCGAGCAGGGTCTGGTCGAAGGCCCGGTTGAGGAACGTCGCATAGATCGCGACCACCGGGTGCACCCCGCCAAGAGCCAGCCCGGCGGCGCTGGTGACGGCGTGCTGCTCGGCGATGCCCACGTCGTAAACCCGGTCGGGAAACTTGTCCGCGAAGGCGTCCAGGCCGGTCGGCTGAAGCATCGCGGCAGTGACACCGACGATGTCGTCGCGCTCGGCGGCGAGCACCGCGATCTCGTCCCGAAAGACGTGCGTCCAGGTGGTGACCGGGGTCGCCAGCGACTCGCCGGTATCCGGATCGAACGGGTACGACTGGTGCATCTGGTCGACCTCGTGCGCCACCGCCCGCGCATAGCCGTGCCCCTTCTCGGTCACCACATGGACCAGCACAGGCCCGCCAAACTTCTTCGCCAGGTCGAGTGCGCGCTCGACCGCCTTGCGGTCATGGCCATCAACCGGGCCGACGTACTTGAGGCCGAGATCCTCGAACACCCCCTGCGGGGCGATCGCGTCCTTAAGCCCGCGCTTGACCGCGTGCAGGGCGTCATAGGTCGGCGGGCCCACGAACCGGACGCGGTTGAGCCGCCCCTTGATGCTGTTCAGGGTGGTCTCGTAGCGGGGGTTGGTGCGTGTCTCGGCCAGCCGAGCGGCCAGCCCCCCAGCGGTCGGCGCATAGGAGCGGCCGTTGTCGTTGACCACCACCACCAGCGGGCGATCCTTGCCCGCGGCGATGGTGTTCAGCGCCTCCCAGGCCATCCCGCCGGTCAGCGCCCCGTCACCGATGACCGCGACGACGTGCCGGTCGACTCCACGCAGCGCGTACGCCTTGGCGAGTCCGTCGGCATAGGACAACGACGTCGAGGCGTGCGAGTTCTCGATCGTGTCGTGGTCGGACTCCTCCCGACTCGGATAACCGGAAAGTCCGCCTTGCTGCCGCAACCGGTCGAAGGCCGCCGCCCGGCCGGTGACCATCTTGTGCACGTACGCCTGGTGGCCGGTGTCGAACAGCACCCGGTCACGTGGCGAGTCGAACACCCGATGCAGCGCCAGCGTCAGCTCCACCACGCCGAGGTTGGGGCCGAGGTGCCCACCGTGGTGCGCGACTGCGGACACGATGCGCTCACGGATCTCCTCGGCGAGGTCGTCGAGCTCGGCATCGCTGAGGGTCCGCAGGTCGCCCGGACCGGCGATGCCATCGAGCAGACCCATCGTCGAACGTCCTCCGTGTTGTCGATCACCGCGGCGCAGTCGCACGAGTCTATGCCGCCGCCACATCTGCCGGGGGTGTATGTGGTGGGACTGGGCACGGACCCTGCACGCGGGCGTACGGTGCCGTGGATGAGCGGCTGCCTGTTCTGTCGGATTGCCGCGCGCAGCGAGCCAGCCCACCTGGTGCTCGAGACCGACCGCGTGGTCGGCTTCCTGGACAACCGGCCGGTGTTCAAGGGACACGCGCTGCCGGTGACCCGACGCCACGTCGAGACACTCACCGAGCTGCCGGACGAGCTGCTCGCGCCGACGGGCCGCGATAACCCGCGGATGCTCGCGGGGTACGGGCGGGGGTCAGAGGCGGGGGTGGAAGCGTCGCCCTCGCAGTGCCTCCTCGACGAGGCCGACCTCTCGGCGGAGCACGAGCAACCGTTCGGACTCCAACCGCCAGGTCGCCACCGCCCTCTCGATGACATCAAGATCGGCGACGTCGCGAAGCGCCGTACGCGCCTCGTTCAACCCCCTACGGGCAGCCGCCTGCATACCCTCCACGTGCAGCACCGCGAAACGGGCTAGCACCACCGGGTGGCGGCGCAGGCCCGAATAGCCGCGGTACTCCGGGGGGCAGTGGTCGAGCATCCACGAAGCGGCGGTCTGATCCCAGTCTGGGGCGCCCGGCGGTCGCACCTGTGTGGGCCAGCCCGGTGGGCCGGCTGCATCGCTCATCTGGGCTCGGCAGGGACACCGACGTAGCGGCCCCGGCAGTAGGCCAGGGCGCCGGTGTCACCCACCAGCTGCACGTGCGCCACGTCGACGTGCACAAGCAGCGACCAACCGGCAACGGTGGGCTCCCTCGCCAGCACAGCACCGGCCCAGCAACGCCCGTCGAGCGCCGGGCCCCACTCGGTGTCGAGCCACCTGCCGGTGCGAAACGTTCCACCGGGCGACGGCGCAACCCCCGCGAACACGTCGGCCACCATCTCGTCACCGGGGGCCAGCAGGCTGACCGCGACCCGACCGGTCGCCCGCAGCCGGACCCACAGATCGGACTCCTCGTCGATCAGGCCGATGAGCCGGCTGGGCTCCCCGTCGGCGACGAGCATCGACGACACCGTGAGACCGGCACGCTCCGGCGACGCACCGGCAGACCACACCGTCACTGGGGTGACCTGCCGCCCGCGCAGCCGGCGGCCCGGGCGTCGTTCGCCCTCCGGCTCGATGAAGGGATGGTCCGAGTGAATCGTCACGACACCGATCCTGCCCGCTGCCGACGGCAGTGCCTCAGCCGGTGAGGCTGCGGACCAGCAACACCACCCCGGACAGCCCACAGATGGACAGCACTGCTGCCCGGGTGTGACCGGGGTCCAGCCGCGGCCGAAGCATCACCGACAGCAGATGACCGAGCACCAGCACCGGGCTGAACAGCAACGCCAGATAGAGGTCGCTTAGGTCGAGTTGGCCACCGGCACCGAGACCGAGCAGGCTGAGCAGCGCACCGGCCGCGAAGAACACCGCCATCGTCGCGCGGATCTCGGCAGCCTCGTGGTGCTGGTAGACGATGGCCACCGGCGGCCCGCCGATCGACGTCGCCGTGCCGGTGATGCCGGCCACGAAACCGGCGGTCGTCAACGAACCCGCGGTCACCGGCACCCGGACGGCCCGCCAGGTCAGCCCGACCGCCGCGAGCACCATGACGCCCACGCTGACGCCGAGCACCTGGTCGGAGGCCCACGCCACCACCAGCACCCCCACCGCAGTGCCGGGTACGCGGCCACCCAGCGCCCAGCGCATACCGGCGAAGTCGGCCTCGCGCCACTCGCGACGCAGCGCCCCCAGCGGATAGAGCAGCGCCAACCACAGCGGGACGACCGGGACCAGCTCGGGCGCGAGCAGGGTGACAACCGGCGCGGTTATCAGGTTGAGCCCCAGCCCGACGATGCCCTGAACGGTCGCCCCGACCAGCACGGCCGCTGCGATGCCGGCAAGCACCCATAGACCCAGCCCGGCTGTCACCCGAGCAACGAGCGCAACACATACGGCATGATCCCGCCGTGGCGGTAGTACTCCGCCTCCCCGGGGGTGTCGATCCGCAGCACCGCGTCGAACTCGACGTCGCCATCACCGTCGCCGCCGGTGGCGGTGACATGCACCGTGCGCGGGCTGTCCCCGCTGTCGAGCCCCTCGACTCCGCTCACGGCGAAGGTCTCCTCGCCGCTCAGACCCAGCGAGTCGGCGCTCTCACCGTCGGGGTACTGCAGCGGCAGCACCCCCATGCCGATCAGGTTGGAGCGGTGGATGCGCTCGTACGACTCGGCGATCACCGCCCGCACCCCGAGCAGCGCGGTCCCCTTGGCCGCCCAGTCGCGTGACGAGCCCGAGCCGTACTCCTTACCGGCCAGAATCACCAGCGGGGTCCCGCGCTCGGCATAGGCGACCGACGCGTCATAGATGCTGCTGACCTCGGGCTCACCCCCATCGACGTTGTCGTCGGCGTCGTCGGCGGCGAACAGCCGGGTGAAGCCCCCCTCGGTGCCCGGTGCCAGCTGGTTGCGCAGCCGAATGTTGGCGAACGTGCCGCGGATCATCACCTCGTGGTTGCCTCGACGCGACCCGTAGGAGTTGAAGTCGAGCGTCTCGATGCCGTGCTCGGCCAGGTAGGCCCCCGCCGGGGAGTCCCGCTTGATGGCCCCGGCCGGTGAGATGTGGTCGGTGGTCACCGAGTCGCCGAGCTTGGCCAGCACCCGAGCGCCCTCGATGTTGCTGACCGGCTCTGGGTCGGCGCCCATGCCGTCGAAGTAGGGCGGCTTGCGCACATAGGTGGACTCATCCGCCCAGTCGAATGTGGCACCCTCGGGAGTGGGCAGCGACTGCCACATCTCGTCGCCGGCGAACACGTCGGCATAGTCGGTGGTGAACATCTCGGCGGCGATCGCCTCACCGACCACCTCCTCGACCTCTTGGGCCGACGGCCAGACGTCGGCGAGGAAGACATCGTTACCGTCGGTGTCCTGCCCCAGCGGCTCGTCATACAGGTCGACGTCCATCGATCCTGCCAGCGCGTAGGCGACCACCAGCGGTGGCGAGGCCAGGTAGTTCATCTTCACGTCGGGGTTGATGCGACCCTCGAAGTTGCGGTTGCCGGACAGCACCGAGGTGACCGCAAGGTCGCCGTCGTTCACCGCCTTGCTCACCGCCGGGATCAGCGGTCCGGAGTTGCCGATGCAGGTGGTGCAGCCGTAGCCGACGAGGTGGAAGCCCAGCTTGTCGAGGTACGGCGTCAGGCCGGCCCGCTCGTAGTAGTCCATCACGACCTTGGAACCGGGTGCCAGCGTCGTCTTGACCCACGGCTTGCTGGTCAACCCCCGCTCGACGGCCTTCTTAGCCAACAACGCGGCGCCGATCATCACCGACGGGTTGGAGGTGTTGGTGCACGACGTGATCGCGGCGATCACCACGGCACCGTGGTCGACCTCGCACTCGGTGCCGTCCGGCAGCGTGACCGGCATCGCATTGCTGGCGCGCCCCTGCCCTGAGCCGGCCATCACCGGCCGCGCGGGTGCGGCCATCTCACCCCCGCCATTGTCGGTGGGCGGGTCGGAGGCCGGAAACGACTCGGCGACCGCCTCGTCATAGCCGTTCTCGCTGACGGCGTTGTGGTCGACGTAGTCCGACAGCACCTCCCGGAAGCTCGCCTTGGCGTCGGTCAGAGCGACCCGATCCTGCGGCCGCTTGGGCCCGGCGATCGACGGCACCACCGTTGACAGGTCGAGCTCGAGCCGCTCGGAGAACCGGGGCTCGCGGTCAGCGTGGTGCCACAACCCTTGCGCCTTGGCATATGCCTCGACCAAGGCAACCTGTTGGTCGGACCGGCCGGTGAGCCGCAGGTAGGTCAGCGTCTCGTCGTCGACGGGGAAGACCGCGATGGTGGAGCCGTACTCGGGGCTCATGTTGCCGATGGTGGCCCGGTTGGCCAGCGGAACCGCCGAGACGCCGGGGCCGTAGAACTCCACGAACTTGCCGACCGCACCGTGCTCGCGCAGCATCTGGGTGATCGTCAGCACGAGGTCGGTCGCTGTCGTTCCGGCGGGCAGCTCGCCGCCGAGCTTGAAGCCGACGACCCGAGGGATCAGCATGCTGA
>JBBSMN010000002.1:0-41518 GCA_038233135.1 Propionibacteriales bacterium
AGCGGCGGCAGAAGACGCCGAGGGGGATGTCGGCGTACTCCCCGGTGTAGGCGTCGCGCACCACGTCGTACTCGCCGGCGATCAGCGCGGTGATGTAGGTCGAGATGCGTCCGGTCGGTGCGAATCGCCAGACCGCCGAGTCGCGGGCCGGTCCCGGCTCGGGTTCAGGGGTCGCGGAGTTGGACACCACCTGCCAGCCCGCGGGCGCCGTCGCGTGCAGCTCGAAGGTGGCCTTGAGGTCGGGCTGCTCGAAGGTCGTGTACATCTGCCGGGCGTCCGGCACCTCGAACTGGGTGTACAGGTAGACGCCGCCATCGGCCGGGTCGACGAAGCGGTGCAGCCCTTCGCCCACTCGCGAGTACGTGCAGTCGGCGACCACCCGCAGCACGTTGTCGGCCTGAAGGTCGTCGAGGGCGATCCGGCTGTCCTGGTAGACCTGCGCCGGGTCGAGGGTGCGACCGTTGAGGACGACCTCGTGCACGCGGGCGTGGACGAGGTCGGCGAACGTCTCGGCGCCCGGTTCGGAGCAGGAGAAGCGGATCGTGGTGGTGGAGGGGAAGGTCTGCTCGGAGGCGGTCAGGTCGAGCTCCACGACGTAGGAGTCGACAGACAGCAGGTGCGAGCGGCGCTGCGCCTCGTCGCGGGTGAGGTTCTGTCCAGGCATGAGGCAAAGCCTCGCACGGCCCCCCGGTCGCTCGGTGCGCACCGCCCGGTGGCCATTGGGCGAGCAGCCTATGCTTGAACGATGAATGACACCGAGCGCGCCGTCGCAGACTTCTGGTTCGACCCGATGTGCCCGTGGGCAGGGATGTCATCGCGCTGGATGCTGGAGGTCGAGCAGGTCCGCCCGGTCACGACCCGCTTCCACGTCATGAGCCTGGCCTACCTCAACCAGGACAAGGACCTGCCCGAGGAGTACCAGCAGATGATGGCCTACGCCTGGGGTCCTGTGCGGGTGTGCATCGCCGCGGCCCAGCAGCACGGCGAGCAGGTGCTGCCCGACCTCTACACCGCGCTGGGCACGAGGTTCCACCCCGGCGAGGCGGCGCACGACCGTGCCACCGTCGAGGCGGCGCTGGCCGAGGTCGGCCTGCCGGTCGAGCTGGCGGACGCCATGGACTCAACCGACTACGACGAGGCGCTGAAGAAGTCCCACCACGCGGGCATGGACCAGGTCGGGATGGATGTCGGCACCCCGGTCATCTCGGTCGAGGACACCGCGTTCTTCGGCCCGGTCGTCACCCCGTCGCCCAGGGGCGAGGACGCCGGCCGGCTCTGGGACGGCGTGGTCCTGGTCGCGGGCACGCCGGGCTTCTACGAGCTCAAGCGCACCCGCGAGCAGGGCCCGATCTTCGACTGAGCCGAGCCAGTCATCGGCCGCCACCGACTCTGCGAGACTGCGGCCATGCGCGTACACGTCGGATCCGACCACGCCGGGCTCGAGCTCAAGTCGGCCGTCACCGAACGGCTCGCCATCGACGGGTACGAGGTCGTCGACCACGGGCCGGCGACCTATGACCCCGACGACGACTACCCGCCGTTCTGTCTGCGCGCCGCCGAGGCGGTGGCGGCCGAGCCGGGCAGTCTCGGCGTGGTCATCGGCGGCTCCGGGAACGGCGAGCAGATGGCTGCCAACAAGGTGGCCGGGGTGCGCGCGGCGCTGGCCTGGACCGAGGAGACCGCCCGCCTGGCTCGCCAGCACAACGACGCCCAGGTCGTCTCGGTCGGCTCCCGCATGCACACCACCGAGGAGGCGCTGTCGTTCGTCACCGAGTTCCTGGCCAGCACCTTCACCGGCGAACAGCGGCACGCTCGCCGCATCGACATGCTCAGCGAGTACGAGCGCTCGGGCATGCTGCCCCCGCTGCCCTGATCGGCTCTCGCCATCCCTGAGGGTCACACGCTCTACCGGCTCGCACGCTCGGTGCAGCGTGCGTTCCGGGGCGAGGTCGTCACCGTGAGCAGCCCGCAGGGGCGCTTCGACGCCGGCGCCGCGCTGGTGGACGGCGCCACGCTGCGCCGAGCCGAGTCGGTCGGCAAGCACCTGCTGGTCGACTTCGGTCCTGACCGGCACGTGCACGTGCACCTGGGCCTGTTCGGTCGCACCCACCTCGGACCTGGTCCGGCGCCGGCACCGGTTGGGGCCGTCCGCATGCGCATCGAAGGGGCTGGCTCCTACTTCGACCTGCGCGGGGCCACGGTGTGCGCGGTGCGCACCGATGCCGAACGTGCCGCACTGGTGGCGCGGCTCGGGCCGGACCCGCTTCGCAGGGACGCCGAGCCCGACCGCGCCTGGGCACGCATCTCGCGGTCGAACCGCCCGCTGGCGGCACTGTTGATGGACCAGACCGTCCTGGCCGGTATCGGCAACGTGTATCGGGCTGAGGTGCTTTATCGGCACGGCCTTCCCCCCTACCTGCCGGGTCGGTCGTTGAGCCGCCCCGGTTGGGACGCGGTTTGGGACGACCTGGTCGCGCTGCTGGCAGACGGGGCGCGTACGGGGCGGATCCGTGCGCTGCGACCCGAGCACGGGCGGCACCGCCGCAGCGGCCCGCGGCACTACGTCTACCGCCGGGCCGGTGAACGCTGCCTGGTCTGCGCCGAGACGGTGCGGGTGGCCGAGCTCGAGGGCCGCCGGCTGTACTGGTGCCCGGGCTGCCAGGCACCCGATCAAGCCGCTCCGGGACCAGCCGGCGGCTAGGGTTGCAGGGTGGTGGGACTACTGCCCGACGGGGAGCGCTCCGGCACCGCCCCGCTGGAGGAGACACTCGGACGGCCGGTTGCGCGCGCCCCCGGCGGGCCGGACGCACACCGCCTGCAGCTGCTGGGTCTGCTCTGCCTGACCGTCGGGATCCTGGTGCTGCTGGTCACGCAGCAGCAATGGGTGCCGATCAGCGCCTTCGCGGTCCCCCTGCTGCTCGGCGGCCTGCTGCTCCCCCTGCGACTCCTCCTGGTTCTCCTCGTGGTCCAGGGGGTCACCATCGCTGCGGCGTTCGGCCTCGTCGACGCGACCCCGCTGCGCCTCGCGACGGTGGCCGTGCTCGCGGTGCTAGCTCTGGTCATGGTCGTGGCAGCGCGTCGTGAGCAGGTGGGTCCGACCGGCGAGTCGATGCTCATCGACCTGCGCGACCGCCTTAACTCGCAGTCGGAGCTGCCGCGCCTGCCAGCCGGCTGGTCGGCCGAGGCGGTCATGCGTTCGGCCGGGGGTGCGCAGTTCGCCGGAGATTTCGTGGTCGCCGCCAAGACCGAGCGCGGCGACTCCGTCGAGATCGTCGTCGTCGACGTCTCGGGCAAGGGCGTGGCCGCGGGGACCCGGGCGCTGTTGTTGTCCGGTGCCTTCGGCGGCCTGCTCGGTGCTCTGCCGCCGGACCAGTTCCTGACCGCAGCCAACGGCTACCTGCTCCGCCAGGAGTGGAGCGAGGGCTTTGCCACCGCCGCGCACATGGCCCTCAGCCTGCGGACCGGTCACTTCGAGCTGCGCACCGCCGGGCACCCCCCGGGTGTCCAGCTGCACGCCGGGTCGGGGCGCTGGCAGGTGCACTCCTCGTCCGGCCCGGCGCTCGGCCTCCTCGACGATGCGCAGTTCGTCCCCACGGCCGGACTGCTGGAGCACGGCGACGTGATGATGCTGTTCACCGACGGGTTGGTCGAGACCGCCGAGCGCGATTTCACCCTCGGCATCGACAAGCTGCTCGGTGAGGCCGAACAGATGCGGCGGGAGGGCCTCAGACACGGCGCCCACCAGTTGCTCAACCGGCTGGAAGCCTCAGGCGACGACCGGGCGCTGGTCTTCGTCCACCGGCAGTGACCCAGTGGCCCCCGGCTCGAGCCGGCGCTCCCATGCCTCCGCTGGTGCCGGGCATGGCGCATTGACACCGCAGCGCGGCCGGCGTTTCGACGGGCGCCGTCGAGGTCGGCCACGAAACGGGGTGCGAGTCGGCTCGGCCAGCGAAGCCGGGCGGCAGTCCGGCAACCATGTGTTTCACGCTAGGCCGCGTGTTGGTCCGCCCCGTCACGTCGAGGTGACGATCCGGTGAAAGCGTCGCACCGCACCGCTGCTCCACCGCCGTCACACCGTCGTAGGGTGCTGGTCGAGGAGGCGACCGCATGCACGACCTGACCCCGGCGCCCGGCGACCTGGAGCCGATCGAGACGGCCTCTCGCGACGAGCTCCAGGCGCTCCAGCTGGACCGGCTGCGGTGGAGCCTGCGGCATGCGTACGACAACGTCGCGCACTACCGCGAGGCCTTCGACGCTGCCGGGGTGCATCCCGAGGACTGCCGTGACCTGGCCGACCTGGCCGTGTTCCCCTTCACGGTCAAGGACGACCTGCGCCGGCACTACCCGTTCGGCATGTTCGCGGTCCCACGACGGGAGGTCGCCCGGGTGCACGCTTCGTCGGGCACGACCGGCCGGCCGACCGTCGTCGGCTACACCGCCGAGGACATCCGCACCTGGTCGGCCGTGATGGCGCGGTCCATCCGGGCGTCCGGCGGTCGCGCCGGCCACGTCGTGCACGTGGCGTACGGGTACGGGCTGTTCACCGGCGGGCTGGGCGCGCACTACGGCGCGGAGGCCTTGGGCTGCACGGTGGTGCCGGTCTCGGGCGGCATGACCGAGCGGCAGGTGGTGTTGATCCGGGACTTCTCGCCAGACGTCATCATGGTCACCCCCTCGTACATGCTGGCGATCGTGGACGAGATGCAACGGCAGGGCGTCGATCCGGCGTCGACGTCGCTGCGGGTGGGCATCTTCGGGGCGGAGCCGTGGACCGACGACATGCGCCGCGAGATGGAGACGCGGCTCGACATGCATGCCGTGGATATCTACGGGCTGTCGGAGGTGATGGGGCCGGGCGTGGCCAACGAGTGCGTGGAGACCAAGGACGGGCTGCACGTGTGGGAGGACCACTTCTATCCCGAGGTGATCGACCCGGTCACCGGGCAGGTGCTCCCCGACGGTGAGGAGGGGGAGCTGGTCTTCACGTCCTTGACCAAGCAGGCGATGCCGGTCGTGCGGTATCGCACCCGCGATCTCACCCGGCTGCTGCCGGGCACCGCCCGCACGATGCGGCGGATGCAGAAGATCACCGGCCGCAGTGACGACATGATGATCGTGCGCGGCGTCAACATCTTCCCCACCCAGATCGAGGAGCTGATCTTGCGCACCGAGGCGTTGTCGCCGCACTTCCAGTGCGTGCTGAGCCGCTCGGGGCGCCTCGACGAGCTCGCCGTACGCGTGGAGCGCAGGACCGACGCAGACGCCACGGTTGCAGCTGCTGCCGGTGCTCGCCTGCAGCAGCAGGTCAAGGCCGCCATCGGGGTCAGCGTCGCGGTGGAGGTGGTCGACCCGGAGGGAATCGAGCGGTCGGTGGGCAAGATGCGACGGATCGTGGACGAGCGCCGGGCCGGCTGACGCTGCGGCGGGGTGTTCGTGGCGCCAGTGCGCAGTCGTCGGTTGCCGACCTGTCGGCGGCAACCTCGACCGAAAGTACGAGGCTGCACCGTGCGACCCAGCGACTTGCACCGCCGTAACGAAGTGGTGCCATGGTGCGTTGAACCTCTCACGCCCTGCCACCGGGTCAGCACCACGTCAGGGGGATGTTGTGTCAGCACATGCGAGTGAGACCGGGATGGACGCGCTGCGGCGTCTGCACCAGGTCATCGTGCGTGTCAGCAGCGGCGGCTCTCTGGTCGACACCCTGCAGGCGGTGATCGAGGGTGTGCTCGACGCGGTGGGCTTCGAGGTGGCGGTCGTGAGCCTGCGCGGTGGCGACGGCATGTTCGAGACCCTCGCCGTGGGCGGCCCGTCGGACGCTCGCGACGAGCTCCTCGGACGCCGGATGCCGGCAGACGCCTATGACGCCGAGCTTGCCATCGCCGAACGCTGGGGCGAGCTGCACTTCGTGCCGCACGAGCGTCTGCCTGCAGGCGATCCGGTCGGGTGGGTGCCGACGTTCGACGCTGTCGACCATCCCGACGCCTGGCACCCGCTGGACGCGCTGTTCACCCAGCTGCGCTCGCCCTCGGGGGAGGTGGTCGGGATGCTGTCGGTCGACCTGCCGCTCGACCGTCGCAAGCCCAACGCCTTCCAGCGCGAGCTGCTGGAGATGTTTGCGACCCAGGCGGGTGTGGCGATCAACAACGCTCGGCTCACCGAGCAGCTCCGCGAGAGCGAGGAGGTGTTCCGTCAGGCCTTCGAGGGTGCCGGGTCAGGCGTGGCAGTCGTCAGCATGGACCGGCATGACGCGGGGCGCTACCTGCGGGTCAACCCGGCGTTCTGCCGCCTCGTGGGCCGGCGCGAGGGAGACCTGTTGCAGCTGCGGGTGGCCGACATCACGCACCCCGACCACCGCGCCGCCGACGAGCTGGCGATGCGCGAGGTCCTCGAGGGCAGGGCTGACCGTGAGCCTTATCGCAGCGAGAAGCGTTACCTGCTCCCGAGCGGGGACTCGATCTGGGTGGCGGCCACCTCATCGACGGTGTTCGCCGAGGACGGCCGGCCACTGTCCTCGATCACGCAGATCGAGGACATCAGCGGCCGCCGCGCCGCCGAGGCCGAGCTAGCCCGGCGGGCGGACAACGACGTCCTCACCGGCTTGCCCAACCGTCGCACGCTGCGTCGCCGCCTGGTCCAGGTGATTGAGACCGACCGCAGGGCGGGCAACGAGGGAGCGGTCCTGTTCTGCGACATCGACGGCTTCAAGATCGTCAACGACAGCCTCGGGCACGGGGTGGGAGACCGGGCACTGCTCGCCGTCGCGGGTCGCCTGCTGGCGGCCGCTCGCGACACCGACATGGTCGCGCGGCTCGGCGGCGACGAGTTCGTCGTCGTCGCCGAAGGGCTGTCGGCCGCGCAGGCCGGTGAGCTGGCGGGTCGGCTGCGCGCGGTTGCCGCCGAGCCGATCGGGATCGAGGGGTTGGACCTGCCGGTGACCACCACCCTCAGCATCGGCATCGCGACGATCGACGCCGGCACCAGTGACCCCGACATGTTGCTGCACCGCGCGGACGACGCCATGTACGAGGCCAAGCTGGCTGGTCGCGACGCGCACGCGTACGCACCTCCCGCAGCTCAGAGCTGACCGCCGGCTGCCGCGCACCGGCTGCCTGCGGATTCGTCCCACTCTCACGCCCGGCGACCGTTTCGGTCGCGGCCGAGCGTACGTCTGCCCGCTCGTCTCTTCGGTCGAGGCGCGGTTCACGGGCTGTCATCTAATTCTCACTTTCTGTCATTGTAATGTTACACAGAGTGACTGACAGACGATAGTGAGGACGATGCCTTGACACACCATGAAGACCCCAGCACGCAGCGCAGCGCGCTGTCCCGCCGCACGTTTCTGATGTCGAGCGGTCTGGCGGTCGCGGCCACGGGGGCCCGGCCGCTCGCCGCATACGGCGCCGCCGCTCAGGCACTACCGGTCATGAATGCACGGCCCTCGGACCTGCTGGCCAACTCGTGGGGGATGTGCACCCACTACCACTTCCAGAAGACGACCTACGGCTCCGAGGTCGGACTCACGGATCTGCTGATCGAGCTCGGGGTGCGCCACATCCGGGAGCTGCTTGTCCCAGGACTTGCGGCGCAGCGGTACGGCTACCAACGCCTGGCGGCAGCCGGCACCGCGGTCGAGTCACTGATGACTCAGCGGCCGGACGGCAGGACGTTGACCAACGCCCGCCGGGTCGTCAACCGGCGACTGGACGAGATCGTCGGCTTCTACGGCGGGGCGGGCGGGGGAGTGTTCAGCGCCCTGGAGGGGTGCAACGAGCCGAACAACGACGGCCTGCCCGTCCGCACATGGGTCTCGCAGACCCGCCGGGCGACGAGGGCGTTGTGGGAGGAGTCGCGCCGTCGGTCGCAGACCGCCCGGATCCCGGTCGTGGGCCCAGCACTTGCCCGGCCGGTCGGCGCGGGCTCGTCCACGATCGAGGCTGACTACGACGCGGTCGGCAATCTGTCCGGCTGGACGAACTTCGCCAACATCCACGTCTACCCGCACGGGACCACCCCCAGCGACGACATCGACCGCTTCATGGCGGCCGGTCGGCAGGCCTATCCCAACGGCGAGCGTTTCCACACCACCGAGGGCGGGTACTTCAACGCCCTCAACTACAGCGGTGGGGCCCACCCCGTGCCCGAGGACGTCGCCGCGAAGTACGCGCCGCGCCAGGTCCTGGAGCAGGTGATTCGCGGCAACCGGCGCTTCTTCTCCTACGAGTTCCTGGACGACCCCGACCCGAGCAACAGCGAGCGGGAGTCCTCCTTCGGCTACGTGCGCACGCTGTCCCTAGATCCCTCGACGTGGTCGGTCAAGCCGCAGTTCAACGCCATGAAGAACTTCCTGGCGCTCTTCTCCGACCGAGGACCGTCCTTCAGCCCGACCGGTCTGCGATTGGCGGTGTCGGGGACGGGTCCGGACTATCGCAGCCTGCTGGTGCAGAAGCGGGACGGCTCGCACTACCTGTGCATGTGGCGCGACGTCAGTCTGTACCGCTGGGACGTGGCGACCTCGACGGGCAGCCACATCAACATCGAGCCCCAGGACGTGACCGTGCAGCTCGTGGTGCGTGCGCCCGTCGACATGTACCGCCCGAGCACCAAGGCGCCCCCGGTGCGGACCCTTCCGCCCCGCACGTCGTTCCAGGTCAAGCTCGGCAGCGAGCTGGTCGTCGCACACATCGGCTGACGCCGGATCGCCCGGCGCCGTGGTCTTTTCCAACAGAGGGAGAACGATGCAGCAATCAATCGCCGGCGGCAGAGCCGGTTGGCACCGATCACGTCTCCGGGTCGGGCTGGCATTCGCGGCTGTGGTCTCCGGGCTGGTCTTGGCTGCCAGCACCGGCGTGTCCGTCGCCGCGCCCGCCATGCCCGCAGCGCCCGCCGGTCTCGACGCACCGACCGGCGTGACGGCCATCGCCGGGACCAACACCGCCCGGGTCACCTGGCTGCCGCCAGCCATGGCCGACCTCAGCGAGGTGTCGTACGAGGTGACGGCCACTCCGGGTGGCCAGCGAGCCGTCGTGGCGGGCACGGAGACCGGTACGACCGTCCGCTTCCTGACCAACGGCACCGACTACACCTTCACGGTTGCCGCCTTCGACTTCGACGACGTCGGGGCGTTGTCAGTGCCGTCGGCGCCCGTGACGCCGCTCGACATCTGCACCCTCGTTGGCACGCCCGGGGACGACGTGCTCACCGGCACGGCCGGCGACGATGCGATCTGCGGACTGGGTGGTGACGACACCCTGCGAGGTGGCGGTGGTGGAGACACCTTCGTCGGCGGTCCCGGCACGGACTTCGTGGACTTCGGCACTGCTGGCGAGCGGGTCCACGTGAGCCTGGCCGGTGCTGCCTTCAACCCCACCGCGCACGGCCTCGGGTGGGCGAATGGTGCCGGTAACGACGTCATGCGTCCCGACATCGAGTCGGTTCGGGGGTCGGCGTACCCCGATGTGCTTGAAGGCAACGACAGCGACAACGTGCTGATCGGTCGCGGCGGCTCCGACCTTGTCCGCGGCTGGGGCGGTGCGGATCGCATCGTCGGCGGGCCCGGCGCCGACGAGCTCTGGGGCCTGAGCGGCGATGACCGGCTGTTCGGTGGCGGCGGACGCGACGTACTGATGCCACGCGGTGACACCGACGTCGTCAACGGCGGCCCGGGCTCGGACACGGTGACCTACACCCGGGCGGTCACGGTGGACCTGACGGCGGGTACGGCGGAGGGTCAGAGCAGCGACGTGCTGCGGCTTGTCGAGGACGTCGACGGCTCGCCGGAGGGGGACGTGCTGCGCGGATCGTCGGCGGTCAACGTGCTGCGAGGCGGCGCCGGCGACGACGTGCTGTCCGGACGCGGCGGCGACGACCGGCTCGCGGGTCAAGACGGTGCGGACGCGATGGACGGTGGCGGCGGTGCCGCCGACCGCTGTGCGGGCGGCGCCGGCATCGACACGTCGACGCGCTGCGAGAGTGTGGTCGGCGTGCCCTGATCCCGCCCGAACCCTTCGGCCGCCTCTCCCGGCATCGCGATCCGCGCATCTCCCACGTGGGGGTGCGCGGATCGTCGTGTTTGCGGGACCGATGGTCGCGGTCGTTGGACAGGAGCATGCGATGTCAGTGACCGTCTCTAGGCACTCGCCCGCGCGGCGAATGCGTCGCCTCGTTCTGGTGGTCGTCGCCGGCCTCACCATCATCGGCGCCGCCGGGGGGGTCTCCGCGGCCGCTCCGGCACCCGCGGACCGCCCGACCGACGTCGACGCGACCGCGGGCAACAACACGGCCCGGGTCACCTGGACGCCGCCGTCGGGCGCGGACTCACGGACGTACTACAAGGTGACGACGCACCCCGGCGGTGAGACCACCTACGTCGAGCGCCCGGACCTGAGTGCGACCGTTCGCTTCCTGGACAACGGCACGGCGTACACCTTCACCGTCTCGGCTGACGACGGGACCGGCTGGGCCGCCGCCTCCGACCCGTCGCGGGGCGTGACACCCCGCGACACGTGCACGTTTCGCGGGACGCCGGGCGACGACGTGCTGATCGGCACCCCGGGCGACGACGCGATCTGCGGCCTCGGTGGCGACGACGTCCTGCGCGGTCGTGGTGGCGGCGACACCTACGTCGGCGGCACCGGGACGGACACCGTCGACCTGCGAGGCGCACCGGAGCGGGTCTTCGCCTTCCTGCCCGACGTCGCGTACCTGCCGACCTCGCACGGGCTCGGGTGGGCCGACGGGGAGGGCACCGACGTCGTACGCGCCGACGTCGAGTCCCTGCGCGGGTCGGCGCACGCCGACGTCCTCGAGGGCGACGACGGCGCCAACCGCATCGTCGGCGGTCGCGGTGCCGACGTGATTCGCGGCTGGGGCGGCGGCGACGTCCTTGTCGGCTCGCGCGGGCGGGACGAGCTGGCCGGCGCCAGCGGAGCCGACCGGCTCCGTGGGCGGCAGGGCAGGGACCTGCTGGAGTCCCGAGGAGACGATGATGCCGTCAACGGTGGTCGAGGCGTCGACACCGTGACGTTCACGAGCGCCGTGACCGTCGACCTGATCGCGGGCACCGCCAGCGGGCAGAGCACCGACGCTCTGCACAAGGTCGAGAACGTCGTCGGCTCGTCGCAGGCGGACCGGCTCACCGGCTCGGGCGCGGCCAACGTCTTGCGCGGTGGGGGAGGAGACGACGTCATCTCCGGGCTGGGCGGCGACGACAGCCTGTTCGGACAGGGTGGCGACGACGCCCTGGACGGCGGGACGGGCACGCGCGACCGATGCGCCGGCGACCGCGGCGTCGACTCCGCGACCCGGTGCGAGGCGGTCATCTCGGTGCCCTGACCAGGGCACCGGCACGCCTTCAGGCTCGGTCCGCCGCGGTACGGTGCGGTGGTCCACCACGCTGCCGACGACAGACCGACCCGTGACCCAGCAGACGGCATACCCGACCTGGACCGAGCTCACCACCGAGCATGAGCTCACCGCACTGCTCGGCGACCCGTCACCTCGTGCCGCGAACAAGGACCGGACCCGGTTGCACGAGCTCGACCGCCAGTGGCTGGCCGTGTCCCCGTTCTGCCTGATCGGCACGGCGGGCGCGGACGGCAGCTGTGACGTCTCGCCAAAAGGGGACCCGCCCGGCTTTGCGCACGTGCTGGACGACACGACCCTGGTCATCCCCGAGCGGGCGGGCAACCGACGTGCCGACGGCTACCGCAACGTGCTGACCAACCCGCATGTCGGTCTGCTGCTCATGGTGCCGGGTCGCGGGGACACGTTGCGCATCAACGGGTGGGCCCGGCTCGTCACCGACGCCCCGTTCTTCGACGACCTGGTCGTGCGCGGCCACCGCCCGGTGCTTGCGCTTGTCGTGACGGTCGAGCAGGTCTTCCACCACTGCGCCAAGGCCTTCATGCGCGCCCAGCTGTGGGACCCGCAGACGTGGGGAGGTGCCGAGCTGCCGAGCGCGGCGGTGCTCGCCAAGAGCTTGTCCGCGCCGCAGGACAGCCTCGAGGAGCTGGAGCGCTACTGCGGCCCGCGTACGCCGAGCGTCTCTACCCGGACGCCGAGTCCTGAGCAGCTGGCCGATCGCCGCCACTGGGCACGAATGGGTCACACTGAACGCCGGGCGTGACCGGTTCCTGACCACTGGCACGCGCGCATACGCCGCAGCGAGGGGGGAGCAGGGATGGGCGCCGTAGCGGTGCGCTCAACACGTCCCGCCGCCGACGAGGTGCCCTCTCGACGTGACGGCGCCACCTGGTGGTACGTCGCCGGGGTGGTCCTCGGCTCGGTGCTGATCGTGGTGACCGCGATCCGGCAGCCGTTCAGCTATGACGAGCTGACCCAGATCGGCCCGTACGGCAGCAACAGCATCGTCGACATCGTCACCGCCACCCGGCAGCCGCCGGTGGACCCGCTGCTCGGTGCGATGTTCCAGCACCTGTTCGGTGTCGGCCAGCTGCGCCAGCGCCTGGTCCCGGTGCTGGCGGGCATCGGGGTCCTGATCCTGGTGAGCCTGCTGCTGCGCCGGATGCGGTTGGGCGCCGCGGGGGCGTTCGGGGTGTGGGTGCTGGCCACGGCGCCGCTGATGGTCCGCTACAGCGCCTACACCCGGCCGTACGCGCTGCCGCTGTTCTTGATGCTGCTGTTCGCGTACGCGGTGCACCGGTGGCTCGACGAGCGCCGCCCGGGTTGGCTGGTCGTGGCCGGGATCACCGCGGCCGCGCTGCCGTTGACGCGGGTGCCGGAGCCGACGGTGTTCCTCGGGGTGACCGCGGCGACTCTGGCGTGGTTCTCGCTGCGCGGGCGCTTCCGGTGGGACCAGACCGGGCCGGTCATGACGATTGCCCTCACGGCGTTGATCGCCTTCGGAGTGCCGATGTACCTGGTGCTCGCCTACACCGCGGACAACTTCCTCGACACCAGCCCGACCGGGATCGTCGGCCGGCTCGGCGCGGGCAGTCGCGAGATCGTGACCAGCGTCGTCCCGCTGCTGGCGCACTGGTACTCGTGGTGGCCGCTCACGCTGATTGCCCTGGCCGCCGCGCTGCTGATCGCCTCGTCGCGGCGGCAGCTGTTCAGCTGGGTGTTCTGGTGGCCGCTCATGGCGGGTCCGGTGACCTTCGTGCTCGTCTACCACTTCTTGAACAAGTTCCCGTTCGAGACCCTGCCCTACCGCGCGCGGGCGGCTTTCTTCTTCCTGCCCGTTTTCGTCCTCCTGCTGGTCGCTGCCGCCACGGTCGTCGCCGACCACAAGGCGTCCCGTTGGCTGCGGATCGCTGTGGCGGCGGTGCTAGGTGGGGTCCTGGTCGGCCAGCTGCCCTTCACCGCGACGATCCTGGTGACCAACGCCGCCCCGGACTTCGGCCAGGTCTCCGACGCCCTGACCGAGGACGTGCCCGACGACGCGATCGTGCTCTACAGCCGGCCGAGCCCGGTGGGGCAGACCCGCCAGCCGTTCCTCGGTCGCCCCCGCTACATGGGCGACACGCCGTACGTCACGACGATCGAGAATGCCCTCCCGGTCCTCGACCGGTTGCCCCGCAGCGGTCCGGTCTACGTGGTGGTCAACGGCCAGTGCGCGGTGCCGGGTCGCTGCGAGCCGCGCACCGAGCCCTGGGACGAGGAGGTCCCCGGCTTCCGGCTGGCGCAGCGCCTCGAGCGCGTGACCCTGTACGAGCCGGTGCGTGGTCAGGACGGGCGCGCCGGCGTGATCGACGCGCTGGAGTCGTTCGGCGAGACGCTCGGGCCGGAGCTCGGCTACACCGAGACGTTCGCCGCCGCGTCCCTGCTGGAGCAGCAGGGCAGGGCGGGGCAGGGTCGGGCCGCGATCCGGCAGATGTACGCCCAGGCCGCCCCTGATGTGGCCGACGATATCCGCGCGGAAGCCGCCGCCAGCGGGATCGACCCCTTCGGCTGAATGGACCGCTCCATGAAGAGGGAGTCCCGGGGGGACCGGGAGCAGCCGGAGCAGCCGGACGACGCGGCAGCCGCCCGGCGCATGGAGCAGCGGACGCTGTGGGTGGACATGCAGGTCCGCCGTGCGATGGAGCGCGGCGACTTCGACAACCTCCCGGGCGCCGGCAAGCCGATCCCGGGATTCGATCGTCCGCACGATCCCAACTGGTGGGTCAAGCAGCTGATCGAGCGTGAGCAGATAACCGGGGTGCTGCCGCCGGCGCTCGCGCTTCGCAAGGAGGACGCAGAGCTGGACGCCCGGCTCGACCGGGAGCGGACCGCGGCCGCAGTGCAACGTACGGTCGAGGACTTCAACCGCCGGGTCGTCGAAGCGCGGCGTCAGCTGCTCGGCGGTCCACCGGTCATCACGCCCACCCGCGACATCGACGCCGAGGTGGCCGCCTGGCGCGAGCGCCGCCGCTCCCGCTGAGTTGTCACCGGCACGATGCGTTCTAACGCATCGTGCCAGTCACAACTCTCGCGAGGGCTAGCGGCGGTGGCGTTTCGCGCCGAGGTCGGCCTTGCGGATCAGCGCGTGGATCCCGGTCGTGCGGTCCACCACCTGCGAGACCTCGAAGTCGGTGGCCGCGCTGAGATAGGTGTAGGCGACCGGCCCGTCCATACCCAGCTCTTGGGTGAGGAACGCCATCGCGTTGCGTACGGCGGTCTTCATCGCGACGTCCAGGCTGGTCTCGTTGCCGCCGCTCTCGGGGCCGTCCGGGTCGCTGAGCCCGATCGGGATCCAGAAGTCCGGCGTCTCGGCGAACGGGTGGTCGAACGCCAGCTTGGGGGCGCCGGCGGCGCCACGCTTCACCAGCGTCAGGCGGAACGTCGGCCGCAGCGACCCCTCCATGGCGGTCAGCGCGACCTCCCCGTCACCCTGGGCCATGTGCGGGTCACCGCTGAAGAACATCCCGCCCGGAACCTGCACGGGCAGGTACAGCGTCGAGCCGCGGTGAGGTCGTTGATGTCGATGTTGCCGCCCGCGTCGGTCGGGGGGACCGAGTCCACCAGCGCCGCGGTGTCGCGGGCGACACCCATGATCCCCATGAACGGCGCCAGCCCGAAGCCCGCCGGCACGTCACCGGGCAGCACCCCGCGACAGCGGCCACGCTCCTTGGCGACCTTCGTGAACACGCTGACGTTGTTGCCCTCGTTGAGGTACTTCTCGTACGCCGGCACGCCGGCACGCCGCGGGACGCCTCGGGGTACTCGCCGGGCAGGGCGCCCTTGCCCTCGCGGTTGGAGACCACCCCGTACGGAACCCGCAGCGCCAGCTTGAGGACCTCGATCTTGAGCACGTCGCCGGGCTGTGCGCCGCGTACGGCGACGGGTCCGGTGACGACGTGCGGTCCCGGGCCGTCGTGCCCGCTGCTTGCGGCGACCCGCACCGCGTCGTTGAGGATCTGACGTCGGGGCACGCCGAACGACGTGAAGTAGTCGACCGGGTCCTGTCCCTGGTCCTCGAGCACGCCTTCGTGCGAGATCGTGTCCAGGGTGACGATGCTGCCGGAGCTCACGACCGCGATGGGTTGGCTCGTACGGTTGGGCAGCTGGCCCCAGAACACCTCGCCGGCACGTGCCGGCACGTAGGTGCCCGGGTACGACCGGTGCCCGGTTGCAGGATCGGGAAGCCCGGGCCCGGTGCGGGACCGTCGGCGCCGCCGTGGCCCGGCGCCGCCGCGGCCGGGGCGGCCATCGAGTGCTCCAGCGCGCCGGCGGCCGCCAGCGCTGCGGTCCCGCGCAGCATCGCGCGTCGGCCGATGCCGTGGCTGAGGGTGCGGGCAGCTAGCGCACCGTCGATGTCCGGGGCAGAGGGGGCTGGTTGCGTCACGGTGGCTCCTCGGTGGACGTATGGGACGAATGCGGCCACACAAGCACCGGCCCGAGTCCACGGTGTTGCTGTGACGTGCGGGACGCGTTACGTCCTCCGCGCGGCGCCGCTCCCTCAGCCCTGCAGCGGGCCGGCCCAGCGCCAGTCGCCCTCGGGGCCGAGGTACTCCACCCGCTGCACCTCGTCGTCGATCTCCTCGTCGCTCCCGTGGTCGTCAAAGGGCCATGCCAGCGCCGTGTCACGGTCGTCGAAGTCGTGCTCGGCGACCACGTCGCCCATGCCGTCGAGATATCGGTAGCGCGTCATCTTGCGCACCGTACTCAGCCGAGCGCGGTGCCGACCAGTGCTCCCACGATGTACGTGACTGCCGCCGCACCGAGCCCGATGGCCAGCTGGCGCAGCGCCCGGCTCAGTGGCGGGCCACCGGACAGGATGCCCACCACCGCGCCGGTGACCAGCAGTGCCAGGCCGACCAGCACGCACGCCACGGTGAGCGCCGCCAGCCCCCACAACCCGGCCGCATACGGCAGCACCGGCACCGCCGCGCCGCAAGCGAAGAACGCAAAGCTGGACACTGCCGCGCGCATCGATGAGCCGACCGCGTCCAGTGCGTCAGTGGATGTCGCGTCGTGCGCGGGCTCGTGCCGGTGCAGGACGGCTTCCGCCCGCTGCTCGGCCTCGTCCGCCGGCATCCCTCGCGCGCGGTACACCAGGGCCAGCTCGTTGGCGCCGACGTCGAGCTGCGCGACCAGGTCCTGCGTGCCGGGGTTTGGCCTGGAGGCGGCGAGCAGCTCACGCTGGGACCGCACCGAGATCCACTCGCCGGCGCCCATGGACAGGGCGCCGGCGAGCAGTCCGGCCAGGCCGGTGAGCAGGATGACACGCGTCTGTACACCGCCCGCCGCAACGCCGAGGACGAGCGCCAGGTTGCTGACGAGGCCGTCGTTGGCGCCGAACACGGCGGCGCGGAACGTGCCCGACACCCGGGCCCGCCCGCGGGCGGCGAGCCCGCGCACGACCTCCACGTGCAGCCGCTCGTCGGCGGCCATCGACCGGGTGGCGTCGAGGTCGGCGTCGTACGGCGTGCGCGCCTCGGCCTGCTGCACCAGCGCAAGCACGAACACCGACCCGAACCGCCGGGCCAGCGCGATCAGTGCCCGGGTGCGCAGACTGCCCCGCTGCGGGCGGCCGACGTCTGCTCCGAGCAGCTGCTCCCAGTGGGCGGCGTGCCGGGTCTCGGCGTCGGCGATGCCGAGCAGGATCTCGCGGTCCTCGCCGCGGCGGCGGGCTGCCAGGGACCGGTAGAGCTCGGCCTCGGCGCGCTCGTCGGCGAGGCGCCGACGCCACCGCCGTACGGATGCGGCGGGAGGGCCTCCGGTCGTCGATGTCACCGCAACAGGCTGCCAGAAGCGGCGCAGGGACCACGACCAGGCGATCAGCGCTCGATCTCGCAGTCCGCGCCGACCCGGAAGTGCACGGTCACCGTGCTGCGTCCGGCCACGTCGACCGCGCCGCGACAACCGTCGGTGCGATCGTCGAGGATGTCGCAGCTGCCGCTGCAGGGCAGCAGCGCCGGCTTCAGCACGTAGCTGCCGGCGGCAAGGTCGCGGAACACCAGCGGATCCCGTCCGGCACGCAGGGTCGCGACCTCGACGCCGCTTGGATCAAGCAGCCGGAGCTCGGCAACTGCACCTTCGGTATACAAGGCTCCGCCCTGGCCGGCTCCGGTGGTCGTCTCGACCATCAGACTCGCTGCTCCGCCAGTTGCTGGTGCGGTCTCGCCGACAGTGCCTTCTTTGGCGGCCGTACCGGTGGAGCAACCGGACAGCAACTTCGCGGCGAGTGTTGCTGTGCTCATCCAGCGACGCATGCCCGTTCGACGCAGCATGGTGGCGGTCGGTTCCGCCACCACCGCGTGCCGGTGGCCTGAGGGAAGACTCGTGCTCAGCGTTCGAACAGGCCGCGGATGTCGTCGGCGCTCAGTTGGGCGGCGAGGGCGCCGTCCTCGTCGACCACGCGGGCGAACAGGGCGCGCTTGCGTTGCTGCAGAGCGACGACCTTCTCCTCGATGGTGTCGGTGGCGACGAGGCGGTAGACCATGACGGTCTTGTCCTGGCCGATGCGGTGGGTCCGGTCGATCGCTTGGGCCTCCGCGGCGGGGTTCCACCACGGGTCGAGGACGAACACGTAGTCGGCCTCGGTGAGGTTCAGACCGAAGCCGCCCGCCTTGAGGCTGATCAGAAACACGGGGGCGTCTCCGCCGGTGAACTCGGCGATGCGTCGCGGCCGGTCCCGGGTGCGCCCGTCGAGGTAGCAGTGCGCGATGCCGTCGGCCCGAAGCTGCTTGCGTACGAGGGCCAGGAAGCCGGTGAACTGGCTGAACACCAGCGCCCGGTGTCCCTCGGCCGCGACCTCGTGCAACTGCTCCATCAGCGTGTCGACCTTGCTCGAACGGATCCTCCCGGCATAGCGGTCGTCGATGAGCGAGGCGTCCAGGCTTAGCTGGCGCAGCAGCGTCAAGGACCGGAAGATCGCGATGCGGTTGCGCTGCATGTCGCCGATGAGTCCCAGGACGCGCTGCCGCTCCCGTTGGAGGTGCTTGTCGTAGACACGTCGGTGCTGGGGGTTCAGGACGACGTCGAGCGTCTGTTCCACCTTGGGCGGCAGTTCCGGTGCGACCTGCTCCTTGCTCCGCCGCAGCATCAGCGGCCGGATGCGGCGGCGGAGTGTGGCCAGCCGCTCCGGCGACCGGCCGCTCTCGATCGGCTTGCGGTAGAGCTCGGTGAACCGTTGCGGGTGCGGGAACAGGCCCGGTGCAGCGATCGACAGCAACGACCACAGGTCCATCAGCGAGTTCTCCAGCGGGGTGCCGGTGATCGCCAGCTTGAACGGAGCGGGCAGGCGCCGGGCGCACTGGTAGGTCTTGGCCTGGTGGTTCTTGACGAACTGCGCCTCGTCGAGGACGAGACCGCTCCAGCTCACGCGGCGGTAGGCCTCCTCGTCGATCCGAAGCAGCGCGTACGAGGTGACCACGAGGTGAGCGCCGGCGGTCACGCCGCGCACCGAACTCCCGCTGCGGCTCTCGGTCTCGGTCACCGTCACCACCCGCAGCTGGGGGCAGAACCGCGCACTCTCGCTGGCCCACGTCGACACCACGCTGGTCGGCGCCACGATCAACAGCGGGGCCTCCTCGGTGAGGGTCCCCCGCTCGTGCGCACGGGCCGCCATGGCCAGGGTCTGCAGCGTCTTGCCAAGCCCCATGTCGTCGGCGAGGATGCCGCCGAGCTGGTGATCCCAGAGCAGGCTCAGCCACTGGTACCCGTCGAGCTGGTACGGCCGCAGCTTGGCGCACAGGGCAGCCGGTGGGTCGGGCCGCGGGACCTGTTCCAGGTCGAGCAGCGCCCCGGCCGTGCGCGACCAGCGCTCGCTCTGATGCTCGACGACCCCGAGACTGACCAGCTCCTCCCACAGCCCCGCCTGCCACGGGGTGACGCGCAGGCTGTCGCTGTCGCGGTCCTCGAGGGACCGGGCCTCCTCGATGAGACGGCGCATCGCCTGCAGCTCGGGCCGGTCCAGCCGGAACCACGTACCGCTGTCGAGAATCAGGTGTCCTTCGTCGCCGGCCAGGGCGGTGAACAGCCGGGCGAAGGGCACGTCCTGGCCGCCGACGGACACCGCGATGCCGAGGTCGAACCAGTCGGTTGCCTCGGGGTCTGCGGAATCGCTGGCCGACACCGAGATGAGCGGCGCCTGGTCGGACTCGACGTAGTCGGCCGGCGTGCCATCGACGTCCAGCCAGATGTCGTCTCGCGCCGACAGACCGGGCAGCACCTGCTCCGCGAAGATCGCGGTGTCGAGGCCTTCCAGCCCGGTGTCCGGCACCAGCCTGCGCTGCGACCCGACGTCGACCCGCAGACCGGGAACGGCATCGAGCTCCACCAGGCTCTCCAGCAGCGCATCCTCGGCGGTGACGTCCCTGGTCGGGTCGGCAGTGGTCCGGTCGATCGGGACCCGGACGACCTCCTGGTCGAGCTCGTAGGCGAACTCCCAGTGCAGGGCGGTGCGGTGCCGCGGCTCGAACCGCACCGCGAGCGCGAGGCGGGGCGGCTGGATGTCAGGGAACGTGACGCTGCCGTCGGTGGAGTCCAACCGCACCCGGTGCCGCAGAGCGGGGTAGAACCCGGAGAGGAACCTGGGCATGTCGTCGGCGGGGATCGAGACGGCGGCCCCGCCGGTCAGCAGCCGGCTGGTCGCGTCGTCCAGCGGCCGGTCGAAGGGCGCCAGCAGCAGCCGGTCAGGGTCGTCGACGAACAGCCCGTGTGCGGGGTCGCCCACGGCGCTGACACGATCGGGGGCCAGGTCAGCCTCGCCCGGAATGCGTACGACGACGGCGAGCTCGACGTCTGCCTGCGCGGGCTGGCGGAGGTCCAGCACGATCGACGCCGGCCCCTGGGCCAGCTGTACGGCCGGCCCCGTGAGCTCGGCGTCGCCGGCTCGGGGAGCCGAGCGTGATCGACCACCGCGCAGCAGCTGGACGCCCGACTCCTGCGCCGTGGCCAGCAGCCGCCATCCGTTCCGACCGAGGTCGTCGAGATGGATCTGCGGGTCTGAGTAGGGGGAGACGTACGCCGGCTGGCCGGCGCGATACTGTGTAACGATCGCGAGCACGGCCTCTAGCGGGTGGGCGCCGATCGGCACCCGGCTGTGTGTCGTGTGCAGCTCGCGCCAGGACACACCCGTCTTGATCCAGTCGCCGGACTTGCCCGGAGTCACGGGCCGAAGCCGCAGCCGTGGCACGGCGACCGGGGAGTGTGCGTACCGGCTGGGCTTGCGGGTGACCACGTCCAGCTGGAGACCCAGCCTCGCCTCCGCGCGCTCTGGCTCGGGCTCGGGGCGGACGAGATCGGCGAGCTGCATCTCCCAGGACGCCTTCGCTGGTTGCTGGGTACCGGCCAGGCGGTGCCGAGTGGTCAGGATGACGGCCGCGACGTGCTTGCAGTCCTGCCGCACCGGGCAGCTGCACCGGCCGGTCCATCGGACCGAGCCGTCGGGGCGGTCGCCTTCGACAGCGACAAGGGTCTGGTAGCTGCTGCGGCCGCTGCCCCGGACCGTCGCCATCAGCATGCGCCCGCGGTCGCCGGTGGAGACCGACGTGACCGCGTTGTCGCGGGCGTATCTGACGCCTCGCTCGAACGCCCCGGACCCGAGTCGGTGCCGCAGGCTGGCGTCGCTCAGCCGGTTGACCCACGGCGGCGGGGGACCGTCGAATGTGCGGGCCGCTACCAACGGACTGAACCTCGCCGTGTCACCCGCGGTGCCTCCTCGTGCCTGACAGATCAATCGGTCGGCGTCAGGCTACGACGCCCCACCGACCATGTGCATGAGGACGTACGGGCATGCCTGCGGGGGCTCCACGACGCGGTGGTCTCGACCGCTGCGGTGGAGGTGCGGCACAGGATTCGAGACAGTGGTCACATGGTCACCGAGGACGACGTTCGACGCCTCTGCCTCGCCATGCCGGGGGTGAGCGAACGCACCAGCTGGGACCGACCCGCTTGGTTCGCCCGCACCTTGATGGCGCGCATGTGGGAGGACGCAGTCGTGACGGTCAAGACCGACGAGCGGGACGCGCTGGCGGGCACCGCACCGCAGACCTACTTCTGGACCCCGCACCACGACCGGTCGTTGAGGCTCGTCCTGGTACGCCTCGACCACGTGGACGCCGGCGAGCTCCGTGAGCTGCTGGCCGAGTCGTACCGGATCGCTGACGCGCCGAAGGCCGGTTAGCGCTCTTCAGCCAGGTGTGCTTCCCACTCCGTCCGGTCGAGGGCGTACTCGACGTCCCCGTGCTCGTCGCCGGGGATCTTGACCGGCCAGTCGGCGTGGAACAGCCGCACCTGGCGCAGACCGCTCTTCTCCATCACCCGCCGCGAGGCGGTGTGCACGGCCATGGTCTCGGCAAGCACCCGCGTGATGGACAGCTCGGCGAACGCCTTGTCGATCAACGCCCGCAAGCCCTCGGTCGCATACCCCTTCCCCCAGGCCGAGCGGCGGAGCCGGTAGCCGAGCTCCGGCTCGTCGTAGCCGTGCCCATCGCCGGGGCGCAGGTGGAACCAGCCAACGAAAGCTCCGGACGCCTTCTCCTCGGCTGCCCAGAAGCCAAGCCCCGGTGACTCGTCGTAGTACCGCAGCCAGCGGGGCAGGATCTCCTGCTCGATCTCGACCTGCGGGGTCGGCCGGCCCGCGGTGATGAAGTGCACGACCTCGGGGTCGCCGTCGAGCGCCACGAGGTTGTCGACGTCTGCTTCGGTGAACTCACGCAGGCGAAGTCGCGCGGTCATCAGATGGACAGCCATCCCGTCATGATGACGCTACGGGTGGCGGGGAAAGCGGCTCGGCCGGGTACGCACTGTCAGGGCACCGGCACGAGCTTTCCGCGGACAGAGCACCGAGGCAGGAGCCGGGTGGTAGATCGCTCCGCCGCGCAGTCGCAGGGTGGCGGCTGCGGCGACCATGCTGGCGCGACTGAAGACGAGCAGGGTCCACCCCACAGCCGTTGCCCCAGCCAGCAGGCACGCGACGCTGACCACTGTGCGCAAACGTCCCACGACCCACGGGTCGCGTGGTGCGTTTGCGCACACCCAGGCAGTCCGCGCGGGTCCCGACACTACGGTCTGGCGGGCGGCGGCTGATATGCTAGTCCGAGACTTTCTGCGACGGCCGACAGGCGCCTGTCCCTTGTCCACAGCGCGGAGTCCGGCGTGAGCCTGCTCGAGGCGAGCAGATGAGCGTCCACATACTCGATTCCAGCCCCGAACAGGTCGTGGTGGTCGATGAAGCGCAGCATCTCGTCGTGGTCGGCCACGATGGCCTGCGGCAATCCGCGCAAGAGCCCAAGAATCTCCTCGCGGTGGTGGAGCGTGCCGAGCGCAATCTCCCCAGTCACCCACGGATGGACCAGCACGTCGCCGTGATTCAACAGCGCCGACAGCCTTGGGTGCTCGCTCCGGAGATGGTCGATCCACAGTGAGGTGTCGACCAGAATCACCGCGGGCGACTACGCCGCCGGGGTACGTCGCCAAGCCCTGGCTCGGTACCGCCGAGTCGGGCTAAGCGTCGGGCGCTCTCTCGTTCCACGAGGGCGCGCAGTGCCTCGCGGACCAGGGTGGTCTTCTCCATGGTGCCGGTGAGACGCTGGGCCTCGGCGAGCAGGTCATCGTCCAGGGCGAGTGTGGTGCGCACAACCTCTTCCCTCCTAAGCACGATAGCAATCATCACATGATGGCACATCTGATGCGCGTGCCAACTTTCGTGCGACGCGTACGCCAGCCGCATAACAACCGGGTGGAGGTCTGGTCCAGAACGCGCCGATGACCACCGCGAACAACGTCCGGCGGCTGTGTCTGGCGATGCCGGGGGTGACCTAGCTGTGATGTCCAGGCACGTTGGTCGAGATCGTGTGACGCGACCACGTGAACGCCGGCGAGCTCGGCGAGCTGCTGCAGGAGTCCTGTCGGATCGCCGGAGCACCGAAGGGCAGCTAGACCGGCTCGAAGGCGACGCCTAGGCGTCGGTAGGTGGATTGTGCCCGCTGGTCGAGGGTCAGCAATCTGCATGCGTTTGACTGCGCCTCAAGCCCGACCAGACCGTCGTAGGTGGCACCGCCGAGCACCCCCGCGGTGGCCAGGGTGCGCAGCACGTCAGCGCGCTCTGGCCGGGCCAAGCCCCAGGGTTGGTTCGGGAACCGCCGAGACAAAGTCAAGGCCGCCTGGGCTGCAGGGACGGCGAGACCGCCGGGTAGTCGGGTGAGCACCGCGTACGCCTCGATGACGACGTGCGCAGGCAGTGTGGTAACCCCCGCGATCGGGTTCGCTGCTACCTCGTGCTGCTCGTGCCAGGTCGACAGTGCCGCGACGACCACGCTCGTGTCGGCGGTCAGGTCGCCGCGGTCTTTGTCGGTCAGCGCCGGCCCCGTTCCATCAGCTCGCGCACCTCCGCGGTGCTCAACGGCCGAGCGTCCGCTGCGACAAAGTGGGGGCCGTGCGGTCCCTCCTCGACGCGGACTCGCGAAGGCGCGATCACCTCGAGGCGACCGTCGACCGCTTCGACCTCCAGCTCAGTGCCGGCGCTGAAGCCCAGCAGATCCCGAAGCGGTTTAGGGACGACGATTCGCCCCGCCCGGTCGATGGTAGTTCGCATGGTATTACGCTACCATGTGACGTTCCATAATCACCATGTCGACGGGAACGGGCATCTTGCGTGGCTTGCCATCGATTGACCACTGCGACTACCAGGACAGGAAGCGGGCGACGTACCGGCGCTGCCACGGCGCCTCCACCGCACGCGTGTCGTAGTGCTGTCGGACGAAGTCCACGGCGTGGGCGGTCGGCACACCGTCCAACACGGCGACGCAGGCCAATGCCGTGCCGGTGCGACCTCGCCCGCCTGTCATGCGATCTCGACCCGCTCGTGCTTGGCCCGCCGCCAAGCCTCCCGCAGTGCGTCGGCGGCGTCGTCGCGGTCTCGGGGCAGGCCGTAGTCGCGCCACCTGACCCACCGCACCTCGCAGTCGGCCGGGGGCGGTTGCAGGCCGAGCAGATGCAGGGCGAAGTTGGGTGGTGAGCCGTCGGGCGCGGCTCGGCGGAGCCCCCGGCCTCGCACCAGTCGCCCGGACGGCAGCCGCAGCACGCCGTAGTCCGAGGGGTCCCACGCGCTGCCGATGATCTGCGACGTTACTGCGATCCACGGCTCGTCGACCCCTCAGCGGGTCTTGACCAGCCTGACCCGCATCGCCTCGGCCGTGCCGTCGGCGTACTGACAGCCATACACCGACTCCTTGTTGGTGCGCGTCGACGAGATGTTCGTGACCGACGCATCGCCGTCAGGGCACGCCCGACGCTTGTTGAACGTGCGGGACAACCTGTCGTAGCTGACGAACCATTCGGTCGCTGACGCCGTGTTGCGGGTGACGATCTGCACGTGCAGGCCCTCGTCGGCCACGGTGACGGCCGCATTCGTGTAGTCGGCCGGCGGTAGTGGGTACGTGCGGGTAGGACCGCCTCGCTTGCTGAGGTCAAGCCGCGACTGCCCGTCCTCGGTCACGTAGACCAACGCCCGGTGGGAGGTGTCGGCAGCGACGTTGACTCCCTCGAGGTCAGCACCCTCCGGCACAGGGATTGTCTCGGGGAAGTTACTGGCGTGCCCCGGATAACAGAGCCCGGTCGGCGCCATCTGGCTGTTCGTCGATAAGCACGATGTCTACGCCCTGGTCGTTGTAGAGAGACAAGCCACCTCGGATCGGCTTCGCCGACTCTGTGACGATCTTGCCCGGGTAACTGTCGCCTGCCGAAATGGACAGCGACCGCACCGTTGATCCGCACTGCCACACCACGCTGTGCATCGCCACCTCGACGTCGAGCAGCGAGCCACACGTGCCGCTATTGAGCGTTGCTACCCGCTCGACTAGGGGGACGGCGTTGTCGTCGTCGTAGCGCAGGTAGCTGTCACCGGTTCCCGCCTCGTCGTAGACGAGTCGGTCCATGTCACGGGAGATGCTGAAAGCCGAGGTCTGCACCAGCCGACCGTCTTCGTCCGTCGACTTGACCGGCGTATCGGACCCGTCGAGGTGCCGGACAAGGCCGGAGTCGTCACGGAGGTGCATGTACGGCTGCTTGATGTCGTAGGACCGCTGCACGAAGGTGCCGTCCTGGCCGAGCGACTCCGGCCGACCCGCGAGTCTGCCGGCGCCGGTCTCAAAGGGCCCGGCGGTCTCGCTCCAGGCGCTCCAGCCTGCGCCGGTGCGTTCCCGAACAGAGGCGAAGTACCCGCGCCTTGGGCTCAGGTCGTCGATGAAGTCGATGCGGTTGGGCTTGTGTGGGCGGCGAACGGTGAAGTCGGCGTCTCGGTCCAACCGGTAGCGCACCTGCACCTTCGTGATGGGCCAGTTCCGCCGCTCCGTGACCTTGGCCGCGAAAGCCCGGTAGCGCGGCTGCATGTAGACACCCTCGGGCGGCGGAGGCGCGTCCCCGCTGCCGGCCGACACCCACAGGGCACGGTCTGCGGCCAGTGCCGGCGGCGGCGCCGCAGTCAAGCTCGCTGCGCCGAGCGCAAGCGTCAACGTGACGGCGAACAGGGTGGCGTCGGGTCGGCAAGACTTGCCGCCCACTCGAGCGAACATCACGGATCACCGGCCTTGTCGGCGGAGCGGTCCGCCAGCCCCTCACGCACGCGCGGGCCCCCTGCCCGGCGATCTCGCTCGCTAGGAGCGGAAAACGTAAACGTGGGTCGATGCGGCGTCAAGCGGTTCGGCCAAGCCTCGGCCGAACTGTTCGCCGACGGCCTTGTCTGGTGCTGGACAAGCCGTCGCGTTACCGCCCAAAGCGGTCGATCAACGCCGGCGCAGCCGCGAGGGTCCCCGGACCGTCCATTGTCGCGATGCGCTGCAGCTCACCGGTCTCGAACTCCCAGGACAAGACGTTGTCGCCTACCCGCATCAGCAGCGTCTGATCGTCCACCCAGCCCAGCGGGGTGGTGTCGAAGGCGAGCCCGTACGACATCGGCAGCTGTGCGAGGTTCGCGCCGGTCGCCCGGTCGCCCGGTCCACTACCACCGGTCCGTCTCTCTCGGTCCGGTCCCGCGGGGAGTGCCAACCCTGTGACCTGCCGCATGAACGCCAACCGATCGGCACTGGCAGCGGTGGTTGTGGTGAAGAAGTTGGTGCGCGGCTGGACGCTGAGCGCGACGGCACTGGTCCCGCGCTGGCCGTACGTGCGCATCTCCCAGGGCCAAGCCGACCCCCCGCTCGCCTCGTGCAGCTCCACCGCCGCCCCGTCGGGGGCGTACGTGGTGGCATACGGGACGCCGACGTAGTCGACCTCGCGCAGCGAGCCGTCGCGAAGGTCGAGCACTCGGCCGTGCCGGCCCCTCTTGGTCTTCGTGAGGACGTGCTCGCCGTCTGGGTCCCAGATGGCGGTCACGTTGAAGCCCGGCACGTCGTAGCGGCGGTGATCGCCGGTGGACAGATCGATCACAACTATCGACTGCGGCTGCGGCACCGCGAGCATCCGCCCGTCCGCGGACAGGCTGGTCGACTGCAGACTCCCCGACCCGTAGCCCAGCGCGTCGGTGGCCGGAACCAGCCGCGGCGAGTCCACCAGGCGCCATCGCCGGTCGCTGCCCAGCACGAAGAGCTCGCCCCCCTTGTTGCGGGACCGCTCCACGGCCAGCACGGCTGCCTGCACCGGGTCGTCGGACAGCGACACGGCGCCGTCGACGTCGAGGCTGCGGGGGACGTTGGTCTCCAGCCACGGCAGCGTGGCGACGCGATCCGGGCGCCAGCGCGCCTGAACGATGCGGGAGGGCACGACCCCCGAAAGCGCGCAGTCGTCCGGACTCCGCTGACAGAGCCGGGCAGCGCTTATGGGCGTCGAGGGTGCCGGCGCTGAGGTTGCCGGCGCCGGGGTGCCGCGCTGGTCCGGGATGTCGTCGCCCAGCACCACTGCCGAGACCACGACCAGCGCCGAAGCCGCGGTGACAGCACCCAGCACCGCTGTGGTGCGTCGGATCCTCCGGCGTCGTTGGGACCGCGCCCAGACGGCGGCACTGAGGTCCCGCTCGGGCAGGCCCTCGACGCCTGCTCGCAGCAGCCGCTGAACGTCGCCGTGGTCCATCAGGATCCTCCATCCGTGCTCAACAGGCCCCGCAGCTGCGGTGCCTGCGTACGCAACCGCCCAAGCGCGGCCGAGGTCTGGCTCTTCACCGTGCCGGTGCTGACACCGAGGATGTGCGCGGTCTCCTGCGTGCTCAGGTCGTCGTAGAACCGCAGCACCAGCACCGCGCGCTGCTTCGGCGTGAGCCGGCCCAACGCCGCCTGCACCACCAGTCGCCGTTCGGTCGAGTCGTCGTCGTGCTCCGCTGGGCGGTCGGGGACGTTGGCAACCAGTACGGGCCCCCTCCGCCACCACGAGACGTTGTCGCGGAAGATGATGGTCCGCACGTAGGCGTCCGGGTTGGCATCACGCACCCGTACCCACCGGTCCGCGACCTTGACCAGCGCCTCCTGCACCAGGTCCTCGGCGCGGTGCAGGTCACCGGTCAACAAGAAGGTCGAGCGCATCAGCCGTCGCTGCGCTGCATACGCCCACGCAGTGAACGAGGCGCCGTCGTCCTCCTGTTCGAGCGATGCCACCCCGGCCTCCTCCAACCGTCTGCATGTAATACGCCTTGAGCGGCCATTCAGGTTGGCACCGACCTCGAAAGTTGGGTCCCGACGGCGAGGAACCCGCGCTCCCGGGTCGATGACCTGACGATCGGCTCGCGGCCGGTGAAAGGCCCATCCGCCCCGAAGCCGGCCGACTGCCCACAGGCGGTGAGTGAGGCCTCGGCACTCATTGCATCACCACCGGCTGTTTTCGTGACCTGGGAATCGCGATCCGGACCGCGCTGATGTCGCTAGTCGCGCCGGGTGGCTGATCAGTCGAGGCAGAACTCGTTCCCCTCGGGGTCGGCCAGCACGATGTGACCGGCGCTGAGCGGGGGAGCGGGCTCGTGGCGCCCGAGCCGGGTGGCCCCGTGGGAGACGAGCCGCTCGACCTCCGCCTCCAGAGCGGTCATCCGCGCGTCGCCCTCAAGGCCGGGGGCGGCTCGCACGTCGAGATGCACACGGTTCTTGGCCTGCTTGTGCTCCGGAACCCGCTGGAAGAACAGGCGCGGCCCGGAGCCCTCGGAGTCGACCAGCGCGGACGCGTCGTTGCGGTTCTCGGGCGGTACGCCCATCGCCTCCAGGGCCTGCTCCCACGACTCGAAGCCGGGGGGAGGGTCCTGCAACGTGTAGGCGAGGGCCTCGGCCCAGAACCCGGCCAACCCGGCCGGGTCGGCGCAGTCGAAGGTGATCTGCATGTCGCGGGCCATCTCGGCTCGCCTCCCTGAAGAGCTCGGCGTTCCCCGTCATCGGCGCCACCATCGATACCACGTGAACCGGCGCGCGCGGCGCTCGCCCACTGGTTGACGACCCCTCGGCGGTCGTGGGACCGCCACTGAGCGACTCTGCCGTGGCGCTGCGACCTGGCGGGGTTCCCACCGGGATGCGGTGCCGACAGACCGGGTACGTGTGCCGAAACCACGCGCGCTCGGATCAATTCGGTCCACGCGGCTCTGGTCCGCGGCTAGGCCAGAACCTCGGCCTCCAGCCGTGCGTAGCTGGTCTCCATCCCGTCGGTCATCCCGGTGGCCAAGATGGCGTCCCGGGTGTCGACGTCGGGGAACGACATCACGACGGCGAGCAGCGTGCCAGTGGGGACCGCGGTGAACGTGAGCTCGTTGACGGTGCCCTCGCCAGGCATGCCGATCATCCGCTGGGTCGTCACTTGGCGGTACGGCGGTGCCGACTCAAGCAGCTCGCCCTCGAAGCCGAAACGGCCATCGGCGCCGTCGACCGGCTCCCACTCGTAGCGGTACTTGTCTCCGACCGTGCTGGCTATCTCGCAGACCGGCATCGTCCAGCCGTCGGGGCCGAGCAGCCAGCGCTGCAGCAGGTCGGGGTCGTTGTGGGCGCGCCAGACCTGCTCGACGGTGCCCCGGATCACCCGGCTGATCCGTGCTTGGGTGTCGGACAGGAGTTGGCTGCTTGTGGCCTGTCCGGCGGCGAACGAGGTGAAGTCGGAGAGCACCGCGTCCATCTGGCCCATCGCCTCGCGCAGGCCCTCCTCCATGCCCATCTCGAGCAGCTGCCCGAGGTCGGCCAGGGAGGCGAAGTGCGTCGTGGTGGTGACCCGCGAGCCGGCGTCGGTTTCCTCGAAGACGAACCGCATACGCATCGACGGCAGCTCAGGGTTGGGCTCGCCGTCCGGCGCCATGAACCCGTCACGGACCTCGAAGCTCTTGTGCGGCTCGACCGACAGCCACTCCCAGTAGCCGCCGTGGGTGTCCCCGTCGGGGACCCGTCATCGTGTACGCCGACCGGCCGCCGCCGGCCGCGTCGTGGCGGGTGAAGGTGGCTGGGTAGGTCGGCGGACCCCAGAACCTCTCCAGCTGCCGCGGGTCGACGTAGGCCTCCCACAGGCGCTCTACGCCGGCTGGGAAGTCGGCGACCATGGTCAGCGTGAGGGCGTCGGTGTCGCGGGTGACGGACGTGAGGGGCATACGGGTCTCCTTGTTCAGTCCTCGGCGAGGAGCGTGTCGAGCCGGTCGATTCGGGAACGCCAGATCTCCGCGTACCGGTGCAGCAGGTCTTGGGCTTGGCGGATCGTCTCGGGGTTGCCGCGGACGATGCGTTCGCGGCCGAGGGGCTGCTTGGTCACCAGACCAGCTCCCTCCAGCACAGCGACATGCTTCTGGATGGCCGCGAACGACATGTCGTACGCCGCGGCCAGGTGTGACACCGACGCCTCGCCCGCCATGGTGCGGCGGAGGATGTCGCGCCGAGTCGCGTCCGCGAGGGCCCGGAAGATCCGGTCCACCTCGGCGTCAGCGATTTCCAGACGTACAACCATCGAGTTGTACGTTAGCGGGGGCAGTCATGCTCGTCAAGGGCGACGCGACGCCGGTTCGGGCATTCGTGGAACCGAACCCGGTGTCCAGCCAGTCTTACCGTCGTGTCCGTGGACTTCGCCGAGTTCGTCGCCTCGCGCCGGCAGTCGCTGGTGCGCTCGGCGGTGCTCCTCGGCTGCGCCATCGATGATGCCGAGGACGTGGTCCAGGTGACTCTCACCAAGTGTCTGCTGAGTTGGCGGCGAGTGTCGCGCGCGCAGCGCCCCGAGGCCTACGTGTATCGGGTCCTGCTGAACGCGCTTCGGGACAGCCGCGCTCGACGTTGGAACGGCGAGGTGGCGACTGCCGCGCTTCCCGAGCCGCCCAACCTCGATGCGGATCTGGTCTCCGGCCTGGTGGTGCGCCGTGCGCTGGGCGCCTTGCGGGTCGAGCACCGGGAGGTGCTCGTGCTCCGCTTCTACGTGGACCTGTCCGAGCGCGAGACGGCCAACGTGATCGGCGTGCCCGTCGGCACAGTCAAGTCGAGAACCGCGCGGGCGCTGTCCGCGCTCGGAGCCGATCACAACATCGTGAGGAGCGGCTGATGCTCACCGAGATTGAGGCGCGCAACCTGCTGGCCCGGGCGGCGGCCACGATTGACGTGCCACCGGGCGCTGCAATTCCCACGGCCCACCCTCGGCGACGTCGCTGGTTGGCCCCGACGGTGGCGGCGGCGGTGGCTGTGCTCCTCATTGCCGGCGGAGCCCCACTCCTCGTGGACGGGCCCTCGCCAGGTCGTGGCCCGACGACCGGGCCGGCGGCCTCTGGCAACGGTGCGCCTGCCATCCAGCGGATTCCGTCGGTGTTCGGCTATGACGGCGAAGCCGCCGAGACGATGCTCACCGAGCGCGGGCTGAAGGTTTCACGGGAAGAGGCGTACGCCTGCCGCGTGCCGGGACGTGCTGTCCGAACCAACCCGGCGGTCGGGACTCGGTTCCGGCGCGGAGACCACGTGACCCTGTTCGTGACCGAACTGGACCCGAGGGCGGACTGCGCTATTCGTTTGGCTTGGGAGGGGTTGGCCTGGCGGCTGCTTGACTTCGCGAACGGGCGTGCTGCGGCACCTGAGTTCGCGTCCACGGTCGATATCTACGTCAACGGAACCCGGTCCGTGCTCAGCGGCGACGAGGCGGCCGACGCGGACAGCTGGGGCCCAGACTCTGCTCTCGGTTTGCTCGCCGCCGCGACCCGCCATCAGGATCCAGGTGGTGGCGCCACCCCCCTTCTTAGCGTTGGCACCGGCCGCAGTTCCCGGTTCCTGTGCGGAGGCGAGCGCCTGCCGAGTGCCTTGGCCGATCGACGGTCACTGTGGCTCGATGTCGCGCTGCCGCGCGACGGGATCTCCGTATGCCCGCTTGCCAGCATCTACCGGACCAGCGGTCGCATCGACGCGCTCGTCCTGCGGGCGTGGGAGTAGATCGCCGACGGGGGAGACGTGCCGCGACACGCTGACCGACGAGATCACGACCGACCGAGGCCGCGCGATGGTCGGCCGAAGCCAACTAGCGAGGAGCGATGACGTTGACGCCGAGCGCCCGCGCTGAGTGGCTCATCCGGGAGTCGTAGGTGACGAGGTGGTCGACGCCGATCCGCACGGCTGCCGCCAGGTGGAGCGCATCGAGCGACCTGAGATTGGTGCCGGGCAGCAGGCCTGCCTCTCGGAACAGCGACGCGGGTACCTCGTACAGGTCGACACCGTCGAGGAAGTCGGAGACGGCTTCTTGGGTCAGGCTCACCTCGCGCTGGGCAGCGCGACGCAGCTCGGTGTCCAGCAGCCAACAGCCGACCAGATCGGGGGCTGCCCCGTCGATCGTGCGTGCGAGGGCGTCAGATTGCTCCTCCTCGACCAGCAGCTTCAGCGCGGCGGACGTGTCCAGATACCACCGGCTCAACGGTCTCCTCGCAGGTCGTCCAGCAGATCAGCGGTCGGGGTGGCAGCCTTGACTCGCGGCCGTGACGCGTACGTTGGCCGCTTCTTGGCTGGTCGGTCGCAGCGCAGGTCAGTCTGCTCAGTCACCGGGACCAGACGGGCGACCGGGACGCCGTGGCGGGTGATCGTGTAGGACTCGCCGTTCTCGATGCCGCGCACGACCTCGGCGTTGTCGTTGCGCAGCTCCCGCTGACTGATTGTCTTCACGGCAACAAGTGTAGCGCTTCGTAGCACATGGGAAGGTGGGCCGTTCGGAGCAATGAGCCGGCCTGGTATCAGACTGGTACCGTCACCGCATGGCATTGACGCTGCGCACCGACGAGGAGCTGGATCGCGCCCTGACCGAGTTGGCTGGCTCGGAGGGGGCGTCTCGCCAGGAGATCATCCGGCGCGCCGTCCTGGATCGCTACGAACGCAGCTCCCACAATGCCCGGGTGCGGGACAGCTCGCACCGCATGATCGAGCAGTGGGGTGACGTGCTCGAACGCCTGGGCACGGTGTGACTGACGTCGAGTACCTCGACCTGGAGGACCTGCTCGGCTTGGTCCGGGCCCTCGACGCGGGCCCGGTGCGAGATGTTGGGCTGCTCGACTCGGCTGCAGCGCGGCCCAGGTCCAGCGCCTTCGGGGTGGATGCCTACGCCACGCCGGAACTCAAGGTGGCGGCGCTGTTGAACTCGATCGCCCGCAACCACGCGTTGGTCGACGGGAACAAGCGGCTGGCGTGGCTGGCGGCCGTCGTCTTCCTCGACCTGAACGGGCAACCGCCTGACCTCTCGCACGACGACGCGTTCGAGCTCGTGATGGGTGTCGCCGACGGCACCCGCGACGTCGAACAGATCGCCGACCGCCTGCACGTGACGCGCTGAGCGATCGCACTCAGAGCAGGCGCCGGGCCGATGCCCACCGGGCGAGCTCGTGCCGCGAGGACAGCTGCAGCTTGCGCAGCACGCTGGACATGTGGGTCTCCACGGTCTTGATCGAGATGAACAGCTCGCGGGCCACCTCCTTGTAGGCGTAGCCGCGCGCGATCAGCCGCATGACCTCTCGTTCGCGCTCTGTGAGGCGGTCGAGGTCTTCATCGACCGCTGCCACCTCGGCGGAACCGGCGAACGCGTCCAGGACGAACCCCGCCAGCCGGGGGGAGAACACCGCGTCCCCGTCGGCGACGCGACGGATCGCTGAGACCAGCTCGGGACCGGTGATGGTCTTGGTGACATAGCCGCGTGCCCCACCCCGCACAGTGCCGATCACGTCCTCGGCGGCATCGCTGACCGACAAGGCCAGGTAGCGGGTGTCCGGCGAGTGCCCGCGCTGCTGGCACCTACGCATGACCTCCACGCCACCACCGCCGGGCAGATGGACGTCCAGGAGCACCACGTCGGGCCGATGCGCCGCCACCGCCGCCACCGCCTGGTCGACGTCTGCGGCCTCTGCCCGCACCTCGACGGTGTGTCCCAGCTCCGAGCGGACCCCGGACCGGAACATCGCGTGGTCGTCGACGATCACGACGCTGACCGCACGAGCCTCAGCCATCGCCGGTGACCTCCCCCCGAGGTGCGTGCAGGCGTACCTCGGTGCCCGCACCGGCCACCGACAGCACCTGCGCGGAGCCGCCGTGCCGGTGACATCGAGGTGACCCACCGATGAAGGAGACATCCATGCTGCTGCAGAACGCCCGTCACCCGGTCAACATCGGCCACCTCGTCATGGGCATCGCCTTCCTCGGCTTCGTGGTCGTGTGGGCCACGATTCAGGCGGACCTGGTGGGCGGTGACGACATCCGCTGGCTGATCCCGGTGCCCTGGATCCTCGCCGGGCTGGCCGGCCTGCTGGCCACCACGCTCCCGGGCGGAACCCCGGACGACACCGTGACCAACGACCGCGACGACACCAACGGAGGGGTCCGATGAGCACGATCGAGATCGACCACGTCACCCGCACCTACGGTGGCCTCGCGGCCGTTGACGACGTCTCCTTCACGGCGAGACCGGGGCGGGTCACCGGCTTCCTCGGGCCTAACGGCGCCGGAAAGTCCACCACCTTGCGCGTGCTGGTCGGCCTCACCTCGGCCACGGCAGGCACCGCCACGATCGGCGGTCGGCGCTTCGCCGACCTCCCCAACCCTGGCCGCGAGGTCGGTGTCCTGCTCGACGCCTCCGCGCAGCACGCCGGTCGCAACGGTCGCGAGATCCTCTCGATCGCCCAGCGCACGCTGGGGCTGCCCGCCGAGCGGATCGCGGCCATGCTCGAGCTGGTCAGCCTGACCGCCGAGGAGTCCCAGCGCCGCGTACGGCACTACTCACTCGGCATGCGGCAACGGCTCGGCATCGCGGTCGCCCTCATCGGCGACCCGCAGGTGCTCATCCTCGACGAGCCGGCCAACGGGCTCGACCCCGCCGGCATCCGCTGGATGCGCGACCTGCTGCGTGACTACGCCAACCGGGGCGGCACCGTGCTGCTCTCCTCCCACCTGCTGCACGAGATCGAGGTCGTCGCCGACGACCTCGTGGTCATCGGCAACGGCCGCATCGTGGCCGACGGCACACCAAGTCCGAGCTGCTGGCCACCGCCGGCGCCCTGGTCCGTACGCCGGAGCCCGACGCCCTCACCCGTGCGCTGGTCGACGCGGCGATAGGCGTCTCACCCGTTGACGGCGGCCTGCACGTGGACGCGGAGCCAGAATGCGTTGGCAGGGTCCGCTCGCGGCAGGCGTGCCGCTGGTCGAGCTCCGTGGCGCCGACGGCGCCGGTCTGGAGGAGCGGTTCCTCCAGCTGACCGCGGACGCTCAGCGCGAGGAGACCAGCACATCAGCCAACCTCACGAACGGAGCGGTCGTATGAGCGCCACCCAGGTCGAGGCGGCACCCACCCGCACGGCACACAGCGACCACGCCCGCATCTCGCTCGCTCGCGTCACCGAGGTCGAGCTGCGCAAGATGTTCGACACCCGGTCGGGCTTCTGGCTCATGGCCAGCATCGGCATCACCGCCCTGCTCGCCACCATGGCGGTCATCGCGTTCGTGTCGGACGATGAGCTGACGTACGAGACGTTCGCCGCCGCCGTCGGCTTCCCGATGGCAATCATCCTGCCGATCATCGCGATCCTCTCGGTCACCAGCGAGTGGAGCCAGCGCACCGGGCTCACCACATTCACCTTCGTCCCGCGCCGCGGTCGGGTCATCGTGGCCAAGGCCATCTGCGCGATCGGCGTCGGTGTCGTGTCGATGCTGCTGGCCCCGGCCATCGGCGCCCTCGGCAACATCGTCGGCACCGCCATCACGGGCACGGACACGGTCTGGAACGTCTCGGTCAGCGACTTCTCGCTGATCATCCTGGCCAATGTGCTCGGGCTGCTCGTCGGCTTCATGCTCGGCGCCCTGATCCGCAACTCCCCCGGCGCGATCGTCGCCTACTTCGTCTACTCGTTCGTGCTGCCTCCCTTGTCGCAACTGCTGGCAGCCACCCAGGACTGGTGGCGGGACCTGCAACCGTGGGACTTCAACTTCGCCCAAGCCGTGCTGTTCAACGGCACACCCACCGTCGGGCAGTGGGCCAACATCGGCGTCTCGGGCCTCCTCTGGCTGGCCATCCCACTGGCTGTTGGCCTGGGGCTGGTGCTGCGGACCGAGGTCAAGTAATCCGACCGCAGTCCAAGACCGCAAAGCGGCTCGACGCCGCGAGCGCCGCTCGTAGAAGTACGTCCTGGATGATGTGAGACATGGATGTCAAGGTCACGGCTCGGACCGAGGCCAACCGCCGCCTGCTGGCTGACTTCTTCGACCACCTCACGGAGGACCAGCTCAACGCTGCCAGCTTGTGCGGTGCTGGACCGTGCGGGAGGTGCTCGGCCATCTCGTCATGCCGATGACCGTCAGCCTGGGTGGATTGGCGCGTCAGGTGCTCCGGGCACGCGGATCGATCAACCGGGCCAGCGAGGCGATCGCTAGCGAGTTGGCCAAGCGTCCGCTCAGCGATCTCACCACCCTGCTTCGTGACCGGGCCGACCAGCACGGCCGGGCGCTGGGGGTCCGTCCCATGGGGCAGATGACCGATGGGTGCGTGCACCTACGTGACTGCGCGCGGCCTCTCGGCCTGCCCGACGACGTGAGCACTGACGACTGGCGCCTGGTGCTCGACTGGCTGCCGTCAGGTGTCCCGGGCCTGGTGCCGAAGCGTCGCCTCGGTGGGCTCTCGCTGCGGGCGATCGACCAGGACTGGTCGTGGGGCAGCGGTGACGAGATCACCGGCCGGAGTGAGGCGCTGGCGGTGGCGGTGGCTGGTCGCACGGTCGCGCTTAACGATCTCGCGGGCCCGGGCGTCGACCTCCTGCGAGACCGACTGACAGGCCGCAGCTGATCGCTGCTGAGACCTGCGGGCTAGCTGGGCTGAGGCGACTCGTCTGCCTATGGGGTGGCGATATCACATCGCAGTCCGGGTGCGCGGCCGATGCGGCGGTCGAGCGTCACCAGCGTCGCGTCGATCAGCTCGGCGAGGGTCACGTAGCTGGCGTCGTAGGCCGATAGGTTCCTCCGCAGCTCCCAGGCGCGGTGGGCGAGAAGATGGTACGGCCACTGTTCGATCGTCAGGTCGAGCAGGTCGGCTTGTGCCTGACTGGCCTGATCGGTCGTGATGAGCCCGGCGAGCTCGTGCCGACGGATGATGTTCGCGGACTCGTACGCGAACAGGTTTGGCGCCGCCAGGTCGGGGCCGGTGAGCTGATCGGTCGCCCACCGCCCGTCGCCGCCGCTGTCGAGGAGCAGCGCAACCACCGCCGAGGAGTCGCACACGACACCTGCGCTCACCTCCGTTCGGCGTCTCGTGCGGCCAGGATCGACTCGGCGTCGACGTGCACTCCCGTCGAATCGACCCGGGAGCGAGCGCGGGCGATGACATCCTCGACCCGTGGTCGGGTGGCGGCGTCCACGAGCATGTTGCGTACGTACTCCTGCAACGACTTGCCGGCCCGGGCCGCTCGAGCAGCAAGCTCATCGCGGACCTCGTTAGGTACCTCCCGGACGGTAATGGCGACACCCATGGAGCCATTCTAGCTGCGCTGCAGTCAAAGTGCAGCACTGGTCCGTCACACCATCACTGGGCAACCCCTCGTCCTCGTCGCCGTTTTCACCGGTGGTGTCGACGTCGCTGGAACTCAGGGGAGCGCTCGAGCCACTCGTACAGCTTGGCTGCATTGCAGCACAACTGCAATGGTGCACACTCTTCGGCATGTCATTTCATGGTTTCATCAGCGTTCAGTCACGCGGTGTCGTCGCACTCCCGGCCGACGTGCGGCGTCGGCTGCACCTCGACGAGCCCGGTGCGCAGCTCGAGGTCATCGAGCGCGAGGACGGGGTCTTGGAGATGCGCGCTGCTGCCTGTCGCGGCCGATCAGCGCTGGTTCTGGACCGAGGAGTGGCAGCGCCGTGAGCGTGAGGTCGACGAGCACGTCCCTGCCGGTCGGGAGAGCCTCCACGATGACGGCGACGGGTTCCTGGAGCACGTCGCGCGCCTCGGGCCGGATCTCGACCAGGAGTCGTGAAGTTCGAGACGACCCCGGCCTTCGACGCCGACGTCCGCCGCCTCGAGCGTGATCATCATGAGCACTTCCTGAAGGTCCTGCGAGACAAGTTCATGCCCGCCTGCGATGCCTTCGCGGCCGGCCCGGCCGCATCCTGGCCACAGTCGCTGCGCGTGAAGTCCGTCCAGGGCGCGGCCGGCGTGCTCGAGATGACCTGGTCCTTCGCCAGCCCCGACGGGCGAGCCACCTTCGAGTTAGTCACCTTCGAGGGCGAACTACGGTTGCGGTGGCGCCGGTTCGATGGTCACGACGTCTTCAAGTCACCCTGATTCGCCTCCCGCTTCGCCCACTCCGGGCGACTCGCTGCCCGTGTTCGTCGACAACATGGCGGTCTGCCGTGAGGTCGGCGACTCAGGTTTCCTCTGGCGGTGGTGGGAGTTTGGTCAGGCTGCCATGGCAGTGATGGAGCGGGTGAGCCACTCGTTGAGTAGTCCGCGTTCTGCCTGACTGAGCGCGGGGAGGTGCGGGACGGCAGTCCGTAATGCGACGGCGAGGGGGGCCAGGTCCGACGCGGTTGGTGCGGGGGTCGCGGCGAGGACGGCGCCTAGCACGGCCTCGAGCATGCCGTCGGACAGCGAGCTGTCGCGGCTGTTCCGCGGCTGGTGCAAGAGGGCGAGCACGGCCCCGGTGCCAGCGGCGTGGATCATGGCGACCGCGCGGGGCTCGGAGACGCCGAGCAGCCCCGCCGCCGCCACCCGCCGGACCCGTGCCTCCAGCACACCGGCGCCGGCGGTGGTGGCGGGCGAGCGTTCGGCGCGTCCCGGGGTGTTCAGGAGTACGAAGAGATCGGGGTTTGCCAGCCCGAAGTCGACGTGCGTACGCCATGCGTCGCGGAGGTTCTCGACCGGGTCGCCGTTCTCGCGGGCCGCCCGCTCGGACTTGGCGGCGACATAGGTGGCCAGGACGTGCTCGGCGACGGCGTCCATCAGTCCGTCCTTGTCGCCGAAGAGCCGAAAGATCGTCGGTGCCGCCGTGTCCGCCGCGCGGGCGACCGCGCGGGTGGTCACCGCGGCGAAGCCGCCCTCGGCCAGCAGACGTGCCGCGGCTTCGGTGATCCTCGCCCGTGCATCGAGGCGCAGGTCGGCTGTGACGGATGCGGACATATATCGATGGTAACGACGCGTTGCTACCATTGCTAGATCCAGTGATAGCGTGTGCACGCAATCATTGATATCCAAGGAGGAGATTCATGATCATCGTCACTGGCGCTACCGGTCGCCTCGGTTCCCAGATCGTCGACCGGCTGCTTGACCGCGTGTCTGCCGGTACCGTCGCCGTCAGCGTTCGCGACGTCGACAGAGCCTTGGAGCTGGCCTCGCGCGGGGTGCGCGTCCGTACGGGTGACTTCACCGACCCGGGGGGCCCTCGAGCACGCTTTCCAGGACGCCGAGCAGGTGCTCGTGGTCTCCGCAGCGATCCGCGGCCCCGGTGCCGCTCACGCCAACCGCGCCGCGGTCGGCCGCGGTGCGCGCCGGAGCCTCGCGGGTGCTGTACACCAGCCATCAGGCGGCCGCACCCGATTCGCTTTTCGCTGCCCAACCACAACACGCCGCCACGCAGGCGTTCCTCGCCGAGCAGGGAATCGCCTGGACGGCGCTGCGTCACGGCTTCTGCGCCAGCACGCTCGAAATCTATGTCCCGACGGCCTTGCAGACCGGCGAGCTGCGACTTCCCGAGGACGGTCCGTTCTCGTGGACCTCGCACGCCGACCTCGCCGAGGTCGACGCCATCGCGCTGACCCAGCCGGGCGTCCTGGACGGCCTCTCCCCGCCGCTGACCGCACCCGACGCGCTCGACTTCGCCGACGTCGCGCGTGTTCTGAGCGACGTCACCGGCCGCACGATCACCCGCGTCGTCGTCGTCGACGAGGAGTGGAAGGCCGAGGCGGTCGCACGCGGCCTCCCCGCGCCGGCGGCCGACTTCACCCTCGGCATGTTTCGCGCTGCGAGGCACGGCGAGTTCGCGGTCACAGACCCGACCCTGGAGCGCCTGCTCCAACGGCCGCCCATCTCCGCCAGGACGGCCATCGAGCAGATCGTCGCATCACTCCAGTAGGACCGGATCAACCTCGTCCATCCGCTGCCAATGCCTGAGTTCCGCGGCTGATCGGGGTACTGCGTTACCCGGCGGGATGAACGTGCAGGTCAGCCGCTCGCGGGGTGGTGACACAGCCGAAAATGCCTAGTGACACGACTTGGCGTGTCCGACGTGGGTGTACAAGGGTTCGGCGGGTAGCGTCTGGTGACATGTTCGTGAGGACCTCGTCGCGGCGGAACCGGGACGGCGGCGTGGTGCGGTACCTGCAGCTGGCGCACAACGAGTGGGACGCGGCGTCGAAGTCGTCGAAGATGAAGGTGTTGTACAACTTCGGCCGTGCTGAGGACCTGGACCGGGCTGCGGTGCGGCGGCTGATCGCCTCGCTGACACGACTGCTCGGCGAGACACCCACGCTGGGCGACGGCGGGGACGGCGGGGGTGTCCTACCCCGGCTCGGGTTCACCGAGTCCCGCCCGCTGGGCGGGGCCTATGTGCTGGACGCGTTGTGGGCTCGTCTCGGTGTCGCCAAGACGATGCGGACCCTGCTGGGCGGGACCCGGCGGGACGCGGTCACCGAGCGGGTGCTGTTCGCGCTGGTCGCGAACCGGGCGCTGGCACCGTCCTCGAAGCTGGCCGCGGCTGGGTGGGTCACTCACGACGTGCACATCGGTGGTCTGCCCGAGACCACCGATGACGCCTGCTACCGGGCGATGGACTGGCTACTCGAGGTGGAGCCGGTGCTGGCGCGTGAGGTCTACGCCTCGGTCGCCGACCTGGTGAACCTCGAGGTCGACCTGCTGTTCTTCGACACCACCTCGACCTACTTCGAGACCGAGGTCGCCGACGCACCCCTTTGGCGCGACGGCAAGGGGCGCCCGGTCCCCACCGAGCCCACCGACCCCACCGACCCGGAGCTGGAGCCGCCGGTCGGGGCGGTCAACCAGACCGGTTTCCGGACCCAGGGCAAGTCCAAGGACCACCGCGACGACCTGCCGCAGGTGGTGATCGGGATGGCGGTGACCCGCGACGGGATCCCGGTGCGGGTCTGGTGCTGGCCGCCCAACACCGCCGACTCGGCGTTGATCCGGCAGGTCAAGGACGACATGCGGGACTGGAACCTCGCGAGGGTGGTGTGGGTCGCCGACCGCGGGTTCACCTCCGAACAGAACCGGCGCTACCTGCAACGCGCCGGCGGTGGCTACATCCTGGGCGAGAAGCTCCGCTCCGGCTCCGCCGAGGCGACCGCCGCGCTGAGCCGGGCCGGCCGCTACCAAGACGTCGCCGGGAACCTGCGGGTCAAGGAGGTCCGGATCAGCGAGCACGAACGGTTCGTGATCGCACACACCCCCGACGCCGCCGACCGCGACGCCGCCGTCCGCACCCAGCTGCTGGCGCGGCTGGAGGAGATGATCGCCGGCTCCGACAAGCTGTCGAAGACCAGGCGGGCCGAGCTGCGTGGGGTGATCTCCACCAAGCCCGGCCTGAACCGGTTCCTGCGCGTCACGCCCGGTGGGCTGCTCCGCATCGACGCCAAGGCCATCACTGCGGAGGAGAAGCTGGACGGCAAGTACCTGCTGCGCAGCAACGAACCCCACCTGAGCGCCGAGGACATCGCGTTGGGCTACAAGCAGCTGCTCGAGGTGGAACGCGGCTGGCGGGACATGA
>JBBSMN010000003.1:0-41474 GCA_038233135.1 Propionibacteriales bacterium
AAAGCAGAAGGTCGGCGGTTCGACCCACGACCCTACTTGCCACCTCTGCCCTGCGACGATGCCCTGAGACTTTGACTTAGCCGCCCGCCGACTCGACGTCTGACAGCAACATCGGTCAGGCCAATCTCTCGGTCACGCGGGACATGGCCGTCCGCTTCTCGTCCAAGTGACGTGTGGGCATAGATCGTCATGGTCACGTCTAATGGCGCTGTGGAAGCGCTGGCGGGTCTCTCCAGCTGAATCCTGCCACCAACCGGTCACGAGCCTCGCGCCACGCGATGCTGGCGAAGCGCGCCCTAGCTCGCCAGGGACTTGCTAGACAACGACACTGCACAGACCCTCAGGAGCATCATCTCCGCAGACGGCGGACGGACAAAACCGCAGGTCAGCGGACTGGCCGTCGCGCAGCGGACTGGCCGGACCGCTCCCGAGAGCACTTCTAATCCACCGGTCGCAGGTTCGAATCCTGCCGGGCGCACCCGGATAACCGCAGGTCAGTAGTCCGTTGCACGCTAAGTGAGCACCGTGACAGCCGCGCACGAGGCAAACACGGGGCACAAGGTCCGACGCGGCCAACAGCAATCGTTGCCGCCACGGGGGATGGGCGCGCTGGTGGGCCCGGACTCCTGCGGACCCTCGATATGAGGACGCCGCACCTCTCACCCACTGGCGGAGCTTCGCGGCGCCCGATGCTGGCGACTTGGTCCCCGCCAGCGGCCTAGTTGGTTCGCGGCGCACCGCAAAGTTGGGACGGCGCTCGGACTGGACTCGCGTAAGATCATCCAGTTCTCTTGGCACCTGCCTCGGCGCGCTCGGCAAACTCCGCAACAGTGCGGCCGGTTTTCGAGGACCCGTATGGTGCGGGCGTGGCGCCGTTCGTTATCGACTTGATCTTGGTGTCGCAACGTGTCAACGCGAAGATCAACCAAAGTCATAGCCTCACGGCGCTCGATGTTGAAGACGCCGTGGAACGGCGTCTTTCGGCCAGGATGAGTCCCAACCAGGAAGGGATCCCGCGGCTGCTGCTGGTGGGGGCGACGGCGAATGGTCGCAAGATCAAAGTCGTCCTGTACCCCACCGAGGAAGTCGGGACTTGGAACCTTGCTACCGCGTTCCCTGTTGAGTAGTTCATCGTGGATGCAATACTCGCCGCATGCGCGACGAAGACATGACTCCCGAGGAGTTCGAGGCTGCCTTCGCGGCGGGAGAACCTGTGGAGGTGATGGGCGAGGGGCACGTCATCGTTGGCGAGCCGATGATCTTCCCAGGAGCAACCCGCACCGTGATGGTCGGAACGATTGCTTGGGCCGCCAGTCGCACCGAAAGCATCGGCTCGTCCTTCGCCGCCCCCGGCGCCACGCCTCACGTGGCGACGCCCAACAGCGTCGGGGTTGCGTGACTCTCTTTAACGACGCTCAAGTCCACTTCATCCTGGCGGACTACGCAGCGGTTGACGCCGCTGGCAAGCTGAACGTGATCGGCGGCGGGGTCTCTTTCATCGGGAGTGCAGGCGCAGGTCAGCCCACCGCGCCATTCACAGTGGCCGTGACGGTGCTGGTGCCCGCGAAGTTTGTCAACGAGACGTACGCCCCCAGCGTTGAGCTTCACGACGTAACCATCGGTCAGATCGTCATGGTTGCCGCAGAGGGCGGACAGCTGCAAGCGCTCAGGGCGCAGCAGGCGATCACGGTCCCCCCGGTCCAGGTACCGCCAGGAATGGCTGCACCATCAGACGCCATGCAGGGCAACACGACCGTCATCCAGTTCGCCAACGGTCTGCCGCTGACGCCAGGTCACTCCTACGAGTGGAGAGTGCAAATCGACGGTCAGAACCGGCAGGGTTGGTGGCACCGCTTCCACGTTCTCGGTCCAGCACCAGGTCCAGTCTTCGGAGGTCCTGCTGGATCCCCAACCATCCCCGGCGTCGGTCAATACACTACGGACCCGCCACAGTCGCCTCGCTCTTCCGACGATGAAGGAGACTCGACGGGGAGCCCCTAGCCTGACTTGCGGCCGGCCCCACCCACTCCATCGCGTCGGTCCATCACGCTCGACCAGTTGGCTTACTCGGGGCACCGAGAACCGTCGGCAGTTGCTGAGCGAAGCGGCGCCAGGTCAGCATGTGTGTCGAGAGCATCACTGCAGGTCAGATCAGACCGCAGCCTGAACGGACTTCTAATCCACCGGTCGCAGGTTCGAGTCCTGCCGCGCGCACCCAAGAAGCTCGTCGAGCCGCTCGTAACCCTCGCGGACCCCGCTCTCCATCCCGCTGGCCACGAACGCGTCGCGTGCTTCGAAGGAGTCCACCAGTGACGTCACCGTCAGCCGGGTCCGTCCGCGGCACAGGTCCTCCAACCGAAGCCGCTCCAGCGCCACGCTGTCCGGGGCGCCCTCGAAGCTGAACGTCTGGACGATCAGCTCCCAGAGACGCACCTCGTGGAAGCCGAACTCGTCCGCGTCACGGATGTGGAGAAAGCGGTACGACACGCCGGCGCGGCAGTCGTAGCCGTCGATGCGCATCTGCAGGCGATCGCGTCTTGTCAATCGACCGGTTGAAGACGCTGGTTGGCAGGCCGGCGGCCCCTTGCCTCCCGGCGCTGGCAGACTTCCGCGGGTGGTGTCACGAAAGTCGACCGGAGTCGCCGCAGCACTGGAGGTGCCGCTGCCGCAGCTGCGGGCCGGACATGCCGACGACCTGGACACCGACGTCGACGTCGAAGGGGTGGCCTTCGACAACCTGGACCTGCAGGGGCTTCGCGCCGACGGCGCGCGGCTGCTCGAGTGCCGGCTGTCGGCGTCCCGGCTGGACGACGCCCGGCTCCGGCGGTCCCGTCTGGCCAGCTGCCTGCTCCAAGACGTCGCTGCCATCGCGCTGGACATGAGCGACTCCAGCTGGGTCGACGTGGTCGTCCGCGGCGGTCGGATCGGCGCGCTCGTGGCCCACGGTGCGCGCCTCATGCGGGTCGCCTTCGTCGGCGCCCGGCTCGACTACGTCAACCTCCGTGGGGTCACGCTCGCCCAGGTGCGGCTGGTCGACTGCCGGGTCGGCGAGCTCGATCTCGGCGAGGCCGACGTGTCCTCGCTGAGCTTCGAGGGCTGCGAGGTGGACACCCTGGTGGTGACCGGTGCCGAGCTCGATGGCGTCGACCTGGCCGGCGCGGAGCTGGACGCGCTCGACGGCATCGGGAGCCTGCGCGGTGCGGCGATCAGCGCGAGCCAGCTCACCCGGCTCGCGCCCGCTCTGGCGGCCCACCTGGGCATCGAGGTCCCCGAGCTGCCTTAGCCGCGCCCAGCCCACACCAGGCAGACTGGAGCGATGCTGGCGACCGCCACTCGCCCCCGGGCGCACGAGCCCGCGAGCGGCCAGCGATGAGCACCGCCCCGTACGTCTCCGCCCCACGCTCGGGCGCCGACGCGGACGCGGTCGCACCGGACCGCACCGGGCGGCGCGTGCTGGCGCAGTTCCGCCCGTACCGCGGTCGGGTCCTGCTCATCGCGCTGGCCATCGTCGGCACGTCAGCGCTGGGTGTGGTCGTCCCATTCCTGACCCAGGCGATCTTCGACGACGCCCTGTTCCCCCGCCTGGCCGACGGGTCGACCGCCGGCCCACGGCTCGACCTGCTCAGCCTGCTGGTCGGGGCGAGCATCGCGATCACGCTGGTCTCAGCGCTGATCGGGGTCTGGCAGACGTACCTCACGACCGCCCTGGGCAACCGCGTCATGCGTGACCTGCGCGACCGGCTCTTCGAGCACCTGCAGCGGATGGACCTTGCGTTCTTCACCTCTACCCGCACCGGCGAGATCCAGAGCCGGCTCGGCAACGACGTCGCCGGTGTGCAGACCGTCGTCACCGACACCGCGTCGACGATCCTCGGCAACTCGGTCACGGTGCTGTCCGCCCTGGTGGCGATGCTGGTGCTGTCGTGGCGGCTCACGCTGGTGGCGCTGTTGCTGATGCCGCTGTTCATCTGGCTGCAGGTGCGGGTCGGGCGGATGCGTCGCCGCATCGCGGGGCAGACGCAGGGGTCGATGGCCGACATGACGGCGATCACCCAGGAGACGCTCTCGGTGTCGGGCGTCCTGCTCGCCAAGGTGTTCGACCGGCAGCGGGCCGAGGTGGAGCGGTACTCCGCGGAGAACGCCCGCCAGGCCGACCTGCAGGTCCGCCAGACCATGACCGGGCAGTCGTTCTTCGCCCTGGTGCAGGCGTTCTTCGGGTTGACGCCGTCGCTGGTCTACCTGATCGCCGGGCTGTCGATCGCCGGGGTGTTCCTCACCATGGGCGCCTCCACCCTGACCGCGGGCACGATCGTCGCGTTCACGACCCTGCAGAGCCGGTTGCTGTTCCCGGTGGTGCAGCTGCTGCGGGTCGGCGTGGAGGTGCAGACGTCGCTGGCACTGTTCGAGCGGATCTTCGCCTACCTCGACCTGGAGCCGGCGATCGTGGACCGCGCCGACGCGGTGTCGCTCGGCAAGGACGAGGTCGCGGGGCGGGTCGGGTTCGAGGACGTCTACTTCCGCTACTCAGGTGGCGACCGGGCCGACGCCGACGGGCAGCAGCCGTGGACACTCGCCGACGTCAGCCTCGACATCCCGGCCGGCCAGCTGGTCGCCTTCGTCGGGCCGAGCGGTGCCGGCAAGACGACCGCGTCATACCTCGTACCGCGGCTGTACGACGTCGACGACGGCCGGGTGCTGCTGGACGGCCACGACGTCCGCGACCTGACGCAGTCCACGCTGGCGGACTCGATCGGGGTCGTCACCCAGGAGTCGTACCTGTTCCACGCCAGCGTGCGCGACAACCTGCGCTACGCCCGGCAGGACGCGACCGACGACGAGATCGAGGCGGCCGCCCGGGCCGCGAACATCCACGAGCGCATCGAACGTCTGGAGGACGGGTACGACACCACGGTCGGCGAGCGCGGCTACCGACTGTCCGGGGGCGAGAAGCAGCGCCTGGCGATCGCCCGGGTGATCCTCGCCGACCCGCGGGTGCTGATCCTCGACGAGGCGACGTCGGCTCTCGACACCGCCAGCGAGCGGCTGGTGCAGGAGGCGCTGGAGACCGTCATGCAGGGGCGTACCACGATCGCCATCGCACACCGGCTCTCCACCGTGCTCGCAGCAGACCAGATCAACGTCTTCGAGCGCGGGCGGGTCGTCGAGAGCGGCAGCCACGCCGAGCTGCTCGCCGAGGGCGGCCTCTACGCCCAGCTGTACGACGAGCAGTTCGGTGGCGGCAACGTGCAGGCACGGTGCGACGACGGTGTCGTCTATGCGGACGGCAAGGTGGTGCGGCACGCCCCGCACACCGACCGGGCCGGCGCCCGCATCGCCAGCTGATCGGCCCCAGCTGATCGGCCCCGCGTGGGCCCAACGGACCGCGCGCCGTCGGTCGGTCGGAACCAGCGGTCAACCAGTGACACGCAGGACATCAACACGAAAGGTGGGCTCGCACGCACCGACAGCGAAGGGGTCCAAGTGAGCGCGTTCCGACTGCCCATGACAGCCGTGGCTGTCCTGGCACTGCTCGTGCCCGCCCTATCGGGCGCCCCGGCCGGAGCGGTCGAGCCTGCGACCGACGACCACCCCAGCATGCGGTTCACCAAGGTGCCGGGCTACAGCGTCCAGGACCGTCCCATCAAGGCCTTCTTCCGCGGCAACCCGGACGGGGCGAACCAGGTCGTCGTGCTCGGCCAGAAGCACGGCGACGAGCGCGCCGGGATGCGCACGGCGCGGTGGCTGAAGCACCATCTGGACGTCAACAAGGACAGCGGCGTCTGGATTGTCCCGACCATGAACCCCGACGGGTACGCGCACAACACCCAGCAGAACGCGCGCGGGATCGACCTGAACCGCAACTGGCCGACCAACGGGTGGAAGGGCTCAGGGCAGGGCACCTGCTGCTGGGGCGGGCCACGGCCGGCCAGCGCCCCGGAGGTGCGGGCGGTGCGCGGCTTCCTCAAGTCCCTGCGTCCGGACTACATCGCCTCGATCCACCAGCCGTACGGCGTCATCGCCTCGAACGGCAAGGACCTGGCCTACGAGAAGCGGCTGTCACGCCGGCTGGGGCTGCCCCGCACCGAGGTGTCGGTCCGTGCAGTGCCGGCGCGCGAGGTGCCGCAGGACAAGGGCGAGACCATCGCGCCGACGCTGACCAGCTGGTACAACGACGTCCGCCCAGGAACTTCGGTCACCATCGAGTACGTCCGCAGCCCGTCCAGGAGGTACGTGCACGTCAAGGCCGGCCGTGGGCTGCTCCGGTCCATGCGCGCCTTCGGTCGCTGAGCGGCGACCGGAGGCAGCACATCTGCTCGAACGGCAGGTCGGCCCACTGGCCGGTGAACGCGGTGATCGGTCGTCATGGTGGTCGGCTGCTTCGACTCGGTGGGATCGGGGCGGGTCCCGCGTCAGCGCAGCCCCAGCAGGTGGTCCATGGCCAACTGGTCCAGCCGCTCGAAGGCCATGCCCCGCTCGCCCATGGCTACCGGGTCGTGCTGCTCGGCGCGCAAGTCGGCGAGGCCTTCCCCCGCCGCCAGCGTCGGTGTGGCCAGCTCGGCCACCCGCGACACCTCCAGCGCCTTCCGAACGTCCGGGTCGGCCCGGAACGCCCGTACCTTGGCACGCAGAGACAGGTAGTTGCGCATGCAGCCGGCGGCGGAGTCCCAGACCCCCTCGGCGTCCTCCGTACGTGGCGGCTTGTAGTCGAAGTGCACGTAGCCGTCGTAGGCGCGTCCGCTCCCCGCGCCCTGCAGCACGTCGACGGTCCAGAACGCCTCGCGCAGGTTGCCGGCACCGAAGCGCAGGTCCTGGTCGAACCGCGGACCGTGCTGGCCGTTCAGGTCGATGTGGAAGAGCTTGTCGTGCCACAGCGCCTGCGCAACGCCGTGCGCGTAGTTGAGGCCGGCCATCTGCTCGTGCCCCACCTCGGGGTTGATGCCGACCCGCTCGGAGTCGTCCAGCTCATCGATGAACGCCAGCGCGGGTCCGATCGTCGGCAGCAAGATGTCACCGCGCGGCTCGTTGGGCTTGGGTTCGATGGCGAAACGGATGTCGTAGCCCTGCTCGCGGACGTAGCCGCACAACAGGTCCAGCGACTCCTTGTAGCGGTCCAGCGCCGCCGCCACGTCCTTGCTGGCGCCCGACTCCGCCCCTTCGCGGCCGCCCCACAGCACGTACGTCTCCGCGCCCAGCTCGGCGGCCAGGTCGACGTTGCGCAGTCTTGGCCAGCGCGTACGGGCGGACGTCTCGGTGGTTGGCCGTCAGCGCACCCTCCTTGAACACCGGGTCACCGAACAGGTTGGTGGTCAGCATCTCCACCACCAGGCCGGTGTCGGCCAGTGCCTTGCCGAAGCGGTCCAAGCTGGCCTGTCGGGTGTCGTCGTCGGGCACCAGGTCGTCGTCGTGGAAGGTCACCGCGGCAGCACCCAACCCTGCCAGGCGCTCCACGGCCACCACCGGGTCGAGTGGTGCACGGATCGCGGAGCCGAAGACGTCGACGCCCTGCCACCCCACCGTCCACAGTCCGAAGGAGAACTTGTCCGCTCGGGTGGGTGTCAGGGTCGTTCACGCTGGTACCTCCTGGTGAGACGGTTGTCCCGCCGCGGGCAGGGGACGGCAGGGGGTCAAACCCTGCCCGCGGCGGTGCCGGGGAGAGCCCCTCGGGACTCGAACGCGGCCGGCTGGGCCGCCACGGCCAGGCCCGACCGGGGCACGATGGTGGGATCGGCGAAGACCGCGTCCGTCGAGACTTTGGCGCCACCACGTACGGCTGCGGTGAATCCGAGCTGGGACAGCTCGACGCGGCAGCCACCGGCCTCGGGTGCGACGGCGCGCTCACGAAGAGCCGCCTGCAGTGGCTCCTGCAACCACTTGCCGAAGGCTGCGAGATAACCCCCCAGTATCAACACCTCTGGGTCAAGGACGTCGACGAGGATGGTGCTGCCCAGCGCCAGCCAGCCTCCGATCACACGCAGAGCCGACAGTGTCCGAGTGTCACCGTGCTCGGCGCGCGCGATCAGCTCGGCGAGACGTTGATCCACATCCAGAGAGGGATCGCGGGCCGGGTCGTCGGGGTCGGTCGCTTCGAGGAGCAGCGCGTTGAGGCCCACGACGGTCTCCCAGCAGCCGATCCGACCACACCCACACTGTCGACCGTCCGGCTCCACCGGCATGTGGCCGACCTCACCGCTGAAGCCGTGTCCCCCGCGCAGCAGCCGACCGTGGCTGATGAGCCCACCGCCGACGCCGGTTGCACCGGTCAGCAGCAGCAGGTCACCGCTGGCCAGGCTGTCACCGGCCGACAGCTCGGCGATGGCGGCGAGGTTGGCCTCGTTGTCCAGCAGCAGCGGATAGTCCGGCTCGCCCAGCAGCTGGCTGACCGCTGCCACGACCGGCACGTCCCGCCATCCCAGGTTGGGCGCCAGGAACAGATGACCGGTCGCGACCCGCACCATTCCCGACACGGCCAGCGTCACGCCGACGATCTCGCCGTCGCGACCGGTGATCCGCGCAGCGGCGTCAAGCACCAGGGTGGCGAGGTGGTCGAGGACCACATCGAGCTGGAGGCGAGCCGTGTCCAGCGGGAGTCGATGCTCGTGGACGACCTCGCCACGCAGGTTGAGCGCCATGACGGCGACGTAGTCGACATTGACCTCGGCGCCGATCCCGCACACCGCTCGGCCGTCAAGCTCGACCAGCTGGCCAGGGCGTCCGACCGCACCGCGCTCGGCGGTGGTCTCGTGCACCAGCCTTCGCTCGATCAGCTCGGCGACCAGGCTGGACACCGTGGCCTTGTTGAGCCCGGTCTCTGCCGCGATGCGGGCGCGCGACCTTGGTCCTGCGTCGCGCAGGTGGGTGACGACCAGCGCGAGGTTGTGCCGACGCAGCGTGACATGGTCGGCGGGCACCGTGGCGTGGCCGCCCGCCACCGCCTGGTGCACGACCGCCATGGCTGCTCCCCTAACCGATTGCGGCGAATGGATCCGACCCGACGGCCGATGACCTGTGTCACGCGATTCGTCTGTTGGCTCGACAAACTAATCTTTAACCATCGACGGGGCAAGCGTTTCCCTGACGTTGCCTGACAGTTCGCCGGGGAGGTCCGTCAGGAGTCCGTCGCGGTCACCTCGAACGGAACCTCGACCACGCCGCCGTCCGGGGCCACGGCGGTCATCGGCTCCGGCTGCCCGTCGGGGCCCAACCCGGCGATCGGTGTCACCGTCATGGCCGGTCCGTCGATGTGGGCGAGCAGCAGGTGCGACTGCATCGCCCAAGCGACGGTGCCCGCTGCCGCGAAGCCCTCCGGCCGGTCCTCGCGGACCTTGCCGCCTGCCCCGGACAGGAAGTAGCTGATGCCGTCGACCCGGGACAACTGGAAGTTGTGCTCGTGCCCGGCGAACGCGGCCCGCACCCCGGCTCGCCTGAACAGCGGCGCCAGCTGCTCCACCATCGGCTCGGTGTTGCCGTGGTGCGGCCCGGCGCAGTAGGTCGGATGGTGCGAGAACGGGATCCGCCAGCGGGGCCCCTGGTCTGCGTCTGCGGACAGCGCCCGCTCGAGGAAGTCCGCATGCTTCGGGTTCTGGAAGAAGTGCGTGGTCGGGAGCGGGTCGGCCAGTGAGGTGTCGATGGCCACGAACTCGACGTCCGCGCCGTACCGGAACCGGTAGAACATCCCAGGGTCCACCGAGGCACGGTCGCCGATCACCTCCGGCGAGAAGCGAGCATCGGTGTGGAAGTTGTCGCGGACCTGCTCGCGGTCGTCGCTGTGCTCGGTGTCGCTGGTGTCGTGGTTGCCGACGGTCGGGTAGACGGGCACCCGGTCAATCGTGTAGCGGTACGGCTGGTAGAAGCTCGAGTACCAGTCGTCGTCCTCGGCGCCGCTCTCCGCACCGGCCCCGCCGTACTCGCCCAAGTAGACGTTGTCACCGACGGCTATGACCAGCCGAATGCCGGACTGGTCTGCGAGCCGGTCGAGCACGTCGGCGATCCGGCGCTGTCGGCGGCCGCTCTCCGAGTCCTCCACGATGCCGACGCCATAGTCGCCGAGCACCGCGAACGCCAACGGGGCCCGCACCTCGGGATCCGGAAACGTGCGGAAGGTCATGGCGTACGCGCGGCCACCGGGCCGCAGGTCGAGGCCGCCTCGGGGCACCGACCCCCAGTCCCAGCGCTCACCCTGCGCCCATGGGCTGCCGTCGACGGTGATGCGGTAGCGGTACGCGGTGTCCGGTGCGAGCCCTTCCACCCAGACATGGTTGACCGTGTCGGCGTGCGCGCTGGCCACGACCGTGTCAGCGGAGTCGAGCACCTCGACCCTCGCAGCGCCGTACGGGTCGGAACGCACACCGATGCTCTCGGTGCGCCCCGGGTCCACCTCGCCGAGCTGCTCGTCGTCGACGATGTGCCACCGGGCGGTTGGCGTGTCGCGGCTGAACCAGAACCCGCCCCACGCGATCAGGGCCCGGTCGTGCGCCACCTCGACCAGATGGACGAACGGCTCGAAGTGCGTCTCAGGCATCCCGCGACACTAGTGCCCCCGCGCAGCCCCCGCTCCCCGCAAGGTTGTCGGGGCGGTCAGGTGGGGATGTCGCGGTTGCGCAGGCCGAACAGCCCGGCAGCGACGAGAACGGCCGCGACCGCGACGAGCGCCAGCAGCGGGCCGAGCGACCACGCCTGCGCGGGCAGCTGCGGGGTGTGCTGGAACGGCGAGAGGTCGAGCGCCCACCCGGGCAGCCGCAGCGGCTCGCCGAGCAGGACGAGGAACGCGCACCCGGCCAGCACCGCCCAGGCGGCGCCGACCGCGCGCGGCAGCACCCCGAACAGCACCGCCACCGCACCGACCAGTGTCCAAACGGCCGGGGCATAGACGAGGGCGGCGGCGGTGAGCCGCCCCACCTGGGCGGGGTCGTCGGTGAGTACGGCGTGTGCCAGGCCCAGCCCCAGGCCGGCCAGGCCCAGCACCACCGTGCTGCCGACCATGGCCACCAGCAGGTGGCTCGCCGCCCAGCGCCAACGCGGGAGGGCACCTGCAAGCGCGGGCTCCAGCCGCCCCGCGGTCTCCTCGCTGCGCATCCGGGTGGCCACCTGCAACGCGAACCCGGCACCGATCAGCGCCATGAACGATGCCGCCACCGCGAAGAAGGAGTCCACCAGGCTGACCCCGGTGCCAGCGAAGAACTCCGTGAGGGCGGGGTTGTCCGCAACGAGTTGCTCGACCGACTCCCCCACCGACCCGTAGGCCAGCCCGAGCAGGAACAGCCCGCTCCCCCAGCCGGTCAGGCTCGCCCGGTGTTGTCGCACCGCCAGCCCGAGCGGGCCACTCAGCCAGCGCGACGCGGTGGGCCGACCGGGACGTACCGGGACGAGGCCGGCACCGACGTCGCGCCGGTCCACCAGCACCAGCGCGGCGACGACGAGGACGGCGGCCAGCGCCAGCGGCAGCGCCAAGACCGCCCAGCGGTCCTCGGCGAACGGCTGGACGGCGATCGCCCACCCAATCGGGGCGGCCCAGGACAGCCAGGACTCGGCAACGTCACCGGCGGCCCGCAGCCCAAAGAACAGGCCGAGGGCGGCCATGGCCAGGCCGCTGGCCCCGCGCGAATGCTCGGTGACCTGCGCAGCCACCGCCGCCACGGCCGCCATCACCAGCCCGAACGCCAGGAATGACAGCGCGAGCGCCACCGCACCGCCAGCGTCCAGGCCGAGGCCCACCATGCCGACCACCATCAGCGCTCCGATGCCGACGTTGGCGCCGAGCACGACCACGAGTGCGGCGACCAGGCCGGCCTGGCGCCCGACCACGGCTGCACGGAGCAGCTCGGTGCGGCCGACCTCTTCCTCGGCCCTGGTGTGCCGGACCATCAGCAGGACGCTCATCAGACCCAGCGCGACATAGCCGAGGATCGCGATCTCGAACACGACGATGCCGCCGATCGACGGCAGCCCGGCACCGGGTCCACCCATCATCACCGCCACCGGGTTGTCTCCGACAGCCACCGCATAGTTGCGACGCTCAGCGGGGGTGGCGTACAGCGACGACACCGAGGCGACGCTGCTCATCAGCAGCCCCACCACACCGAGCACCCAGATCGCCAACCGGATGCGGTCGCGGCGCAGCGCCAACCGGACCATCGCGCCCGTACCGGTGAGAGTCGTCATCGCGCGGCCATGGCGTCGACCCGTTCGCCATAGTGCCGCAAGAACAGCTCCTCCAGCGTCGGCGGGTTGCTGGTCAGCGACCGGATCGTGAAGCTGGACAGGTGCCGGACGGCGGTGTCGAGGGAGTCGCCGTCGACGTCGAAGCGAATCCGGCCGCCGTCGACCTCCACGTTGTGCACGCCGGGCAGCTGTTCGAGACCGGTGACCGGGTGCACCGTCTCGACCGCGATCGACGTACGGGTGAGGTGCCGCAGCTCGGACAGGGTCCCGGACTGCACCGTGCGACCGAGCCGGATGATGCTGACCCGATCGCAGAGGCTCTCGACCTCGGCCAGGACGTGGCTCGACAGCAGCACGGTGCGCCCCTCGCGCTTGGCCTCGAGGATGCAGTCCTGGAACACCGCCTCCATCAGCGGGTCCAGACCGGACGTCGGCTCGTCCAGCAACAACAGCTCGGCATCTGAGGCCAGACCCGCCACCAGCGCCACCTTCTGACGGTTGCCCTTGGAGTACGTCCTGGCCTTCTTGGCCGGGTCGAGGTCGAACCGCTCGAGCAGACTGTCGCGACGCTGCACGTCGACGCCCCCGCGCAGCCGGCCGAGCAGGTCGATGGCCTCGCCGCCGGTCAGGTTGGGCCACAGCGACACGTCACCGGGCACGTACGCGAGGCGTCGGTGCAGTGCGACCGCGTCCCTCCACGGGTCCTGGTCGAGCAGCCGGACGCTGCCCTCGTCGGCGCGCAACAGCCCCAGCAGCACCCGGACGGCGGTGGACTTGCCGGAGCCGTTGGGCCCGAGGAAGCCGTGCACCTCGCCCGGCGCAACCTCGAGATCGAGCCCGTCCAGGGCGCGGGTGCTGCCGAAGCTCTTGACCACACCCGCAATGGAGATCGCAACAGCCATGGCCACAACATACAGATATTTCACATCTATGTGAAAAGAGTTAGGGTCAGGTCGATGGAGAGCGACTACGCGGAGCGGACGCTGCACTTCGTCGAGCGCTTCGCGATGGTGTTCACCGAGATGGGTGTGCCGCGCATGCCCGCGCGGGTCTTCGCCTACGTGCTGGCCGACGACGCGGACCGCTACACCGCCGGCGAGCTCGCCGAGGGGCTACGGGTCAGCCCGGCCGCGATCTCGGGAGCCGTGCGCTACCTCGTCCACGTGCGGCTTCTGGACAGGCAGCGCGAGCCGGGCACCCGCCGCGATGTCTATCGCATCTATGACGACAACGTCTGGTCGCGCATCTACGCCCAGCAGGCCGAGGTGTTGGAGCACTGCGAGACCGCGGCCGCCGACGGGGTGCGGACGCTCGGCCTGGACCGGCCCGGCGGACGTCGGCTGGAGGAGACTCGCGCGTTCTTCGCGTTCCTGCGAGCAGACCTGCCGCTGATGCTGGAACGCTGGCAGACGTACCGGCGGACCCTGTAGCCGCGCTCGTCCGCGTCGAGATGCCGCGAAATGCATGTTCGGCGCATCCCTAACCTGCAGACGGCGACATCTCGGTGCACGGGGCGGCGCTTTCCAACAGGCGACGGCAGTGGGCGCAAAGGCGTCACCGGCCGGCGGCGGCGTGACCACTTCGTGCCCACTGGCGCCCGCCCGGGCAGGGAATGCCGTGCGCCGGCCGTCGCGTTGCAGACGGAACACCAATCGACTCACTGGAGGACACCCATGCCCCGCTTCCCCGTGCACACCGTCGAAGACGCGCCCGACGACGCCCGCGCCGACCTCGAGGCCATGCAAGCCGCGATGGGCAAGGTGCTGAACATCCACGGCGGGATGGCGCACTCCCCCGTTGTGCTCGCCGCCTACCGCGGGATCGGCCGCGCGATCACCGAGCACAGCACGTACGACGCCCGCACTCGCGAGGCGGTGGCGCTGGCCGTCGGCGGGGTCGACAAGTGCGCCTACTGCCAGTCCGCGCACACCGTGGCCGGCACCCGGGCCGGGCTGTCCGACGAGGAGGCACTGGCCATCCGGTACGGCAAGCCGACCGGCGACGACAAGCTGGACAGCCTGCTCGACGTCGCCCGCGAGATCACCGGCGGAGTCGGCTACGTCGCCGACGGCACATGGGAGCAGGCACGAGACTCCGGCTGGTCGGTCGAACAGCTCGAGGAGCTGTTCGCCCACGTCGCGGCGAACCTCTACACCAACTACTTCAACCACTTCGCGGGCACCGAGCTGGACGTCCCGGAGGCGCCCGAGCTCGAGTCCACCACCTGAGCCCGAGGTGGCGTCTGGTCGCCGTGCGACGTGCGCACCGGCCACACCGCGTCGGGCGGGACGATCAGGCCGACCACGTCGCCGACCCGTACGGTGCCGGTGACCGGTGCCTCGGCGATCAGGTGCGTGGCGCCGCGGCTCACCGTGACGCGGCAGCGGCCGCCGCGCTGACGCGTTGCGTCGACGATGCCGACGATGTCGGCGGCCGGGTCGTCCGGCGGCACCAGGCGCACCTGCTCGTGCCGCACGAGCAGGACCGACTCGCCCCTCACGCCGCTGGCCGCGGGTGGCAGCAGCAGCTCGCCGAGGGCCGAGCGGTGCCGGCCGGCATCGGCACTGCCCGGCAACTCGTTCACGCCGCCGAGCAGCCGGTGCACCGCCACGCTGACCGGGCGGCGATAGATCGCCCCGACCGGCTCGTGCTGCACGATCCGTCCGTCGATGAGAACCGCCACCCGGTCTGCCACGACCGACGCCTCCTCGTGGTCGTGGGTGACCAGGACGACGGTCGGCTCGAGCACTGCTCGCAGCTCAAGCACCAGCTCGCGCATCTCGTCGGCGAGCGCCGGGTCGAGAGCGGCGAACGGCTCGTCCAGCAGCAGCACCTGGGGCCGGGCGGCCAGCGCCCGGGCCAGCGCCACCCGCTGCTGCTGTCCGCCGGACAGCGCGCGCACGTCGCGCGCGGTCAGGTGCGCCAGACCAACGAGCTCGAGGAAGCGGCCAGCCTCCTCGCGCGCCGCCGGCCGCGCCAGCCCCCGAGCCCGGCCCGGGAAGGCAACGTTGTCGTGCACCGACAGGTGCGGGAACAGCAGTGGCCGCTGGAAGACCATCGCCATGCTGCGCCGCTCCGCGGCCACCCCGGCCACATCGGCGCCGTCGAGGCGGACGGTGCCGGCGTCCGCCCGCTCGAGACCGGCGATCGTGCGCAGCAGCGTGGTCTTGCCAGACCCGGACGGACCCAGCAGCGCCGTACACGTGCCGGCCGCCACCTCGAGATCGACACCGTCCAGCGCCGGCGGCTGGCCCCGCTCGAAACGCCGGGTCACCCCCGTCACGCTCAGCGCCGCGGTCACGCCGCCACCACGGCGGGGTTCACCGCAGCCGGCGCGGGATCCCGGCGCGCGCGACGGCCCAACAGCCCGACGGCGGCCAGCAGGACCAACGGCGGAACGATCGCCACCACGGAGAGCACGGCGACCACCGGCTCGTTGCCGGTGCCGGCGGCGTTCGCAGCCACCAGCACGGGCAGGGTCACCAGCCGGCCGCCGCCGACCACGAGGGTCACGATGTAGTCGCTCCACCCGACCAGCAGTGCCAGGAACGACGCAGCGGCCAGCCCTGGCGCCACGAGCGGCACCTGCACCCGCAGCAGCGCCCGCAGCGGCGAGGCCCCGAGCGTGCGCGCCTCCTCCTCGTACGCGTCGTCGTAGGCCTGGTACGTCGTCCACATCACATAGGTGGTGTACGGCAACGCCTGCCCGACCAGCACGGCAACCACCCCGACCGTGGCCGGTGCGTGCAGGCGCAGCAGCAGCACGTCGACGCCGAGCACCACCGTCAACGGTGGCAGCACCACCGGCACCAGCAGCAGCACCGAGGCCGCCGAGCGCAGCCGCGGACCGACCCGGCCGAGACCGCGGGCCGCCATCGCACCGGCCGGGGTCGCCAGCAGCGCCACCGCGCTCGCCAGCACGGCCGAACGCAGCAGGGCGGCCGGGAGCCCGTCCGCGACTGCCTCGCGCCACCCCCGCCAACCCCAGTCCTGCGGCAGCACGGACGCCGCGGTCCACTGGTCGGCGAGGGCCCACAGCGCAACACCGACGAGCGGAGCCACGAACCAGGCGGTCAGCAGCAGCCGCGCCGGACCAGCGCCCACCCTCATGCGTGCACCCGCCACCGGCGGGCCGCGAGCAGCCCGAGCGAGGCGACCGCCGTGGCCACCAGGCTCGTCACGAGCGCGGCTGCGGCCGAGTCCGGCCGGGCGGCGAGGTCGGCGGAGGAGAACAGCCGGTAGGCCAGCACCGCCAGCGGCTCGGGGTAGGTCCGGCCCAGCAGCCACGCCACCTCGTACGACCCGACGGCGTAGACGAACGAGATCGTCCCCGCCACGATCAGTGACGGGGCGGCCAGCGGCAGCGTGATGTGCCGCAGCCGGTGCAGCCGCGACGCGCCGAGCAGTGCGGCGGTCTCGTCATAGCGCGCCACCCGGGTCGCGAGCGCCGCCCCAACGACCAAGGCGACGAAGGCGGACTCCTTCCACGCGTACTCGAGCACGACAGCGACCCACCAGGGCCCGGCGACCAGGTCGGGCCACTGCTGCGCCGACAGGCCCAGCAGCCGGGGCAGCACCCCGCTGTCGGCGACCAGCAACCCGACGGCTGCCGCAGCCACCAGGTGCGGCACGGTCACTGTCGCCGCGGCACCGAGTCGAACCACTCGCGACAGGCCGGTGGCGCTGACCACGAGCAGGGCCGTCGCCAACCCCACGACGACAGCCAGCAGGGAGGCCGCGGCCGCGATGGCCAGCGTCAGCACGGTCGCGGAGACAAGGTCGGGGGCGATCGCGGCGTACGCGGCGGTGCTGGCGCGCGGGCGCCCGACGAGCGGCATCAACCCCAGACTCTGCAGCGCCAGCACCGACAAGGTGGCGAGGACGAGGGCAACGATCGGGACCACGGCGGGGAGCAGCAGCAGACCGGGACGTCGCCGCGTCACGAACCGCCCCCCAGCACCGCACGCCGCCAGCCCTCATCGAGCGCCGACACCCACCGGGCGTCCAGCTCGCCGTGCGCGCCTTGCGACAGCTGCTCGAACGGCGGCACGACGTCGGACTGCGGCAGCGCCTCGAACAGCGCCCGGTCGTCGGCGTCGAGCCGGGAGACCTCCACGGCGGGGAACTGCCCCCAGACGCCGGGGTCGGCCTTGACTGCCTGCTGGCGCGGGGACAGCGCGAGGTCGGCCACCGCCTTCGCCGCCGCCTGGACGCCCGAGGACGCGGGGATGGCGAGGAAGCTCGCGTTCCCGACCGTCCCGCCCTCCAGCGCCAGCACCTCGGTCGTCGGTGGGAACGTGCCCTGCCGCACGAGCTTGGTGAGCGTCGCCGGCCCGTACGTCATGGTGAGGTCGACCTCGCCGTCGGCGAACAGCTTGTCCAGCGCGGCGCCGTCGCGGGGATAGGTCTGTCCGTCGCGCCACAGCGACGGTGCCAGCTCGCGCAGCCGCCGCCACAGCGCCGGGGTGAGCTCGTCGTAAGCGGCTTGGTCGAAGGTTGCCGGCACCTGGTCGGCCCCGCCGGAGACGCTGAGCAGCACCTCACGGACGAACACCGAGCCGGTGAAGTCCGGCGGCGACGGGTCCGTGAACCGGCCGGGGTGCTGCTCGGCCCAGTCCAGCACGCCCGCGAGGGTGCTTGGCGGCTCACCCACCCGGGCGCTGTCGTAGACGAGGGTGAACTGTGCCTCGTGCCACGGCGACTCGCAGTCGTCCACCGCCGTGCCGAAGTCGGTCTCCAGCAACGGGTCGTCGGGGTCGGTGAGCCGCTGGTTGGGCAGGTTGTCGGCCCAGCCGCAGAGCCAGGCGCCGGCCTGCTTGCCGGTGCGGAAGTTGTCGCCGTTGACCCAGACCAGGTCCACCTCGCCGTCCTCGACACCCGCCTGCCGCTCCGACAGCACCCGCGTCATCGCGTCGGCTGTGTCGGCGACCGGCACCCGTTCCAGGGTGACGCCGAGCCGCTTCGCCGCGGCCGGGGCCAGCACGTCGTCGACGTAGTCGTTGCCCTGCTGGTCCCCGCCGTACATCCACAGCCGTACAGTCTGTCCGCGGGCCTGCTCGAGCACGCGCGACCAGTCCTGCTCCCCGTCCTGCGTTCCGTCCTGGGCCGAGGTGGACGCCGGCGCCGCGCAGGCGGACAGGCCGAGCACTGCGCCGGCCACGGCTCCGCCCAGCACGCGGACCTGGCGCTCACGCCGGAGCCGGTCGCGGTCGGGTCGTTGCGACATGCGAGCTCCTCTGGCGTGGTGGACTGACCGGGCGGTCACTGCGCTCGGGAACACTGTGACGGGTCGGGGGGCTTCCCCCAGGCCACAGACCGCACCGACGCGCCGACGCGCGACGAGAGGAACGCCGATGCAGCTGCCCACCCGGTGGCCGGCGCGGACCCGTCTCGCGCTGCTCGTCGCCCTCGTCGCTGCCGCGGTCGTGCTCGCTGTCGTGCTCGACCTGCCCTCGGTCGCCGAGCTGCGCAGTCGGGTGCAACGGGCCGGTCCGCTGGGGCCGGTGCTGTTCGTCGCGGTCTACGCCGGACTCGCCCTCGTACCGCTGCCCAAGAACGTGCTCAGCGTCGCCGCCGGAGCGGTCTTCGGCCTGGGTCCGGCGCTGGGGCTGGTGCTGCTGGGCGCAGTGGTCGGCGCGAGCATCGCGTTCTGGCTGGGCCGGCTGCTGGGGCGCGAGGCGGTGGAACGCTACACCGGCGCCCGGGTCGAGCGCGTCGACGCGATGGTGGTCCGGCACGGACTGATCGGCATCGTGGCGCTGCGGCTGGTGCCGCTGGTGCCGTACACGGCGCTGAACTACCTGGCCGGGCTGTCGGCCCTGCGCTGGTCGCACTACCTGATCGGCTCGACTCTGGGAATGCTCCCCGGCACCACCGCCCTGGTGCTGCTGGGTGCCTACGGCGGGGAGCCACGGTCGTGGCCGTTCCTGGCGGGCGCCGGCCTGCTGGTGTTGCTCACCGCGCTCGGCGTGCTGGCTGTCCGCGGTCGCCGCAGCGGAGCGACCGCCGTACGGGACGGCTGACGTGCTCGACCCGGCGGCCAGGCGGCTGCTCGCGGCCCCGCTGGACCGCGCCGCCGCAGGCATCGACCGCAGCTGGGTGAGCCCCGACCGGGTCACGGTGGCCGGGTTGCTGCTCGGCCTCGCCAGCGCGGGCGCCGCAGCCTTGGCGCTGTGGCCGGTGGCGCTGGTGCTGTGGCTGGTGTCCCGGGTGGCCGACGGACTGGACGGCCCGCTGGCTCGCCGGCGTGTCGGCGCCTCGAGCTCCCCGTCCGTGGCCGGTGGCTTCCTCGACATCGTGTGCGACTTCACCGTCTACGGCGCGACCGTGGTCGGCGTCGCGATCGGGGTCGGCGTCGACACCGGCGCCTCGCCCTGGCCGTTCCTGGCCGTGCTCGGCGCCTACTACGTCAACGGCACCGCCTTCTTGGCCTTCTCCTCGCTCGCCGAGCGCGCGGGACGCCGACTGGACGACGGTCGGTCGCTGTCGTTCATCGGCGGTCTCGCCGAAGGCACCGAGACGATCGCGGTGCACGGGCTGTGGATGCTGCTGCCAGCAGTCGCCGGCCAGGTCGCATGGGTCTGGGCTGTCGTCGTCGGGCTGGGTGCCGCCGCGCGGATCCGGGCCGGCTACCGGCTGCTGCGCTGATCGCGCAGGTCGAGCCACCGCCGCCGCGCCCCCACCAGCGCCTCGGTGGCGTGCCGGGGGGCGGGTGCGGCCAGCCGGGACCGCACGTCGGCGATCGCCGCGTTCCACGGGCCGTCGGCGTAGGTGGGGTCCGGGTGCATCGCCCCGGCCAGGTCTCGGGTGCGCATGCCGTGCTGCAGCGCGAGCACGAGCTCGGCCAGCGTGTCACCGGCGCGCGGACCGACCACCGTCGCGCCGACCACCCGGCCCTTGCCGTCGACCGCGAGCCGGGTGAACCCGTCGGTGCGGTTCTCCGTCACCGCCCGGTCGACCTCGTCGTGCTGCCGGGTGACCATCTCCAGGTCGCCGCCGCTCGGAGCAGCTGTCACGGCGGTGGCGGCGGTGCCCACCCCGACCGCGGCGACCTCCGGATCGGTGTAGGTGACCCGTGGGATGGTTGCGGTCGTCGCGGAGCGGCGCAGCCCGAGCACCGCGTTGCTGGCCGCCGTGCTGCCGTGCACCCCGGCCACGTGCGTGAACTGCGGGTGCCCGGTCACGTCGCCGGCAGCCCACACCCGCGGGTTGGTGCGGCTGCGCAACGAACGGTCGACACGGATGTATCCGCGCTCGTCGAGCGCAATCCCCGCCTGATGCGTGCCGAGGGCGGACGTACGCGGGTGGCGACCCAGCGCGACCAGCAGGCCGGTGTGCTCGATGTCCCGGCCGTCGCTGGTACGGGCGCTTCCTCGCTCGACGCTTCCGGTGACCTCCTCGAGACCGGTGCCGGTGCGTACGTCGACGCCGTCGGCGACGAGGACGGCGGCAACCAGGGCGGAGGCGTCCGGATCCTCGCCCGGCAGCAGCCGGTCGGCCTGCTCGACAACGGTGACCTGGCTGCCGAGCCGGGCGAAGGCCTGGCCCAGCTCGCAGCCGATGTTGCCGCCGCCGACCACGGTGAGCCGTTCGGGAAGCCTGTCAAGGTCCCATACCGTCTCGCTGGTCCACGGCGCGGCGGCGCGCAGCCCGGGCAGGTCGGGCACCGACGGGCTCGCACCCGTGGCGAGCAGCAGCTGGCGGCCACCGATGACGTGGCCGTACACCTCGACGTCGCTGCCGCCGAGCAGTCGAGCGGTGCCGGCGAGCACGGCCACCCCTGCCCGCTCCAGGGTCTGTGGAGAGTCTGCGGGCTCGATGGCGGCGATCGCGCCGCGCACGTGCTTCATCACGGCAGCGAAGTCGACGCTTACCTCTCCCACATGCACGCCGAAGCGCTCCGCGCCCCGAGCACTGGCTGCGCGATGGGCGGCCGCCAGCAGGGACTTGCTGGGGACGCAGCCGGTCCACAGGCAGTCACCGCCGGTCCGCTCGCTCTCGACGAGCAGCACCCTGGCCCCCAGGCCCGCCGCCGTACGGGCGCCGACGATCCCGGCGGTGCCCCCGCCGACGACCACCAGGTCCCAGCGCTGCGCGGCGGCGTCGGCGAGGCTGACCGTCACGGCGTCTGGCCGGTGATGATCCGGTCCAGCGAGCTGTGCAGCCGGTCGACGACGTCCGGAGCAGGCGCGTGGCGCTGCGACAACCCGGAAAGGACACGGTTGAGCAGCCGGTGTTTCTCGGCCAGCGCGGAGCAGCGCTCACAGATCGCCAGGTGCACCTCGAGCCACCGCGCCTCGGCGGCGGTGAGCGGCTCGCCGCGCCCTGCGTCGAGGTAGCGCTGGATGCGACGCGCGGACCAGTGACAGGTCCACATCATGCGGACGCTCAGCACGGCGGGCTCCCTTCGGTGGGCTCGACCAGCAACGCGCGGCGGAGGCGGTTGCGGGCTCGGTGCAGGCGGGACATCACGGTGCCGACCGGGACGTCCAGCACCTTGGCGGCCTCTGCGTAGGTCAGCTGGTCGACGTCAACCAGAACGACCACGGCACGGAACCGGGGATCGAGCTCCCGCAGGGCCTGCTCGAGCCTGGCCTCGAGCCGGCCGTGCAGCGCCTCGTCCTCGGCGGTGCCGGCCGCGGCCGTGCCGAACGCAGGTCGCCGGCCCTCGGGCACGTCCCCGTCGTGGAACAGGTCGGGGCGCTGGCGGCGGTGCATGTTGGCGTTGGTGTTGCGCAGGATGGTCAGCAGCCAGGCCCGCGGGTAGCGGCCGTCGAACCGGTCGATCGCCCGATACGCACGCACCAGCGTCTCCTGCACCAGGTCCTCCGCATCGGCCCAGGAGCCGGTCAGCGTTCGCGCCACCCGGAGCAACACCTCGATCTCGGGCTCGACGTGGAGCTTGAAGTCACGGGCGCGTGAATCGCTCGCGGTCATGGTCCGATCCTGCACGATGGCGAAACCCCCGGGTAGTGCGTACTTCTTCCCGTCCCGCCCTTGCGGGTGGGCGCGGGCGTCGGGAATGGGGACGGCCCATCGCGGGGTTACCGCCACGTCTCCGACCGTACGGCTGGCGACGCCCGAGGCTCAGGAAGAGGTGGACCGGTGCCGATCACGTCGCGTACCCGATCACGCGCAGCGCTGCTCACCTCCGGGCTGGTCGCTGGCCTCGTCCTCACCGTCTCGGCCTGCTCCGGTGCGGCCGACAAGGCCACCGACGAGCCCACCGAGGCAGCCGGAGGGTCACAAGCAGCAGCGACCGACGCCGCGTTCACGGCCGAGACCGTCGACGCGGGGACGTTCGACTCCGCCGACCTGGCCGGCAAACCGGTGGTGCTGTGGTTCTGGGCACCGTGGTGCACGGTGTGCCGAGCCGAGGCACCGGAGGTGACGGCGGTCGCCAAGGACTTCGCCGGGGAGGTCACGTTCGTCGGGGTGGCCGGGCTCGGGCAGGCAAAGGACATGCGCGCCTTCGTCGACGAGACCGGCACCGGCGTCTTCGAGCACGCGATCGACGCCGACGGCTCGATCTGGCAGCAGTTCGGGGTCGTCTCGCAGCCTGCCTACGCGTTCATCTCCCCCGACGGCAGCGTCGAGACATTCACCGGCAGCCTGCCTCCCGCGGACCTGCAGCAGGCCACCGAAGAGCTCGCGAACAGCTGAGACATGGACCGCGCAGTCCCCGGCAGGCCGAGGCACCGGGTCGCGGTGCTCGCGGCCGTCGCAGGGCTGCTGCTGGTGTCCTGCGGAGGTGAGACCTCGGTCCGGCAGAGAACCGGGACCGGCGACCAGGCGCAGACCCGTGGCACCCAACCGCTGACACTGGAGGAGATCGACTCCAGCCGACGCGAGAAGGTGCCGTCCGCACTGGAAGACAGCACCGACCCCGACCTGCCGAAGCCGCTGGTGGATCCCGCGGAGATCACGGACGGCGGCCCCGGCCCGGACGGGATCCCCGCGATCGATGCACCCACCTTCGTCAAGCCGGCGAGTGTCGACTGGATCGCGCCCGACGAGCCGGTGATCGCGCTGGAGGTCGACGGCGAACACCGCGCGTACCCTGTGCAGGTCCTGATCTGGCACGAGATCGTCAACGACACCGTCGCCGGTGTACCGGTGTCGGTCACGTACTGCCCGCTGTGCAACACCGCCCTCGCGTACGACCGGCGCGTCGGCGACCGGCTGGTGACGTTCGGCACGTCCGGGTTGCTCTACAAGTCCGCGCTGGTCATGTACGACCGGCAGACCGAGTCGTTGTGGTCGCAACTGGAGAGCCGGGCCGTCGCGGGCGTGCTCGCCGGCACCGAGCTGGACCGGATCCCCGTGCAGACGATCCCGTGGTCGCGGTGGAAGGCGCAGTTCCCCGGCGGGCACGTGCTCAGCCGCAACACCGGTTTCGTCCGGGACTACGGGACCAACCCGTACGAGGGCTACGACGACCCCGGCGGTGACCCGTTCCTGTTCGACGGGGAGACCGATCCGCGGCTGGAGCCGATGACCCGTGTCCTCGGCGTCGGTTCGGGTGACTCGGCCGCCGCCCTGGTGCTGGACGAGCTGGCCAGCGTCGGCGCCACCAGTCTCGCCGTGGACGGCGCGCCCGCGGTGGCCTTCGCGGTGCCCGGGCTCGCGTCGCCGCTGGACACCGCGGACCTTGCCGGCGGCTACACCACCGCAGCCACCGGAGTGTTCGACCCCCGGGTCGGTGACCGCAGGCTGACGTTCAAGCCCGCCGCCGACGGCCGGTTCCGCGACCTGGAGACCGGCTCGCTGTGGACGTTGACGGGGCGGGCCGTCGACGGCCCACTCGACGGAGAGCAGCTGAGCCCGGTCGACCACCTGGACACCTTCTGGTTCGCCTGGGCGGCGGGGGAACCCGACACCACGATCGTCGACCGCGACGATGGAGCCCAAAGTTGAGCCGCAAAGTTGAGCCCCGTCCAACCACAGACCAGCACACGCTTTCCAGCACACTGCCTTTCCAGGACACCGCCATGAGGAGCTGACCACCAATGTCATCCACCGAGACGACGAGTAGATCCAGTGCCTGGCTGGTCGCGCCAGCAACGACCACGCAGAACCAGGGCAACGCCATGGCCATGGCCGCGCTGCGGACCCTGCTAGGGCTGCTGTGGCTCTACAACGTCGTGTGGAAGCGCCCACCGGGCTTCGGCCGCGACAGCGGCAGCGGACTGTACGGCTTCACCAAGAATGCCGTCGACCACCCCGTCTTCCCGCCCTACAGCTGGGTCGTGGACACGATCGTGCTGCCCAACTTCGCCGCCTTCGGGTGGATGGTGCTCGTCGTCGAGTCGCTGCTGGCCGTGCTCCTGCTGACCGGCACGTTGGTGCGCGTCGCTGCGCTGGTGGGCGTGGGACAGTCGCTGGCGATCGGGCTCTCGGTCGCGCAGACACCGGGCGAGTGGCCGTGGTCGTACTGGTTGATGATCGGCGCGCACGTGGTGCTGGTGCTCGGAGCCTCCGGAGCCTTCCTGGCGGTTGACGGCGCGCGTGCGCGCCGAGTCTCCGATACCCTCACCACCCCACCGGTACGCCTGCTGCAGCTGTGGGGCGTGGTCGTGGCCGGTGCCGGGGTCGTCGCGCTGCTGCTCAGCATCGGCAGCTCCCCGCTCGCCGCGAGCGGCGCGGCGCTGGGCGGGTCGGGCCTGTCGATCTCGCTCGGCCGCTACAACCTGGTCGCGGCGATCGTGCTGCTGGTGGTCGCAGCCTTGATGCTGGCCGGTGCCACGCTGCGCAGCTCCGCCCTGGCGCTCGGGGCCGCCGCACTGGCGGTGCTGGCAGCCGTCTCGCTCCACCTCCAGCTGCCGTGGACCGACCCGTTCCTCGGCGGCAACAACACCTCGGCAGCCTTCTTCTTGTGCGCAGCAGTGGTCAGCGCAATGCTCTCCCCACATCTGGACCGGCAACCGTCCGGACAGGAGGCCCATGCACAACGCTGAAACCGCAGCGGCACCGCCTGACCGGCCAACCGACGTGACGCTGGTCGTCGACGGCGGCGACCGCGCCTGCGGTGAGCTGCTGCTGGTGCTGGCCGCCGAGATCCGCAGTCTGCCGGCCCGATCGGTGGTGCGCCTCGTTGCCACCGACCCTGCCGCCGTCGTCGACCTGCCCGCCTGGTGCCACCTCACCGGGCACCGCTTCCTCGGGGCAGGGCTGCAGCCCGACGACCGGGCCCACTACGACGTGCGCGTCACCGCATCGGCTCGCCCCACCCAGTCCGTCAGCCCCTGGCGGCTGGACAATGATCCTGCACCGCCCACCGGCAACGTACGGAAGGACACCGCCCCATGAACGGTCTCGTCATCAATCTCACCCACTCGGTCGACGATCCCGACCGCAGCAGCGTCGCCATGGTCGTCGCCGGCGCCTCGGTCGCCTCCGATCAGACCACCACCGTCTTCTTGTCGTCCGAAGGCACCCGACTCGCCCAGCAGAAGGTGGCCGACGACCTGCACGAGGAGGGCTTCGCCCCGATGAGCGAGCTGGTCGCCACCTACGTCGCCGCCGGCGGGACGTTCCTGGTCTGCAGCCCCTGCGCCAAGAAGCGGGGCATCGGCGAGGACGACCTCATCGAGGGGGCCAGCATCGTCGGCGGAGCCACCCTGGTCGCCTTGCTCGCCGACGGCGCGGCCTCGCTGTCGTTCTGACATGCCCGGATCTCGACCAGGAGGGGTCGGCCTCGCGCCAGCCGCGGAGTACGACGGCGGCGACATGGACTGTGGCAGTGGGCTGCTGCTCGCGATCACCGTGGCCGTCCGGGGCATCGACGCCGGTGAGGTGCTGCTGCTGCACACCCGCGAGCCGTCGGTGCTGGCCGACCTGCCGGCCTGGGCGCGGCTGGCCGGCCACGAGCTCGTCGAAGTTGTCGACACCGGATCCGGGTCCGGGCCATGGCAGCTGTTCATCCGCCGCGGGACCGGAGGGACTACCGCGTCGGCAGGACCAACCGCGCCGGAGTCGTCGTTCACCAGCGGGTCCGCGGTGCCGCTGGGCAGCAGGCTGTGGCTGTACTCAAACTTCCACTGCAACCTGGCCTGCTCTTACTGCTGCGCAGCGTCGTCGCCAAAGGCGGACCCCCGGCTGATGTCGGTCGAGCTGGCCGACGCGGCCACCCGGGAGTTCGTGGCGCAAGGCGGCCAGGAGCTGTTCATCACCGGTGGCGAGCCCTTCTTGCACCCCGACCTCGGGGCGATGCTGCATGTCACGTCGGCTCAGGTGCCGGTCACGGTGCTCACCAACGCGATGGTCTTCGCCCGCGGCAACCGGCGGGCGACGCTGGAAGCGCTGGACCGGGACGTGGTCACCTTGCAGATCAGCCTCGACTCGGCCGGCCCTGAGCTGCACGACCGCCAACGTGGGGTCGGCGCACACGCGCGCGCACTGGCGGGCCTCGAGCTGGCCCGCGACCTGGGCTTCCGCATCCGGGTCGCGGCGACCTACTTTCCGAGCGACGTGGCATACGCCGACGACCTGCACGTGCTCCTCGACCGGCTCGACGTCGACCGCGACGACCGGCTGATCCGACCCGTCGCCGAGGAGGGCTTCGCCGACGCGGGTGTGCACATCAGCCTGGACAGCGTCGAGCCCGAGCCGACGTTGACCGCTGACGGCGCCTGGTGGCACCCGGTCGCGGTCACCAACCGACACCTCAAGGTCGCCGACGCTCCATTGCCGCTGGCCGAGGTCCTGGCGGTGATGCGAGACGTCGTCGAGGTCCGGTCGGCGGCAGACGCTCAGGGGCGCAGCGTGTTCCGCTGCGCCTGAGCACACCTCAGCTCACGGTGCCCACCCGCACCTGCACGTGACCGGCCCGCATCGACCAGGCGCTCACCTCGGTGGTGCGCTCCTCCAGCCGCATCCACGGTCGAGCCGACGGGTCGGAGCCGCCGAGGTGACAGGCCGCGCGAGATGCGATGCGGGCGACCGGCCCGGCTGCCAGGGTGAGGTCCACCACGGCCACCCGACCACCGGGGCGTACGGCGGCCAGCGCCGAGTCGAGGGCGGGCTCCCAGTCCCCCATCAGCGACAGCGCATACATGGCCACGGCAGCGTCGACTCTGGGCAGGTCGCGCGGCACGAGCCCGCTGGCGTCCGCCTGGAAGAACTCGTCCCGCGACCAACCCTGTCGGTCGGCCCGGCGGCGCGCCGCTGCCAGCATCTGGGGGCTGGCGTCAACGCCGGTCACGGTGCCGTCCGGACCGAGCAGGTCGTGCAGCGGCGCCAGGCTGAGCCCGTTGCCGCAGCCGAGGTCGAGGACCTGCTGACCGAGGCTCAACCGCAGTGCACGGATCGCCGCCAGCCGTGGCCGGCGATAGACCGGCCCCTCCAGCGACACCAGGTCATAGACCCCGGCCACCGCGCGGTAGCGGGCCGAGCGTGCCACCGCTCGATCATCGCACCCTGGCGGGCTTGGACCGGTCGCGGCTGCCGACGTCGAGTCGCACCCGGCAGAACAGGTCGTCGCGCTCGATGCTCTGGGTCAGGGCGGCGGTCGTCTTATCGATGGCGGTCGCCACCTCGGCGAGGTCGCAGCGCGGTTCGAGGGTGGCCCGGATGTCGATGACCAGCTGACCGCGGTCACGACGTACGCCACCCCTGGCGGACCTGACGTCGTGCCGCGACTGCAGGTCGGCGCACGCGGCGGACACGGCGCTGCCGGCGTCGACGGCGAGCTGACCTTCGGCCCCCGACCCGGGCAACCGCAGGTCGGACACGGCGCCGCCGCCGGGCAGGTGCGCGAACAGCCAGCGCAGCCCGATCAGGCCCAGCACGACCGCCGCCGCAGCCAACGCCCACTGCCACCAGCCCTGCGCGGTCACGTCCATCGCCGGTCCGCTGTCCACCGCCGCCGGCAGCCAACTAAACAGGTCGTACCTCCCGCCGATCACGACCACGGCGCCGGCGACCAGGAGCAGGCCCACGACGAAGGTCACGATGCGGTCGAATGCCACTGTCGTGCGGCTCACCGTCTCACCCGCTCCCTTGATCCCGGACCCGGAGGCGCGGCGCATTCTCCAGCGCCTCCAGCCTGCCCTCCAGCTGCTGCTTGACCCTGCCCTCGAGGTCGGGGTCGCGGTCGGCCGAAAGACCGTGGACCGTCACTGTGACCCGGCGACCGCTAATGGACGCCTTCGCGGTGTCGACGCCGTCGACATCCTCGGCGGTGGCGGCGGCCAAGCGGCGCAGCCCGCGGTCCAGCAGGAAGACACCGGTCTGGGCGCGCACCGGCGTGCCCAGATGGGGTCGCGGGCGCAGCGCGACGTAGACGAGCACGAGCCCGACGAGTCCCGCGACCACCGCGACGACGACCCAGGAGAACTGTGGCGGCAACCCGTCGGCGTACGTCAGCGCGGACTCGATCCACGGCGTGCCGGAGATCAGGCCCCAGTACGCCAGTGCGTCGTGACCGGCGACCACCGCGAGGGCGACGAGAGCCAGTGACCACAGCACGCCGAACACGGCGACCCGGGCGAAGCCGCGTGGGTCCTTCGCGGTCTGCGGCGGAGTCGGCGGATCGACCTTGTGCCGCGGCTCGCTCGCCCCCCGTTGATCGGTGGTCGCAGGTGTTGTATCGGCGCTCATTCGACCCGCCTCCTCGGCTTGGCCGACTCCGTTGCCGCCTGGGTTGCCGGCTGGGTTGCCGGCTCGAAGCGACCCACCGTGACGTCGACAGAGGCGACGGACAGTCCGGTGAGGTTGCCGACCTCGCGGGCGACCTCCTGGCGAACACCGCGTGCCACCTCACCGGCGCCGTACGGCCAAAGGACCGCGATGTCCAGCGTCAGTCGGACGGTGTCACCGGCGACTGTGCTGTCGGCACGGGGATAGCCGCGCCCGACGATCCGGTCGAGCCCCGAAGCGGTTCGCGTGACACCAGGGACCCGGCCCGCGGCGAGGGTGGCCAGCCGGTCGATGGCCTTGCCCGCAATGCGCAGCTCGCCACGCCGCTCGATCGGGGTGTGGCCGGTCGCGGCTCCCGGCTCAGTCACGACGGCGGCCACCCACCAGGGCACTGAGGTCGATCTCCCCGTCGAACTGGCTGCCGAGCAGATATCCGACGGTGGCGAGGACGAGAGCGAGCAGGAAGGCGCTGAACCCGCCGACGGCTGCCGCGATGCCGAGCAGCAGGCCAGTGATCAGGCCGAGGGTGGAAGTGGTCATCATCTCTCCTTGCGGCCGACCCGGTCGGGGCGGCAGGGCTGTGTGTCGACTGGACGGTTGTCGTTTGAAATCGTGCTCAGAGCTCGATGGTGCGACGCGACCCTGGGAAGTGTCGCGGCAGCGTTGACCTGATCCGCCGCGCACCCGCTCTGCGCCCGCGGCGCAACGCGTAGCGCGTCCGCTTCAGCCTGTATAGCCCCTTCAGGGTCGTCACCCGCCGGGCCGCGCTGCGACCCGGGGTTGCCGGCGCGGGTGTGAAGCGGGCGTCGACATCGGCCAGTGACCGGACGAACTCGTCGGGGTCTCCCCCCACGTCGGGGTGGTGCCGGCGCGCCACGCGGCGACGGGCAGCGGCCCACTCGCCCCGCTGTCCGTCGTCGCCCGGCCCCGATCTCATGCGCTGGTCGCTTCTGCAGCCTCGTGCGGGCCCAGCACGTCCTGGATCACGACGTGGACCGCGCGACCGGCCACCGGCTCGGCGGCAGCACGTACCGCATCCGCCGTCGACCGCAGGTCGGTGCCCCAGGTCAGCGTCACATGCACCTCGACCAGGTCGCTCCGGATCCGGACGCCGGCGACGCGACGACCGGGCAGGTACGTCGCCACCTCGCCGAAGCGGCCGGAGTGCATGGCGGCCACACCGGGCACCGAGGTGACCGCGACCACGATCTGGTCGGCGAGCTCGGCGCCGGCGGGTGACTGCTCGGCTGCCTGGTGGGCGGCCGACGCCGTCACTGGACGCGAGGTGGCTGCTGGGGCTCCTCGTCCTCTTGCTCGTCCTGGTTGTCCTCGGACGGCAGGTGCACGTCCGCGACCGCCACGTTGACCTCGGACACCTCGAGCCCCGTCATGCGCTCCACTGAGCTGATGACGTTGCGGCGGATGCCGTCGGCAAGGTCCACGATCGAGACTCCGTACTCCGCGATCAGCTCGACGTCGACCGCGGCCTGGCGCTCGCCGACCTCGACGACGACACCTTGGGCGTGATTGGTGCGGCTACCGGGGATGCGCTCGCGGATCGCACCGACGGCGCGAGCGGCTCCGCCACCGAGGGCGTGCACACCGGCGACGTCGCGGGTGGCGATGCCGGCGATCTTGGCAACCACGGAGTCGGCGATCGACGTCCGGCCGTGCTGGGTCACCAGCGCGTTGCTGGTCTCGGACGACGACGAGGTGCCGCTGTCCTTCGACGACGACTGCTCGCTGGAGCTGGAGGTGGTGCTGGTCACGGGGAGTCCTCTCCTTCGTTGGTGCGTCACGGCGCTGGCGCGCTGCGATTGGGGACATGCGTACCGACGCAGGTACCCCGCATCTGTCACGATACGCCGGGTGTGATCTACGTCACACCGATGTGTCCGTTTATGCTGCCAACGCTTCTGGGCCGACCGACGGTCCAGGGGGTGAGCGAGGTGCGGTGGAGAGCTGGCGGGTGGAGACTCATCGCGATGCGCCGAGATCCGACCAGGCGCTGGCCCGGCGCAGCGGCCTCGGTGACCGGGCCGCCTTCGCCGAGCTGGTCGGCAGGCACGGAGCAGCCCTGTACCGCTACGCCGTCCGCATGCTCGACGGCCAGCACCACGCTGCGGAGGACGCGGTGCAGGAGGCGCTCATCAAGGCGTGGGTGCACCTCGACACGTTCCGAGGGGAGTCCTCGGTCAAGACCTGGCTGTTCCGGTTGGTCGCCAACGAGTGCCTCAGCGCCCGGCGGCGACATCGGCCGCGCCCTGTCGACGACGACGTGCTCGCACAGATCCCGGGCGACCAGCGCACCGCGCCGGACAGCGTGATCTTGGCTGGCGATCTGCGCGAGGCGTTGGACCAGGCGTTGCTGAGGTTGTCCTGGCGGCAACGAGCGAGCTGGATCCTTCGCGAGGTTGAGGCGCTGTCGTACGGTGAAATCGCCGAGGTGCTCGAGACCAGCGTGACCGTCGTGCGCGGACAGCTGCACCGCGCCCGGGCTAACCTCGCGATCACAATGGAACAGTGGCGATGACCCCGGACACGCCCAGCACGGGCCCACGCGATCAGGTCATGCTGCGCTCCGCCGCCCAACACCTGCGCGACCACGTCGACGACCGCTGGGTCGAGGTCGCCGACGTCGTCCTGGCTCGAGCCGCGTCGGCGACGCGGGCTTCCCCACCGGTGCGCGCCGAAGCCAGCAGCGGACCCTTCCAGGTCGCCCAACAGGTGCTGGTTTCCTACCTTCGAGCCAGCATCGACCCGCTGGACGACTGCGAGGTCGTCGACATCCGGGTGGACACTCGCCTGGAGCGAGAAGTGGACGATGGCGGTGAGGTGTGCACCGGCGTCCTGATCGCACTGACCGCGCGCTACGGCACGGTACTGATCTCGCTGGCCGACGACGTGCGGGAGGTGGCGGCCGCACGACTCGAGCAGCTGTTGGGTCCGGTGGCGCCCCCGGTCGGCGTCTCGGCCATGCACGTGCACGTCGCCGACGTGACCCGCGGAGACCCCAAACGGTCCGTCGACGGGCGTCCGCGGTGAGTTCGCTCCACACTGTCACCGGCGGGCGGCCGGCTGACCGGCTGGCTGGCGCCACGATGAAGGGAACACGGACATGACACCTGATGGCCCGAGCGATGCCGACGTGGAGAAGGTCAAGCGGCGGAGGTCCAAGGCCGACCGTGCTGCGGCCACCGTTGACGCCCAGCGGTCCCGCGCGACCAAGACCGCCACGGAGCACGACGAGGCCGAGGGGGCGCTGACCCAAGACAAGGCCGCCCTGAAGGCAGCGAAGAAGGATGCCAAGAAGCTGACCCGACAGGTGGAGAAGGGCGAGAAGCTGGTCAAGTCTCTGCGCAAGGAGCGGCGCGAGGCGGACAAGGCGCTCGCCCGGCAGGAGGCCGACGCCGAGAAGCGACTGGAGAAGCTGGCTGCCGCGCAGACTGCAGTGACCACTGAGGAAGCCGCCAGCCAGCTCCAGCAGGGTGCGGCCAAGGCGGCGGTGCGTACGGTCAAAGCGACCAGCACCGGGTCGGCTGCGAGCACAGCTGGGTCCGCCAAGAAGACCCCGGCGAAGAAAACCCCTGCCAAGACGACCGCTGCGAAGAAGACCGCTGCCAAGACGACGCCTGCCAAGACGACGCCTGCCAAGAAGGCCCCGGCGAAGAAGGCGACAAGGCCTCGCACAACCGGCGTGGCGAAACGCTGAGCGCCTAGCCAGCCCCGCGGCCCGTAGTATCGGCCGGACGGCCGCGCATGCCGCATGGGTGCGTGTGTCGACTGCGTTGGCCCCAGAGAGGAACGTATGACCGGCAAGAGGATTTACCGCTCGTCCACCACCAGCATCCTGGCGGTCGAGGCGGTGGATGCGCCGCACGTCGTCACGTCGGCGGAGTTCGACGAGCGGCTGATGCCCACCTACCGGCGAGTGGGACTGCGGCCGGGAATGCTGGAGAGCCTCGTCGGAATCCGCGAGCGTCGCTGGTGGGCCGACGGCGTGACCTTCGCCGACGGCGCCGCGATGGCGGGGGCCAAGGCGATCGCCGAGTCTGGTGTCGACGCCGCCCAGATCGGCCTGCTCATCAACACCTCGGTGAGCCAGGCCCACCTCGAGCCATCGACCGCGGTGGCTGTCCACAACGCGCTCGGGCTGCCCGCCAGCTGTCAGAACTTCGACGTCGCCAACGCTTGCCTCGGATTCGTCAACGGCATGCAGATCGCAGCCGCCATGATCGAGTGCGGACAGATCGACTATGCCCTGATTGTGAACGGCGAGGACGCCCGCACGATCCAGGAGATCACCCTTGACCGGCTGTCCGGGGATGAGGTCACCGCCGATCAGGTGATGGACGAGTTCGCGACGCTCACCTTGGGATCCGGTGCCGCCGCGATGGTCCTCGGCCGGGCCGACCTGCACCCTGAGGGCCACCGGATCATCGGTGGAGCCACCCGTGCGAGCAGCGCGCACCACGAGCTCTGCGTCGGTGACATCGAGTACATGCGCACCGACGCGCGGGGCCTTCTCGAGGCGGGGCTGGAGCTGACCGCCCAGCTCTGGGCCGACGCCGCCGAAGAGTTCACCTGGGCGGCCGGCATGGACCGGTACGTCATCCATCAGGTTTCTCAGGTGCACACCAGCGGCATGACCACCGCCCTGGGCATCGACGAGTCGCGGGTGCCGCTGACCTTCCCGATGTACGGCAACATCGGCCCGGCGTCGGTGCCGTACACCCTCGCCAAGGAGGCGCAAGACCTCGAGCCGGGTGACCGGGTCCTGCTGATGGGCATCGGCTCCGGGTTGAACGCCTCACTGACCGAGCTCTGCTGGTGAGCGGTGGCGCCTCGGCGCCACCGCCGAACCTGCCCGGTCTCGACCCGCACTGGTCACGCCTCGTCGAGGTGATGGCCGCAGACGGGCGTACCCACACCTGGCACCTGCTGGACAGCTGGGCGAGCCGTCCTCCGGTGGCCGGTGCCGCTCCGGAGCTGACGCTTCTGTGCGTGCACGGCAACCCCACCTGGTCATACCTGTGGCGGCGGCTGCTCGCCACAGCCCCGCCGTGGTGGCGGGTGATCGCCCCGGACCAGCTGGGCATGGGCTACTCCGACCGGCCGGCCGGACCCCGCCGACTGACCGAGCGGGTGGTCGACCTGACGGCGCTGACCGACGAGCTCGGTGTCACGGGTCCCGTCGTCACCGTCGCCCACGACTGGGGTGGTCCGATCTCGCTGGGCTGGGCCGCCGAGCACCGCGGCCAGCTGCGTGGGGTGGTGCTCACCAACACCGCCGTGCACCAACCTGCAGGGGCCACCGGTCCTGCCGTGATCCGACTGGCCAACCTGCCCGGCGTGCGCACCATTGCCTGCACCCGCACGCCCGCCTTCGTGCGCGGCACCACGGCGCTGTCCCGCCCGGCGCTGCCGACGGCGACCCGAGCGGCGTTCGCCGCACCGTACACCGGTGCCCAACGGCGTCGCGCGGTCGCCGACTTCGTCGCCGACATCCCCTTCACCCCGACCCACCCCAGCTACCCCGGGCTGGAGCAGATCGCCGCGAGCACGCGCACGCTCGACGTCCCCGCGCTGCTGGTGTGGGGCACGCGGGACCCGGTCTTCGGCCAGGCACACCTCGACGACCTGCTCGAACGGCTGCCGCAGGCGCAGGTGCACCGTTATGAGCAGGCCTCCCACCTGGTCACCGAGGACGCGCCCGAGTACGCGACCGCGGTGACGCAATGGATCCAGGACGGGCCCGCGGCCGGCGAGCAACAGGCGGTCACCAGCGCACCACCCTCCCCCAGCAGGCGCCCGGCGCTGTGGCAGCGGCTGCACGATCGCGCGGGCGACCCGACGACCGCCGTGGTCGAGGTGGGCGGCCGGCAGGTGAGCTGGCAGCTGTTGACTGGCCGCGTCCGCGAGCTGGCGGCTGGTTTGGCGGCGATCGGGGTGCTCCCGGGGGACCGGGTGGCGTTGCTGGTGCCCCCCTCGATCGACCTGACCGCCGCGGTCTACGCGCTGTGGCGTGCCGGCGCGGTGATCGTGCTCGCCGACAAGGGGCTGGGGCTTGTCGGCATGGGGCGCGCGCTGCGCGGCGCTCGCGTCGACCACGTGATCGGCTCCGCGCAGGGCCTTGTCGCTGCGCGGGCCATGCGCCTGCCCGGGACGCGCATCCGCGTCGGGACGACGAGCTGGCCCGGTCTCGGCGCCACGTTCACCCTCGCCGACGTCGCACGGCGCGGGCGCGGGGCGCCACCGCCGGCCGAACCGGCAGCAGGCGACGAGTGCGCGGTGGTCTTCACCTCCGGCGCCACCGGCCCTGCCAAGGGCGTCGTCTACCGGCACCGACAAGTAGCCGCCCAGCTGGCCATGATCTCGGACACCTACGGCCTCGGTGCCGGCGACCGGCTGGTGGCGGCGTTCGCGCCGTTCGCGTTGTACGGGCCCGGGCTCGGTATCGCCTCCGCCGTGCCGGACATGGACGTCACCTCGCCCGGCACGCTGACGGCCGATGCGCTCGCCGACGCCGTCGACGCGGTCGACGCGACGGTGGTCTTCGCCTCGCCGGCGGCCCTGCGCAACGTGGTCGCGACAGCTGCCGACCTGTCACCCCGCCAGCGGGCGACGCTGGGCCGAGTGCGGCTGCTGATGTCGGCGGGCGCGCCGGTGTCGGTTGCGCTGCTGCGCGCCCTGCGCACCGTCCTGCCGGGCGCCGAGGCGCACACCCCGTACGGCATGACCGAGGCGCTGCCGGTCACCGACGTCACGCTGGTCGAGATCGAGGTGGCCGGCGCTGGTCACGGGGTCTGCGTCGGCGCACCGCTGTCTGGCGTCGAGGTGGCTGTGAGCCCGCTGTCAGCGACCGGTGCAGCCGACGGCGGGCTGACCGGGGACGCCGACGTCACCGGCGAGATATGCGTACGCGGTGAGCATGTGAAGGACCGCTACGACGCCTTGTGGGCGACCGAGCGGGCCAGCTCGCGCACCGCGGGCTGGCACCGCAGCGGCGACGTCGGCCACCTGGATCGAGACGGTCGGCTCTGGGTCGAGGGTCGCCTGCAGCACGTGCTCAGCACCGCAGACGGACCCGCCACCCCGGTGGGCATCGAGCAGCGGGTCGAGGCGCTCGACGCGGTTCGCGCGGCTGCGGCCGTCGGAGTGGGGCCACTCGGCACGCAGCAGGTCGTCATAGTCGTGGTGCCGGCCGGCGGCCGGCCGGTCACGGCTTCCGCGCTGGCGCCGGCCCCGCTGGCCGACGCCGTGCGGGCGGTGGCCGGGGTGGACGTGGCAGCGGTCCTGTCCATGTCCCGGTTGCCCGTCGACATCCGGCACGCCTCCAAGGTCGACCGCGGCTCGGTGGCCGGGTGGGCGACCCGCATCCTGGCGGGGTCCTGACCGTGCGGGTGCTGGTCACCGGCGCGACGGGGATGCTCGGGCGCGGAGTCGCGACCGCCCTGCTCGGCCGCGGCGACGACGTCACCGTCCTGCAGCGGCGGCCCGCCGGTCTGGCATGCGCGCAGGTGCTTGCCGACATCGGCGACGCGGCTGCCGTACGCCGTGCGGCAGCCGGCCAGGACGCCGTCATCCACCTGGCCGCGAAGGTCGACGTGGTCGGGCCCTGGGCCGACTACGCCCGAGCAAACATCGACGGGACGGCCGCAGTGGTCGCTGCCTGCCGGTCCGAGGGCGTGCCACGCCTGCTGCACGTGTCATCGCCAGCCGTCGCGCACGCCGGCGACCCGCTCATCGGGGTGGGCGCCCAGCCCGCCGACCCCGACCGTGCACGCGGCAACTACGCCCGGTCCAAAGCCGAGGCCGAGCTGGCGGCTCTGGTGGCGGACTCGCCACAGCTGGCCGTGCTGTGCGTGCGCCCACACCTGGTCTGGGGCCCCGGCGACACCCAGCTGGTCGGGCGCATCGTGGCTCGGGCCCGGGCTGGTCGGCTGCCGATGATCGGTTCAGGTGCCGCACTGATCGACACGACGTACGTCACCAACGCCGTCGATGCTCTCGTCGCCGCCCTCGATGCCACCCCGCGCGTGCACGGAGAGGCGCTGGTGGTCTCCAACGGCGAGCCCCGGCCGGTGGCGGAGATCCTGAACCGCCTGTGCACGGCGGCACGGGCGGGCACCCCCCGCGGCCGGCTGCCGGTGCGGCTGGCGCAGCTGGCCGGCCGGACCATCGACGGCGCCTGGCGGGTGCTGGGCCGCACCGACACCCCTCCCCTGACCGGCTTCCTGGTCGAGCAGCTGACCACCGCGCACTGGTTCGACCAGCGGCGTACGCGCGAGGCACTGGGCTGGACACCGCGCGTCAGCCTCGACGCGGGGTTCGCCGAGCTGACCCGCTGGTACGACACCGCCGCCGAATCAAGCCCGTAGGGTGCAGGGGTGAACGACAAAGTGGTCTGGATCGACTGTGAGATGACCGGGCTCGACCTCGGCGCGGATGCGCTGGTCGAGGTCGCGGCTCTGGTCACCGACTTCGAGCTCAGCGTGCTCGGGGATGGCGTCGACATCGTCATCCGGCCGCCGGATGCCGCGCTGGAGCAGATGCCGGACGTGGTCCGCGAGATGCATACGTCGTCCGGCCTGCTGGACGAGCTCGCCGACGGTGCCAGTCTCGACGACGCGCAGCAGCAGGTGCTGGGCTACGTGCGCGAGCACGTGCCGGAGGGTCGGAAGGCTCCGCTGGCGGGCAACACGGTGGCTACCGACCGGGCGTTCCTCGGGCGTGACATGGCCGAGCTCGAGGGTTGGCTGCACTACCGGATCATCGACGTCTCCTCGATCAAGGAGCTCGCACGCAGGTGGTACCCGCGGGCTTACTACGCCGCGCCCAAGAAGGCGGGCGGGCATCGAGCCCTCGCCGACATCCGCGAGAGCCTCGAGGAGCTCCGCTACTCCCGGGAGGCGGTGTTCGTCCCGCAGCCGGGACCCGACAGCGACACCGCACGGGCGCTGGCTGCGCGGCACCGCGGAGCGCTGTCGCCCGGCACGACGGGCTGACGTCCGCGACCGCTACACTCCTCCGGGCGCCAGCCAGTGGCCGGGCGCTCATGGTGGGTGTAGCTCAGCCGGTAGAGCACCTGGTTGTGGTCCAGGGGGTCGCGGGTTCAAGTCCCGTCACTCACCCCAGTCTTCGCCGGTCACCAAGAACCGACAGGCCAGCTGAAACGCATGAGCCGGTGCCCCCAGCGGGGCACCGGCTCATGCGCGCGGGTCTAGCGGGTGTCAGTGGCTGCTGCGCGACTCGTACGAGCCGTAGAAGCCGAGCTCACGGTCCACCAGGGACCAGATCCCGGTGGAGGACACGCGCTGGTCTGGGACGAGCGCAAGGGTGGTGACGGGCAAGATGGCCAGCCGCTGCTTGCGGTCGGTTGCTTGCAGGGCGGTGCTGATCAGAACCATGACGACGAGGGCTCCGACTACGGCGAACATCAGGGGTACTCCTTAGTGGGTGTGTGACTTGTTACAAGGTAGCGCGTCGGGCCCCTCTGGAATGCCTTCCGAAGGGGCTCAGACACTGTGATGTGCGTCCCTTCTTGAAGGACCACGAACTTGCCTTTTTGGCCTTATGGTCCTCAGGTGGTCGATACCGACAGCACCGGCCGGAGCCTGGCTGATTTTCTCCTCGATCGCATCGGCGAGGACGAGGCGGTCGCCCGCCGCGCCTGGGAGCAGCAGGCCCACGCCGACGGGCCCGAGCCCCGTACGGCGCTGCAGACGCACGTGGCTCGACACAGCCCGTCGCGCGTCCTGGTCGCCTGTGAGGCAAGGCGCCAGATCGTGCAGAACAGCCTGGATGTGGACGCTGAACAGGCTGAGGAGCTGATGGCGCTCGAACCGGCCGGCCCGAGCGAGCTCCCACCCGAGCAGACCGTCGGGGAGGTGGCGTTCTTCGAGCGGGTGCTGCGGTACCTCGCGGTGCAGTACGCCGACCATCCCGACTACGAGCGGCAGTGGCGACCGTAGGTTCCCCCTTGTGCGGCCACTCAGACCTGTGCGGCCACTCGGAGACGGCCATGTGCCAGCACCGGTCAGACCGCTAGGACGAGGTCGCTGAAGTAGCACTCCACCCGCGACTGGGTCCACGTTCGCGGCATGGTCGACGTGCCGGATCGGCGCGTCACACATTGCAGGTACATCGGTCAGCTGAGCGGAACCACGTCGGGCGCGCCGAGCCGGGCGGCGTCGGCGGTCTCGTCGTCGGGCATCTGCTGGCTCTCGCGCTCGGCGGCTACCCGCTGGCGGTAGTGCTCGACCTCCCGATCGACCTGGTCGTGGCTCCAGCCGAGCACCTCAGCCATGAGCGCGGCCGCCCGCTCGCAGACGCCGAGGCCGCGGTCGAAGGTCTCGATGGAGATCCGCGTACGCCGCGTGAGCACGTCGTCGAGGTGCCTCGCCCCCTCGTGCGAGGCGGCGTACACGATCTCGGCGCTGAGGTAGTCGTCGGCGCCCGATAGCGCCTCCCCCAGCGACGGGTCGGCGTCGATCAGGTCGAGCACCTCGTGCACCAGCGACCCGTACCGGCCGAGCAGGTGCTCGACCCGCACCGGGTGCAGTCCTGCCCGGCGAGCGAGCACGTGCCGCTGGTTCCACAGCGCGTCCCAGCCCTCGGCGCCGAGCAGCGGCACGTCCGCGGTCACCGACTCGGGGACCGCCCGCTCGAGGTCGCAGGCCAGGCCGTGCACCGCCTCGTCCACCGCGTCCTTGGCCATCACCCGGTACGTCGTGTACTTGCCGCCCGCAACGACCACGAGCCCAGGTGCCGGATGCGCGACGGCGTGCTCACGAGACAGCTTGGAGGTGGCCTCGGACTCTCCCCACAACAGCGGGCGGAGGCCGGCGTACACCCCCTCGACGTCCGCATGGGTGAGCGGGGTCTCGAGCACCCGGTTGACGTGGTCGAGCAGGTAGTCGATGTCGGAGCGGCTGGCCGCCGGGTGCGCGTTGTCGAGCGCCCACCTGGTGTCGGTGGTGCCGATGATCCAGTGCCGCCCCCACGGGATCACGAACAGCACCGAGGTCTCGGTGCGCAGGATCAGCCCGGAGTCGGACCGGATGCGGTCCCGCGGGACCACCAGGTGGATGCCCTTGCTGGCCCGCACGTGGAACAGCCCGCGCTCGCCCGCGAGACCCTGCGTCTCGTCGGTCCACACCCCCGTCGCGTTGAGCGTCTGGCGGGCACGCACCCGCAGGTCACGGCCGCTTTCCAGGTCGCGGACCACCGCGCCGGTGACCCGCTCGCCCTCGCGAAGCAGTCCAGTCACGCGGGCACGCGGGGCGATCGACGCGCCGTACGCGGCCGCGGTGCGGGCGATGAACATGGTGTGCCGGGCGTCGTCGACCTGGGCGTCGTAGTACTGCAGGGCGCCGACAAGCGCGTCCTTGCGCAGCGCCGGTGCGACCGCGCGCGCCCCACGACGGGTCAGGTGCCGGTGGTGCGGCAGGCCATGGCCACGGCCGGACAGCAGCGCCATCGCGTCGTACAGCAGCACGCCGGAGCCGGCGTACAGCCGCTCCCAGCCGCGGCCTTTGAGCGGGTAGAGGAACGGCACCGGGCGCACCAGGTGCGGAGCCAGCCGCTGGATCAGCAGGCCGCGTTCCTTCAGCGCCTCGGCGACCAGCCCGAAGTCCAGCATCTCGAGGTAGCGCAAGCCGCCGTGCAGCAGCTTGCTGGAGCGGCTGGAGGTGCCCGAGGCGAGGTCGCGGGCCTCCACCAGCCCGACCCGCAACCCACGGGTCACCGCGTCAAGAGCGGCGCCGGCTCCCACCACACCGCCGCCGATCACGAGCACGTCGAGCTCGTCGGCCGCCATGTCGGTCAGGGCCTGCGCGCGCTGCTCGGGTGATAGAGCCACGGCTCTCATCGGCTGCTCGCTCTCGTCGTCGCTCGCTGCCCGGTCATTCCACGTCCACCCAGTCGAGAGTCCGGTCGAGCGCCTGCTTCCACCGCTCGTGCCCGGCGTCGCGCTGCTCGTCGCTCCACTGCGGTTCCCACCGCTTCGACTCGTGCCAGTTCTCCCGCAGCTCGTCGGTGCTGTCCCAGAAGCCCACGGCCAGCCCGGCGGCGTACGCCGCGCCGAGCGCCGTCGTCTCGGCGACCATCGGCCGGCTGACCGGCACCCCGAGGACGTCGGCCTGGATCTGCATGCACAGGTCGTTGGCGGTCACGCCGCCGTCGACCTTGAGCACGTCCAGCGACACCCCGGAGTCGGACTCCATCGCATCCGCGACATCTCGACTCTGGTAGCAGATCGACTCCAGGGTGGCCCGCGCCAGGTGTTCCTTGGTGGTGAAGCGCGACAGCCCGACGATCGCGCCACGGGCGTCGGAGCGCCAGTGCGGCGCGAACAGGCCGGAGAACGCGGGGACGAAGTAGACGTCCCCACAGTCGTCGACCTCGCGCGCGAGTTCCTCGACCTGATCGGCGCTGGTGATGATGCCTAGCTGGTCGCGCAGCCACTGCACCGCCGAGCCGGTCACCGCGATCGAACCCTCCAGGGCGTACACGGTGGATTGTTCGCCGAACCGGTAGCAGACGGTGGTCAGCAGGCCGGCCTCGGACCGGACGATCTCGGTGCCGGTGTTGAGCAGCATGAAGTTGCCGGTGCCGTAGGTGTTCTTGGCCTCGCCGGGGCTGAAGCACACCTGCCCGACGGTGGCGGCCTGCTG
>JBBSMN010000004.1:0-35937 GCA_038233135.1 Propionibacteriales bacterium
CAGGTTCGATCCCTGTTGCGCCCACCCGACCGAAGATTTGTCCGTTCTATGGGTTCACACTCGCGTCGGCACCGAGTAATGATGTGCCGCGACGCGACGCCGGGCCACATCCGGCCCGGGAGCGGAAACGAGGGGATCATCAGGATGAGACGAAGCGTATGGGGCGGCGTTGCCGCATTGGCGCTGGTCGGAGCGGGCCTGACCGCAGGGGCCACGGGGGCTTCTGCGGCGGTGCTTGTTGGCGGCGGCGCCGACGACTGCACTCCTGGCGCAGCGAGTGGCGCCAGGGTCCCCGACGGCCACAGCATCAAGTCGGACCCGAACTCGCTGAGCGCGCCTCAGGTCGCCGCTCGCGCGGCCGACTTCTCCAAGCAGCGCGCGAAGCTGGGTTATGACAAGTCGTCGTCGCCGAGGCTGGACAACGGGTCGCAGAGGATCAAGACGATCGTGCACGTCATCCGGCGCAACAACCGCTCGGGCAACACCACCAACAAGCAGGTGCGGCGGCAGATCCGGGTGATGAACAATGCCTTCAGCGGGGACACCGCCAAGGCGTCGGTGAACACCCCGTTCCGGTTCCGGATCAAGGACATCCAGCGGACCAACGACACCGACTTGTACAACTGGGACATCCAGGACGACGACACCGAGGCCAAGGACAAGCTGCACCGTGGCGGCTTTCGCACCCTGAACCTCTACGTCGCCAAGCTCGACGGAGGGCTGCTCGGGTACGCGACCTTCCCGACCGCAAACGACAAGAGGCTCTTCCTCGACGGGATCGTGGTCACGAAGGAATCCCTCCCCGGTGGTAGCGCTGCTCCGTACAACAAGGGGGACACAGCCACCCACGAGGCCGGCCACTGGCTGAACCTCTACCACACCTTCCAGGGTGGCTGCTCGGACCCGGGCGACTACGTGGTGGACACCCCGCGGCAGCGGGCAGGCAGCAACGTGTTCAGGTGCAACCCCGACCTGAACACCTGTGGCAACAACGACGGCTCCGAGGCGCTGCGTGACCCGGTGCACAACTTCATGAACTACACCGACGACAAGTGCATGAACCGCTTCACCCGCGGCCAGGAGGACCGGATGGAGCTCAGCTGGCTGGCCTACCGCAAGGGCCAGTGACCTCCAGGTAGGTCACCGCGTCACGGACGCGATCGCACCACCGGCACCCGGGGTTCTGGAGCACTGGCTCCGGCACCCCGGGTGCTGTCGTCTGTGAACGCATCGACTGACGCGGCACACTGGTTCGATGGTCGCTCCGGACCACGCCGAGACCGATGAGGCGGTGGCGCGCGCGATGCTCGCGGTGCCGCGCAGCCGGTTCCTGCGGCGCCGGCACCAGGCGTTGGCCGGCCACGACGGCCCGCTGCGGATCGGTTCCGGCCAGACCTGCTCACAGCCCCGTACGGTCGCGAACATGCTGCGGCTGCTCGACGTACGGGCGGGGCAGCGGGTTCTCGACGTCGGCGCCGGCTCCGGCTGGACGACCGCGCTGCTGGCGCACCTGGTCGGACCGGACGGTGTCGTGGTCGGGGTAGAGCTGGAGCCGCGGCTGGCCCGCTGGGGTGCGGCCAACGTCGCCGCCGGCGGCTGCCCGTGGGCCGGGATCGAGGTGGCCGACCCGGAGCGGCTGGGGTGGCCCGCCGGGGCGCCGTACGACCGGGTGCTGGTGTCGGCGAACGCCGCGGAGCTGCCGCTGGCGCTCGTGGACCAGGTCGAGGTCGGTGGCGTGCTGGTGCTGCCGATCGCCAGCCAGATGTGGCGGGTGCGTCGCCTGCGGGCGGGAACCGGTGCCCGATCGGTGGCGGTCACCCGGCACGGTGACTACCGCTTCGTGCCGCTGCGCTGAGACCGGTCAAGCCCCTCCTGCAACACCGACTGGTACGACTGTGGCAACAACGACGGGTCTGAGGCTGTTCACGGTTGTCGTTGCGGTAGAAAAGCCCACCCGTTCGCCGATGCACCCGTCCGTTCCGCCGATGCCTGGGTGCCGCCTGGCGGGTGATGATTCAGGCACGTAAGCCTCGTGACCGCCACGGGCCCGGCGCACAAACGAGGAGCACTGTGAGCATCAGGAACGTCTGGTCCGGTGGCGTCGCCGCATTGGCATTGGTCGGCGCAGCGCTGACCGCAACACCCTCAGCGTCGGCGAGCACGTTGGTCGGGGATGGTGCGGACAACTGCACCCCGCAAGCAGCCAGTGCCGCGAGGGTGGCTGAGGGCACCAGCATCGGCAGCGATCCGAACAGTCTGAGCGGCCGGCAGGTGGCCGCCCGAGAGGCGGCGTTGTCCGAACAGCTGGCTAAGCAGGGGCTGAGCCGGTCGTCGCAACCGCGGTTGGACGACGGGTCGCAGAAGATCCCGACGTACGTGCATGTCATCCGCAAGCGGGACGGCACCGGCAACACCACCAACCGCTCGGTGAAGCGCCAGCTGCGCGTGCTCAACAGGTCATTCCGCGGGGACACCTCTGCTCAGTCGATCAACACCCCGTTTCGCTTTCGTCTGAAGAGCATCGATCGCACCAACAACACCGACTGGTTCCGCTGGTCGATCGATCCCAACACTGCCGACGGCGACGATGGCGCCGAGGCGAAGCCGGCCCTGCACCCAGGGCTCCGTCAAAGTCGTGTTTCACGAGGTCAGGAGGAGTTTGAGGACGCTGTCTGGGTGTCTTGCGTGATGTCGTAGCGCGGCTGCGATGTTGGTGGCGCCGGTCAGGCGGTGCAGGCTGATCGCGGTGTTTCGCAGTGCGGCCATGGTGCGTGGCGCTGCACCGGTGCGGATCCTGGAGGCGTCCTCGCTGAAGGTGGCGTCGCGGACCCAGTGGATCCGGTTCTCGATGCCCCAGTGGTCTTGGACCCAGCCGGCGAGGGTCGCTGGGTCAGCGGTGCGGTGGTCAGCGGAGGTGATCAGGTAGACCACCTCGACGGTCTTCTTTCCGGCCCGGGTAACGGTCCTGCGGAGTTGGGCGACCTGGGCGGCACCGGTGAAGTCGATCCAGTCCGGTGCGGTCACGACGCGCAGGGTGCGGGTGGCCCTGCGGCCGTGATCTGTCTCGGTGGCCCGGTGTGCTGGGACGTGCTTCCAGGGCAGCTTCTTGCACGCCGCCACGAGGGTTGGGGTGTTGGCCTTGACGGTGAACACGTAGTGCCCGCCGGCGTCGGTGATGAGCTGGGCGGTATCGGTCTGGGTGTGCATCGCATCGACCGTGACGACCACACCGTCGAGGTCGAATCCCTTCAGCAGCAGGCGAACGGCGGGGATCTCGTTGCTCTTCGCGGCGACTGCGAGCTGTCCCAGGACGGTGCCGGTGTGGTGGTCGTAGGCGGAGACCAGGTGTGGGGCGAGGCTGTCTGGCTGTTGGTGGTCTCGCGCGCCGCGGACGGTCTTGCCATCGATCGCGATCACCCGCTGTCCCTGCGTACCGACGTGGGTGCGGGTCCACATCCACGCCCCCAGAACCCGGTCGAGCTCGTCGGCATCGACCGCGGTGAACAACCGGCGGATCGTCGGCTCCGAGGGTGGCCGAGATCTGGTCAGTCCCAGCATGGTCAACGTCACCGGGTCCTGGTCGGCCACCCACTCCGCGATCGCGGCAAACGATCGGGCACCGGCCACCACGGCCGCCAGCCCGGCCGCGACCAGCCCACTCCACCGGTGCCGGACCCCGCGACGGGCTCGTGGATCCGGGACCTGCTCGAGGGCCTGGATCAGCCCGCACAGCGACGCGGGACGCACAGGGTGGGCATTAGCGGCAGCAGTACTCGAAGATGACATCGGCGGGTGTGGTCCTGGTCTGGAAGGCGTCGTAGAGAACTGCCATCCAAACCCCGTGGGCCACACCCGTCACATCCGACACACCGCCGACAGTGTCACAAATGCGCAGGTCACAGACCTACAGCGCGACTTTGACGGAGCCCTGGCCCTGCACCAGGGCGGATTCCGAGCGCTGAACCTTTACGTCGCGAATCTGAAAGGTGGCGTGCTGGGGTATGCAACATTCCCGACTGGAAACGACAGCAAACTCCCGCTGGATGGCATCGTGCTGACCAAGGAGAGCCTGCCGGGTGGCAACGCCGCGCCCTACAACAGGGGCGACACCGGCACCCATGAGGTGGGTCACTGGCTAAACCTTTTCCACACGTTCCAAGGCGGCTGCGACGACCCCGGTGACATGGTCGAGGACACCCCAAGACAGTTCGCCGACCGGAACGTCTTTGTCTGCGACGAGACGCTGAACACGTGTGGCAACAACACCGGCGACAACGCGCACTTCGACCCGGTGCACAACTTCATGAACTACACCGACGACGAGTGTCTCGACCGCTTCACCTTCGGCCAGGAGGAGCGGATGGAGATGGCCTGGTTGGCATACCGCAAGGGCCAGTGAGCGGGCGGGTGGCGATGCAGGGATGCCGTTTGCCGCCTGTTCATGCGGGTACTGAGCTGATGTGTCCGGTTCCGACATCACCGTGCGCTGGGCGTTCGACGGGTTGGCAAGTCTGAGCGAGTTGCGCCGGACGGTCTACGCGACGGCGCTGCGTACAGACGTCCCTGCGGATGCCGTCGACGGGTTCGTCGTGGCTGTCAGCGAGGTGGCGACCAACGCGCTGAGGCATGGCGCACCGCCGTTCCGGGTGGTGCTGTCGGCGGCCGCGCAGGCGCTGCAGTGCGCGGTGACCGACGGTGGTGGCGGCATCAGCGACGAGCCGGCACTGACAGCTCCGCTGGATGGCAGTCGGCCCGATCACGGGATGGGTCTGTGGGCGGTGCACGAGCTCTGCGACAGCGTCACCTACACCCGCGATGACGACGGGTTCACCGTCCAGGTCGCGATCGAGGGCTAAGACTTCTGCAGCCCCTCCTGCTGGGCGATCCAGTCGTCGATCTCGGTCCACCGCTCGTACAGCCAGGCGATCTGGCCCTCCCGCCCTGCGGGGATGGTATGCGCAGCGTGGAACCACCATCGCAGCTGCAGCCGCTTGTGTTCGTGCAGCACGTGCCAGGCTGACCGGAGGCCGGTGATGTGCTCCAGCCCGGTGTGCGCCACCAGCACCAGGTCGGCATGCGGTGCCGCCTCGATGGCTGCGAGCACCCCTCCGGGTCGGGGCGGCAGCACGTGCAGCATCTGCTCTGCCCGCTCCGCATAGCTTTCGTGTCCGCGGCTGCGCAGTTTGTCGATGGCGCGCCGGCGGCGGGCCGGGGGGTAGTTGCCCCCCTCGGGGAAGATCAGCAGCGCATCGTCGTCGCCAAGCTCGGAGGCAAGCTCGGCGATCCCAGCCTGCACCGGGTCACCGGACGCCGGATGCGGGTCGACAAACCGCGACGGCACCCGGTGGAACAACACGTCGACCACCGGGTCCAGCGCCAGGCTCTGCATCAGCACGGTGCGGGGCCGCCGCCGGTGGTCCCGGTTCATCAGCGTGTCCAGCAGCAACAGGCTGTCGCCGGGCCCCGCGTGCCGGCTGAGCACGATCATGGCGTTGTTGGACCCGGGCACCCCGTCGTCGAGCGGGGTCCAGGACACCTGGTCGGTCTCGATCCGCAAGGCGAACAACCGCCGCGCCACCCGCACCAGCGCTCGGAGCAGTCGCCGCAGCAGCCCGTAGTGCGCTCGCTGGAACCGCTCAGTGTGCAGTCGTACGCCGAGCCCGCTTGCCAGCCACAGAGCACCGGCAGCCGCCAGCGCGCCCAGCTCGAGGGTCAAGCCAACCAGGGCGAACCCGAGCAGGCGCAGCGCCCGCAACCGCCCGGGCAGGAAGAACGATGCGATCGCGGCGGCCAGGGCGAGCACCGGCAGGGTGACCAGGCACAACAGCCAGGCGACGGCGAGGACGATCGGCCCGACGACGCGGCGGACGGCAGCCGGCGGCAGCCTCACGGCAGCTCTCGGTCCTGCAGCTGGTCGACGGTGGCGGCGTATGCGTCGGCGATGCGGCGCGGAACCGCGGCGAAGTTGCGGTAGCGCAACTGCCGGACGTCGGTGAAGCCCACCGGCTCGTCGCCGGTGGACAGTACGTGCACCTCGACGCCGGTGGGCAGGGTGGCCATCGCGCTGGCGAACCGGTGCCGGCGGGCGATCTCGAAGGCGATGAGCCCTACCTCCCACGGAAAGCGCGGTGGACGCAACCGGGCCTCGATCCGGCCGACGTGCAAGACGTAGATCGTGCGCGCGCCGAGCGCGACCGCCCGGTCGACGGGAATGCTGGCGACCAGGCCACCGTCGAGGAAGTGCTCGTCGCCGATCCGTACGGGTGCCAGCAGGCCGGGCACCGCACTGCTGGCCAGCACGGCCTCCACCAGTGGTCCGTCGGTGAACCAGTGCTCGGTGGCCCGCTCGATGTTCGCCGCCACGCACTGGAAGGGCACCGCAAGGTTCTCGATGCGGGCGTCGCCGAGGTGTTCGGTCAACAGGTCGCGCAGCGGCTCCGGCGGGTGCAGGTGTGTCCGGGTGCGCAGCAACGTCGCGCTGCGGCGCAGCAGTGAGCCGCCGAAGACGTCGCTGCGGGCCAGCTGTTCCCACAGCCCGGTGAGCCGCTCGACGGCGTCGAGGTCAGGGGCCGCGGCCACGACGGCCCCGTTGATCGCGCCGACCGAGGTGCCGCAGATCAGGTCGGGAACTACCCCGGCTTCGAGCAGCGCCCGCAGCATGCCGACCTCGCTGGCGCCGAGTAGCCCGCCACCGCCCAGCACGAAGGCAACAGGGTGCTGGTGGTCAGCTGGCATGGGACCGATGGTCCCAGACCGCCGGCGCACTAACCTGGCGCGGTGCCCGTGCCCCAGCCACCCGCAGCCGACCCCACCGTCGGCTCGGTGACGGACCTGCTGGACAGCTGGTACCCGCCGGAGCGAGCGGACTCGTGGGACGCGGTCGGGACCGTCTGCGGTGACCCTGCAGCCCCCGCCCGCCGGCTACTGCTAGCGGTGGACCCGGTGCGGCAGGTGGTGGACGAGGCCCTCGCCTGGCAGGCAGACCTGCTTGTCGTACACCATCCCCTGCTGTTGCGCGCGGTGCATGGGGTCGCGGCAACGACACCCAAGGGACGAGTGGTGCACGACCTGGTGCGTGCCGGTGTCGCGCTGCACGTCTGCCACACGAATGCCGACTCGCCAGCCGGCGGGGTCAGCGAGTCGCTTGCCCTGGCGCTCGGCCTGACGGATCTGCGGCCGATCGACCCCGACGAGGACCAGATCGTCCCAACGCAGGCGATGGACAAGCTCGTCGTCTTCGTCCCGCACGAGGCGGTGCAGGCAGTGGCGGCGGCGATCACCGACGCCGGTGCCGGGGCAATCGGTGACTACGACAGGTGCACGTTCAGCTCGACGGGGACCGGTTCCTTCCGGCCGTTGCCGGGCGCCGAGCCCGCGGTAGGTGCGGTTGGGCGGGTCGAGCAGGTCCCCGAGACCAGGCTGGAGACAGTGCTGGCGCGTCACCTGCGGGGTCCGGTCGTTGCGGCGATGTGGGCCGCGCACCCGTACGAGGAGCCGGCCTTCGACCTGGTCGAGCTCGCCGACCCCGGGCCGCATGCCGCGGACGGCCAGGCCGGCGCCCGGGGCGCCGGGCGGATCGGACACCTGCCTAAACCGCTGCGGCTGGCGGACTTCACCCGGCAGGTCGTGGCCGTCCTGCCGGCAACCCCAAGTGCGCTGCGGGTGGCCGGTGACCCCGACCGGTGGGTGACGCGGGTGGCGGTGTGCGGTGGTGCCGGTGACTTCTTGCTGGACCAGGTGCGAGCAACTGGCGTCGACGTCTATGTGACATCTGACCTGCGGCACCATCCGGTTTCGGAGTTCCTCGAGCATGCCGCGCAGGACCCGTCGACCCCCGCGGTGGTCGACGTGCCGCACATGGCGGCCGAGTGGACCTGGCTGCCGCGGTTGGCGCACCGGCTGAAGTCGGCGACTACGGTGGACGTCCGGGTGTCGAGTGCAGTGACCGACCCCTGGACCGGACATCTGCCGATGATCGGACCGGCGCATTGACCGACCTGCACGTACTACCCGCAAGGAGCCTCCGCTGAGAGCCGAACCCCCCGCCCAGCACGCCCTGCTCGACGTGCAGGCCCACGACGCTCGCCTCGACCTGCTGACCCACCAACTGCGCCGACTGCCCGAGGTCGCCACCGTCGACCAGTTGCGGGCTCGCCGAGCAGAGTTGGCCACCGGACTCGGCGTGCAGCAGATGACCGCGACCGACTTGGAGACCGACGTCCGCAAGGCCGACAGCGACGTCGCTCAGGTGCGGACGCGCCGCCAGCGGGACCAGCAGCGGCTGGACACCGGAGCGGTCGGGTCGCCCCGGGAGCTCGAGAAGTTGCAGCACGAGGTCGCGAGCCTGGACCGGCGCATCTCTGTGCTGGAAGACGCCGAGCTGGAGGTGATGGAACAGCTCGAGCAGGCGCGCGCCGACGCCGCAGGCAGCGAACGGCAGCTGGTCGAGCTGGATGCTAAGCTGAGCGACGCCACCGCGCGCCGGGACGAGTCCATCGCCGAGCTCGACCGCCAGGCTGCGTTGGCCCGCGCCGAGCGGGCCCGTGCCGTCGCCCTGGTGCCGGCGGACCTGCTCGCCCTCTACGACAAGATCCGCGCCCAGCAAGGCGGCGTGGGCGCTGCAGCGCTTCGTCAGCGGCGGTGCGAGGGGTGCCGCCTGGAGCTCAACGCCGCCGACCTGCGCGAGCTGGCCGGCGAACCGACAGACGCCGTGTTGCGCTGCCCGGAGTGCAACCGGTTGCTGGTGCGTACTGCAGAGTCTGGCTTGTGAGCGAGCCGAGTCTGCGAGTCGTGGTCGAGGCCGACGGGGGGGCCAGGGGCAATCCCGGCCCGGCCGCATACGGTGCGCTGCTGCGCGACCAGGACAGCGGCCGGGTGCTGGCGGAGGTGGCGGAGGCGATCGGCACCGCGAGCAACAACGTCGCGGAGTATCGCGGCCTGATCGCGGGGCTCGAGCTGGTGGCCGCGCACGCGCCGCAGGCGCGGGTCGAGGTGCGGATGGATTCCAAGCTGGTCGTTGAGCAGATGGCGGGGCGGTGGAAGGTCAAGCATCCGGACATGCGGTCGCTGGCGATTCGGGCCCGCGGGCTGGCGCCGGCGGGGACTGTCTGGACCTGGGTGCCGCGGGCCGAGAACGGTGCCGCCGATCGGTTGGTCAACGCTGCCCTCGATGGCGAGGCCTCGGACACCGGCTCGAAGGGCGACCCGCTGGTCGGGTGGCGGGACCGGCTCGAGACTGTGCCGAGCACCGTGGTGCTGCTGCGGCACGGGGTCACCGCGAGCACCGAGGCCAAGCTGTTCTGCGGTAGCGGTGGCAGCGATCCCGGTCTGACCGAGCGCGGTCAAGCGCAGGCGCAGCGGGCGGCCGGCTGGCTCGCCCGTCGTCACAGCGACCCCGTCGGTCTCGACGGAGTCGGTTCGATCGACGCGATCGTCAGCTCGCCGCTGCGCCGTTGCCGGGAGACAGCGCAGACGGCAGCAGATGAGCTCAACCTGCCGGTGGCCGTGGAGGACGACCTGGCGGAGGCCGCCTTCGGTGATTGGGACGGGATGTCGTTCGCTGCGGTCCAACAGCACTGGCCCGACCTGTTGACCAGCTGGCTCGGCGACGAGGACGTACACCCGCCCGGCGGGGAGACACAGCGGGCGGTCGCCAACCGGGTCGATCGGGCGCTGCGTGCGGTGCTGGCTGACCACTGCGGGGGCACCGTGTTGCTCGTCAGCCACGTCACGCCGATCAAGTCCATCGTGCGTCAAACCCTGGACGCATCGGGGCCGTTGATGCACCGCATGCAGCTGGCGCCGGCCTCGCTGACAGTCACCCAGTGGTGGCCGGACGGCGTGGCGGTGCTGCGTACGTTCTCGTACGAGCCGGAGTGACGCGCCCCCGCCCGGGCCCGCCCGCGCGCCACGTAAACGTGGCTTGCTGGCCCTTTACGTGGCGCGCACACCCCGTGAAGGGTTGGTCCGCCACGTAAACGTGGCCGGCGTGCGTGGCGCGCGTGCGGGCAGGCGTACGTGGCCGGCGTACGGCCCGGGGGCACGGCGGGCGGTAGGCTGACCGTCGCGGACGAGCCGGCCAGGCGGCCGCGGCGCGCACTGCGGTGTCGCGTCGAGGAAGGTCCGGACTCCACAGAGCACGGTGGTGGGCAACACCCACCCGGGGTGACCCGCGGGATAGTGCCACAGAAAGCAGACCGCCAGCGGCCGCGGAGGTTACGGCCTCGCGGTGCGGGCAAGGGTGAAACGGTGGTGTAAGAGACCACCAGCGCCTCGGGCAACCGGGGCGGCTCGGTAAACCCCACCCGGAGCAAGGCCAAAAGGGCCGGCCGTTCGCGGCCGGCCTGCGCAGACGTCTGAGGGCTGCTCGCCCGAGTCCGCGGGTAGGCCGCAGGAGGGCGCCGGTGACGGCGCCCGTAGATGGATGGTCGCCACGATCACCGCAAGGTGACCGACAGAATCCGGCCTATCGGCCGGCTCGTCCGCCTCACGCCCGGCGCCGCCGACCGGTACAGGTTTGACCGCGACCGGCCCCGAAGCAGACCCCGCCTTGACGCTCATTTCGGCTGTGTGGTCTGCTTCAGATCATTCGTCGACGGCAGACGAGGAAGTCGGTGTGAATCCGACGCGGTCCCGCCACTGTGACCGGGGAGCGACCCTCGCACCAGCCACGACCGCGCGAGCGGTGGGAAGGCTGAGGGAAGCGACGATCCGGGAGCCAGGAGACTCCAACCGTCGATCCGTCAACCCGGGGCGTGGACACCCCGAGGAAGGCTCGATGCGCGATGCCTGGTGCCCTGGCCAGCCGAGGGCCACGGGCGCTCGGCCTGCTGGTCGGCGTGGTCCTGGACGCTGCCGTGGGCGACCCGCGCCGGGCGCATCCGGTGGCACTGTTCGGACGTACTGCCGGCGCCGTCGAGCGCCGCGTATGGGCTGACTCGCGCCGCCGGGGCTCGGCATTCGTGCTCGGCTGGGTGACGGCTGCCGTCACCGTTGCGGCAGTGGTCGAGCGGGCCGCGCTGTCTGCGGGCTCGCGGGTGGCGATCACCGCGGTGAGTACATGGGCGGTGCTGGGTGGCGCGACGCTGCTGCGTGAGGCAGGTCAGATGCAGTTCCTGCTGGAGGCTGGTGACGTCGCAGGCGACCTCGGGCCGGCACGGGCGCGGCTGGCGCACCTGTGCGGCCGCGAGGCCCGCGACCTCGACGCCGACGAGCTGGCCCGGGCAACGGTGGAGTCGGTGGCCGAGAACACCTCAGATGCGGTGGTCGCTCCACTGTTGTGGGGTGCCGTTGCAGGCGTACCCGGGCTGGTGGGCTACCGCGTGGTGAACACCTTGGACGCGATGGTCGGGCACCACAGTGCGCGCTACGCACGCTTTGGTTGGGCGGCGGCCCAGCTGGACGACGTGGCGAATCTGGTCCCGGCGCGCATCACCGGGCTGCTGGCGTCCGCGTTGGCACCGCTGGTCGGTGGCACGCCGGGCAGCACGCTGCGGGTGTTGCGGCGCGACGGCGCCGCTCATCCCAGCCCGAACGCCGGTCGCTGCGAGGCGGCGTTTGCTGGTGCTCTGCAGCTGCGGCTGGGCGGCGACAACCGCTACGGCTCCCGGGTCGAGACCCGCGGGCCCCTCGGCGACGGCGCACCCCCGCAGGTCGCCGACATCGCCCGGACGGTGCGGTTGTCCCGGCTGGTGGGTGTCGCGGCGATAGTGCTCGCGACGGCCGTGGCCTGGTTGCGATGAGCGGCGCGCTGCTGGTCGCGGGGACCACGTCGGATGCCGGCAAGAGCGTTGTCACCGCCGGCATCTGCCGCTGGCTCGCCCGCCGAGGTGTGAAGGTCGCGCCGTTCAAGGCGCAGAACATGTCGCTGAACTCCATGGTGACCCGCGACGGCGCCGAGATCGGCCGTGCCCAGGCGATGCAGGCGGCCGCCGCTGGCGTCGATGCCGAAGCGGCGATGAACCCGGTGCTGCTCAAGCCCGGAACCGATCGACACAGCCAGGTGGTGCTGCTCGGCCACCCGTTCGCCGACGTCGACGCGCTCAGCTACCGCGACCTCAAGCCGCGGCTGCAGGCAACCGTGCTGGACTGCCTGGCCGACCTGCGCTCCCGCTTCGACGCCGTGATCTGCGAAGGGGCAGGGAGCCCGACCGAGATCAACCTACGAGACCGCGACATCGCCAACATGGGCCTCGCCCGGGCCGCCGACCTGCCCGTCCTCGTCGTGGGCGACGTCGACCGGGGCGGGGTGTTCGCCGCCATGTACGGCACCTTGGCGCTGCTGTCGGCGGCGGACCAGCGGCTGATTGCCGGCTTCGTGGTCAACAAGTTCCGTGGTGATGACCGGCTGCTCGCGCCCGGGCTGGCGCAGCTGCAGGCGCTGACCGGGCGGCCGACGCTCGGGGTGCTGCCGTGGGCCGGCGGCCTGTGGCTGGATGTCGAGGACTCCCTGGACCTGTCCGCCGAGCGGGGCAATGAGGTTGGACCACCCCGTGGCGACGACACCCTGCGGATCGCGGTGGTGCGGCTGCCGCACATCAGCAACTTCACCGATGCGGACGCGTTGTCGGCAGAGCCGGGCGTTGTGGTCAGCTTTGTCACCGCGCCACAAGAGCTGGTCGACGCCGACCTGGTGGTGCTGCCCGGCAGCAGGGCCACCGTCGCCGACCTGGGGTGGCTGCGCGAACGCGGTTTCGACCGGGCGCTGCAACGACGGGCCGCCGAGCAGAGACCCGTGCTGGGGGTCTGCGGTGGCTATCAGATGTTGGCCCGCGAGATCCACGACGATGTGGAGAGCGGGGCGGGCATCGTCCCGGGTCTTGGTCTGCTGCCCACGGTGGTGCGCTTCGGCAGCCACAAGGTGCTCGGGCGACCGCGGGGCAGCGCCTTCGGCGAGTCGGTAGAGGCCTACGAGATCCACCACGGCATCTCGGCGGTCGAGGGTGGTGAGCCGTTCCTGGACGGGTGCAGTCAGGGTGCGGTACGCGGCACCACCTGGCACGGCACGTTCGAGAACGACGGCTTCCGGCGTGCCTACCTGCGCGATGTAGCGGTCGCGGCTGGGCGCCGGTTCGTGGCCGCCGACGACGTCTGTTTCGCCGAGGTACGCGAGCGTCGGCTGGACGTGCTCGGCGATCTGGTCGCAGACCACCTCGACACTGCGGGCCTGCTTGCCCTGTTGGATGCTGGACCCCCCGCCGACCTGCCGTTCATCCACCCCGGAGCCCTAGCTGATGACTGAGCCGTATCAAAGGACTGAGCCCACGATCCTGCTGCTGTCGACCGCCGACACCGACCTGCTCGCCGCCCAGGCCAGCCAGTCGGGCTGGCGCACAGCCAACCCGTCGCGGATCACCCCCGAAGAAGTGCCGGCGCTGCTGGACGGGGCCTGGTGCGTGGTCGTGCGGCTGCTGGGCGGCCGGGCAACCTGGGAGCAGGGACTGTCGGCGGTGCTGGCGGGCGGGCGGCCGGTGGTGGTGCTCGGTGGTGAGCAGAGCCCCGACCCCGAGCTGATGCGGCTGTCGACCGTGCCGGGCGGGGTGGCCACGCAGTCGCTGGCATATCTGCGCGAGGGCGGGCCCGCCAACATGGCCCAGCTGGCGCGCTTCCTGTCCGACACCGTCCGGCTGACCGGTGAGGGTTTCGAGCCGCCGCAGCCGACCCCGGCCTACGGCGTGCACGGCGACCGGGCCCGCCTGCCGGGGCGTCCGACGGTGGGGATCATCTTCTACCGTTCGCACGCGGTCGCCGGCAACACCGGCTTCGTGGACGCCCTCGCCGACGCGGTCGAGGCCGCCGGCGGCAACGCGCTGCCGGTGTTCTGCGGTTCGCTGCGCGCCGCCGACGCCGGTGCCTTCGCTGCCCTGCGGGGGGTGGACGCGCTGGTGGTCACGGTGCTCGCCGCGGGCGGGACGACCGCCAGCGAGGTGGTCGCCGGGGGGGACGATGAGGGCTGGGACGTGGGTGCGCTGGCCGCCCTCGACGTGCCCGTGCTGCAGGGGTTGTGCCTGACCTCGCCCCGGGCGGTGTGGGAGGCGTCCAACGCGGCGCTGACCCCGATGGACGCGGCGATGCAGGTGGCGATCCCCGAGTTTGACGGCCGGCTGATCACGGTGCCGTTCTCGTTCAAGGAGACCGACACCTCCCAGCATGGGGACGTGCCGGTCTACGTTGCCGACCCCGAGCGCGCTGCCCGAGTCGCCGGCACGGCGGTGCGGCATGCCCGGCTGCGGCACCGGTCCAACGCCGACAAGCGGCTGGCGCTGGTGCTGTCGTCCTATCCCACCAAGCACGCCCGCGTCGGAAACGCCGTCGGGCTGGACACTCCCGCCTCCGCGGTGGTGTTGCTGCAGACCCTCCGCGAGGCCGGCTACGACCTCGGCGACGGGTTCCCCGAGGAGGGAGACGAGCTGATCCACCGGCTGATCGCCGCCGGTGGTCACGATGTGGAGTGGCTCACCGACGCCCAGCTCGAGGCGGCGCCCCTGCGGGTGCCGGCGGCCGACTACGCCGGCTGGTTCGCCGCGCTGCCGGCGGCGCTGCGCGATGCGGTGGTCCAGCAGTGGGGCGAGCCGCCGGGGTCGCTGTACGTCGACGAGTCCGGAGACCAGCCGCAGATCGTGCTGGCCGCGCTGCAGTTCGGCAACGTGGTGCTGCTGATCCAGCCGCCGCGCGGGTTCGGCGAGAACCCGGTGGCGATCTACCACGACCCCGAGCTGCCGCCGAGCCACCACTACCTGGCCGCCTACCGCTGGCTGGACGCGTCCTTCGGCGCGGACGCGGTGGTCCACCTGGGCAAGCACGGCACGCTGGAGTGGCTGCCGGGCAAGGGGCTCGGCAGCTCCGCTGAGTGCGCGCCCGACGCTGTCCTCGGTGATCTGCCGTTGATCTACCCGTTCATCGTCAACGACCCAGGCGAAGGGACCCAGGCCAAGCGGCGGGCGCACGCCACCGTCGTCGACCACCTCATCCCGCCGATGGCCCGCGCTGACACCTACGGCGATATCGCCCGCCTCGAGCAGCTGCTCGACGAGTACGCCACCGTGCAGGCGCTGGACCCGGCCAAGACACCGACGCTGCGGGCGCAGATCTGGACGCTAGTCACGGCAGCCCAGCTGCACCACGACCTGCACCTGGACGCGGCGCCGGACGAGGACGACTTCGACGACTTCGTGCTGCATGTCGACGGTTATCTGTGCGAGATCAAGGACGTACAAATTCGGGACGGTCTACACATCCTTGGCGCGGCGCCGGCCGGTGAACAGCGGGTCGACACCGTCCTGGCGATCTTGCGGGCCGCGCAGGTGTGGGGCGGACGCAGTGGCGCGCTGCCGGGGCTGCGGGCGGCCATCGCCGCCTCCGTCGGTCTGGACGAGGCGGTGCTGCTGGCCGAGCCCGGCCGGCCGGTGGCGGTGCCGACCGCGCTCAGCGACGTGGCCGACGGACCGGCAGCCAGTGCCGCCGACGCGGTCGACCTGATCGAAAGGCTCGCCCGCAACCTGGTGCAGGGCATGGACACCCTCGGCTGGGAGCCGGAGAAGGCACCGCTGGTGTGCGCCGAGGTGCTCGGCAGTACACCAGGCGATGTGCTGGCGGTGCTCCGGTTCGCCGCCGCCGAGGTGGTGCCCCGGCTGCAGCGCACCACCGATGAGGTGACGAACGTGCTGCGCGCCCTCGCCGGCCGCTACGTGCCCGCCGGCCCGTCCGGGTCGCCGACCCGCGGGTTGGTCAACGTGCTGCCCACCGGCCGCAACTTCTACTCGGTCGATCCGAAGGCGATCCCCTCCCCCAACGCCTGGGACGTCGGGGTGGCCCTCGCCGACTCGCTGCTGCAGCGCCACCTCGCCGACACCGGGGCGCACCCCCGCTCGGTGGGCCTGACGGTCTGGGGCACCTCGGCGATGCGCACCCAAGGCGACGACATCGCCGAGGTGCTTGCCCTGCTGGGTTGCCGACCCACCTGGGACGAGGCGTCTCGGCGGGTGACCGGCTTCGCAGTGGTGCCGCTGGCCGAGCTTGCCCGGCCGCGGATCGACGTCACCGTACGCATCTCCGGCTTCTTCCGGGACGCCTTCCCGCATGTGATCGCCATGTTGGATGAGGCGATCCGGGTGGTCGCCGACCTGGACGAGCCGGCCGAGCTGAACTTCGTCCGCGCGCACGCCGACGAGGACGAACGTGACCACGGTGACCGCCGCCGGGCCACCACCCGCATCTTCGGCTCCAAGCCCGGCGCGTACGGCGCCGGCCTGTTGCCGCTGATCGACTCCCGCAGCTGGCGCACCGACGCCGACCTCGCCGAGGTGTACGCGGTGTGGGGCGGCTATGCCTACGGCCGCGACCTGGACGGGCGCGACGCCCGCGGCGACATGGAGACAGCGTTTCGGCGGATCGCGGTGGCCGCCAAGAACCAGGACACCCGCGAACACGACATCGCCGACTCCGACGACTATTTCCAGTTCCACGGCGGGATGGTCGCGATGGTGCGGCACCTGACCGGCGCCGACCCGGCGGCCTACGTCGGCGACTCGGCGGTGCCCGACCAGGTGCGCACCCGCACCCTCGGCGAGGAGACCAAGCGGGTGTTCCGGTCCCGGGTGGTCAACCCCCGCTGGGTGTCGGCGATGCAGCGGCACGGCTACAAGGGCGCCTTCGAGATGGCGGCGACCGTGGACTACCTGTTCGGCTACGACGCCACTGCGGGGGTGGTCGACGACTGGATGTACGAGCAGCTGGCCAGCTCGTACGTCTTCGACGAGGAGGTGCGCGCGTTCATGCGCCGGTCGAACCCGTGGGCGTTGCGCGGCATCTCCGAGCGGCTGCTCGAGGCGGCCGAGCGAGGGCTGTGGTCCGAGCCGGACCCGGACACCGTGGACGGGCTGCGAGCGACCTACCTCGAACTCGAGGGCGAGTTGGAGGGTGAGCCAGCATGAGGACACAGACCTATCCCTTCAGTGCCGTCGTCGGCATGGACGACCTTCGGCTGGCGCTGCTGCTGAACGCGGTCTCACCAGCCATCGGCGGCGTACTGGTGCGCGGCGAGAAGGGCACAGCCAAGTCCACGACCGTGCGGGCGCTGGCCGAGGTGCTGCCCGACGTGCGCGTCGTCGCGGGTTGCCGGTTCGCTTGTGACCCGGCCACCCCGGACGACCAGTGCCCGGACGGCCCGCACGAGCCCGGTGTCGCCGCCACCGAGCGGCCCACCCGGCTGGTCGAGCTGCCGGTGGGTGCCACCGAGGACCGGCTGCTCGGCTCGCTGGACATCGAGCGTGCGCTCACCGAGGGCGTCAAGGCCTACGAGCCGGGACTGCTGGCAGCAGCGCACCGGGGTGTGCTGTACGTCGACGAGGTCAACCTGCTGCACGACCATCTGGTCGACCTGCTCTTGGACGCCGCGGCGCTGGGCACCTCGTACGTCGAGCGTGAGGGCGTCTCGGTGCGGCACGCCGCTCGTTTTCTGCTGGTCGGCACCATGAACCCCGAGGAGGGCGAGCTGCGCCCGCAGCTGCTGGACCGCTTCGGCCTGAACGTCGAGGTCAGCGCCCCGCGGGACACCGAGACCCGGACCGAGGTGGTGCGCCGTCGGATGGCGCACGACGACTCCCCGGCAGCCTTCACCGACCGGTGGGCGGCCGAGCAGGTGGCGCTCGCGCAGCGCATCGAGCAGGCCAGGGACCGACTGTCGAGCGTCACCCTGCCGGACGCAGCACTGCGGCAGGTGTCGTCGGTGTGCGCCGCGTTCGATGTGGACGGGCTGCGGGCAGACCTGGTGATGGCGCGGGCCGCTCTTGCGCACGCCGCCTGGTGGGGTCGCGACGTGGTCGACGACGAGGATGTGCGGGTGGCCGCCCGGCTGGCGCTGCCGCACCGGCGGCGGCGCAACCCGTTCGACGCTCCCGGTCTAGACGACGAGCAGCTGGAGCAGGCACTGCAGGACGCCGAGCCACCCGCCGGTGCAAACGACTCCGGTGCAGACGATGCCGGGCCGGACGATGCGGGGCCGGATGATGCGGGGCCGGATGATGCGGGGCCGGATGATGCGGGCCCGGACCAGGGCGGGCCTGGTGGGGGTGCCCCCGCACCGGACCAGGTGAGCTCGGCCGCCGAGCCGTTCCGCGCCCGCAGGCTGGAGGTGCCCGGCACCGGTGCTGGTGCTGCCGGCCGGCGATCGCGGGCCGAGACCGACACCGGACGCACCACCAGCGCCCGCCGGCCCGTCGGCCGGATCACCCGGCTGCACCTGGGGGCCACGGTGGCGGCCGCTGCACCGCACCAGCACGGTCGTGGCCGAACCGGCCCCGGCGGTGCACTGGTGCTCCGCCGGGACGACCTGCGCGAGGCCCGCCGCGAGGGGCGCGAGAGCAACCTGGTGCTGTTCGTGGTGGACGCCAGCGGGTCGATGGCCGCCCGGGAACGGATGCGCGCGGTCAAGGGCGCCGTGCTGTCACTGCTGTTGGACGCCTATCAGCGCCGGGACAAGGTCGGGCTCGTCACCTTCCGCGGCGAGTCGGCCGAGGTCGCCTTGCCACCCACCTCGTCGGTGGATGCGGCGGCCCGCCGGCTCGAGCGGCTGCCCACCGGCGGGCGAACGCCCATCGGGGCCGGACTGTTGCAGGCGCACGAGGTGCTGCGGGTGGAGAGGCTGCGCGACCCACATCGCCGTCCGCTGCTGGTGCTGATCACCGACGGCCGTGCCACAGCTCGCCCCGGCGCCAGCGACCCGGTCGAGCACGCACAGCGGGCAGCCGGTCTGCTGGCCAGCGCGGGTGTCGCCGCCGTGGTCGTGGACTGTGAGGCTGGGCCGGTCCGGCTCGGTCTGGCAGCCGGGTTGGCGCAGGCGTTGACCGGCTCGGTGCTGCAGCTCGGGGAGTTGGCAGCCGACACGCTCAGCCAATCCGTTCGGACCCTCAAGGAGGTCGCCTGATGCCCCAGGGAACGCCCAGCACCGTCCCTGACGACGGCCTGACCACCCGGCAGCGACGCAACCGTGCCCTCGTCGTCGTGCACACCGGCGAGATGAAGGGCAAGTCCACGGCCGCGTTCGGGATGGCTCTGCGGGCATGGAACCAGGGCTGGCCGATCGGCGTCTTCCAGTTCGTCAAGAGTGCGAAGTGGCGCGTCGGCGAAGAGACCGCGCTGCGCGCGCTCGGGGATGTGCACGCGCAGAGCGGCGCCGGCGGCCCGGTCAGCTGGCACAAGATGGGGGCAGGCTGGTCCTGGACCCGCCGCCAGGGCACCGACACCGATCACGCAGCCAACGCCCTCGAAGGCTGGCAGCAGATCAAGCGCGACCTGGCCGCCGAGACCTACCGCTTCTACGTGCTCGACGAGTTCACCTACCCGATGGACTGGGGCTGGGTCGACGTCGACGACGTCGTCGCCACCCTGCGGGATCGGCCCGGACAGCAGCACGTGGTGATCACCGGTCGGCGAGCCGCCCCGGCACTGGTCGAGGCAGCCGATCTGGTGGTGCAGATGACCAAGGTCAAGCACCCGATGGACGCCGGCCAGAAGGGGCAGCGGGGGATCGAATGGTGACCATCCCGCGACTGGTGGTCGCCGCACCCGCGTCCGGTCATGGCAAGACGACCGTGGCTACCGGACTGATGGCCGCCCTGCGCCGCAGAGGCCTGGTGGTGTCTGGGCACAAGGTGGGCCCGGACTACATCGACCCCGGTTACCACTCGCTGGCCACCGACCGCCCCGGCCGCAACCTCGACCCGGTGCTGTGCGGTGAGGATCTTGTGGGCCCGCTGTTCCTGCACGGTGCGGCCGGCTCCGACGTGGCGATCGTCGAGGGCGTGATGGGTCTGTTCGACGGTCGCGGCAGCACGTCGTACGGCTCGACCGCGCACGTCGCCCGCTTGCTGGATGCCCCCGTGCTGCTGGTCGTGGACGCCTCGTCGCAGGGTCGCTCGGTGGCGGCGGTGGTGCAGGGGTTCCGCGACCACGACCGCTCGGTCCGGTTGGCCGGTGTGGTGCTCAACCAGGTCGCGTCGCAGCGCCACGAGGACATCCTGCGCGCGGCGCTGGGTGAGCTGGGTGTGCCGGTGCTGGGTGTGCTGCGCCGCGACGCAGCGGTTGGCACCCCGTCACGGCACCTCGGTCTGGTGCCCGCCGCGGAGCGTGCGCGTGACGCCGTCGCAGCCGTCGAACGCCTCGGTGAACTGGTCGCCGGTTCGGTCGACCTGGACGGGGTGCTGGCCGCCGCACGCGGATCCGCAGCGCTGCCGGGCGCCGCCTGGGAGCCGGTCAGCTGCCCCCCGGCGGGCGCGGTGACCACCGTGGCGGTCGCCGGCGGGCCGGCGTTCACGTTCTCCTACGCCGAGACCACCGAGCTGCTGGCGGCCGCGGGCGCCGAGGTGGCCGTCTTCGACCCGCTGCGCGACGAGTCGCTGCCGGCCGGCACCCGGGCGCTGGTGATCGGCGGCGGCTTCCCAGAGATGTACGCAGAAGAGCTGTCGGCCAACGAGCGACTGCGCGGCGACGTCCGTTCGCTTGCGACGTCCGGTGCTCCGGTGCTGGCCGAGTGCGCCGGGCTGCTCTATCTAGGTGCCGAGCTTGACGGGCTACCCATGTGCGGGGTGCTGGACGTCGTCGGCACAATGACACCGCGGCTCACCCTCGGCTATCGAGAGGCGCGGGCCGCCACCGACTCGGTGCTCGCCGACGTCGGCACCACCGTGCACGGGCATGAGTTCCACCGCACCACCGTCGAGCCCGGCCACGGCGCCACCCCGGCCTGGACGCTCGACGGGCGCAGCGAAGGGTTCGTGCAGCAGGGAGTGCACGCCTCCTACATGCACGTGCACTGGGCGGCGCACCCGGGCACCGCGCGCCGGCTCGTGGCGGCGGCAGCATGAGCGCCCGCGCCCCAACCCGAATCCTGGTCGGGGTCGGTGTGGGCCCGGGCGACCCCGAGCTGGTGACGGTCAAGGCGGTGCGCGTGCTGCAACGCGCCGACGTCGTGCTGGTGCCGGTGATGGATGCGGGTGAGCAGGGGCACGCCGAGGCGACCGTCCGGGCACATCTGGACCACGACCGGGTGCGCAGGACTGTCTTTGCGTTGAACGAGCGCCAGGACACCCCCCGCCGTGAGGCGGCCTGGGAGACTGCCGCCGACGCCGTGGTCGCCGCATACGACGACGGAGCCGAGACCGTCGCCTTCGCGACTATCGGCGACCCGAACGTCTATTCGACCTTCAGCTATCTCGCGCAGACCGTCCGTTCCCGGCTGCCGGACGTCACAGTCGAGTCTGTGCCGGGGATCACCGCGATGCAGGACCTGGCCGCGCGCAGCGGCACCGTGCTGTGCGAGGGCACCGAGACCCTCGCGCTGGTGCCGCTGACCGCCGGGGTCGAGCGGTTGCGTGCGGCGCTCGAGTCGGCCGACACGGTGGTGGCCTACAAGGGCGGCAGACACCTGGACGACATGCTGCAGGTGCTTCGCGACTCCGACCGGCTGGCCGATGCGGTGTACGGCGAGCGCCTCGGCCTGCCCGGCGAGGAGGTCGGCCCGGTCGACGAGCACACCGGTGCGGCGCCGTACCTGTCCACACTGCTGGCGCCCGCCCGCCGTGACCGTCGAGGAGGCAAGCTGTGACAGTCGACAACACCGCCGCGAAGGTCTGGTTCCTGGGTGCAGGCCCGGGTGCCGCCGACCTGCTCACGCTGCGTGCCGCCCGGGTGATCGCCGCCGCCGATGTGGTGGTGTGGGCCGCCAGCCTGGTGCACGCCGACGTCTTGCAGCACGCCCGTGCCGACGCCGAGATCGTGGACTCGGCCGCGCTGCCGCTGGAGGGGGTGCAGCCGCTGTACGAGCGTGCGATCCGCGACGGCCTGGTGGTGGCGCGCATCCACTCCGGCGACCCCGCGCTGTGGGGGGCGGTGCAGGAGCAGCGTGAGCTGTGCAACGCAGTGGGGTTGGCGCACGAGACGGTGCCCGGCGTCAGCGCGTTCTCGGCGGTCGCCGCGATCGTTGACCGCGAGCTCACCGTGCCCGAGGTGGCCCAGTCGGTGGTGCTGACCAGGCTCGGTGGCGGAAAGACGCCGATGCCGCCGGGGGAGGAGGTCCGCGACCTTGCCCGGCACGGCACCACGATGGCGCTGTTCTTGTCGGCCGCCAGGTCGGGACAGCTCTGCGACGAGCTGCTCGAGGGTGGCTACCCCCCGGACACCCCAGTGGTGGTCGCCTACCAGGCGACCTGGCCGGACGAGCTGATCGTCGAGTGCACCATCGAGACGTTGCAGGAGACCGTCAAGGTGCACAAGCTGTGGAAGCACACACTGTTCCTCGTCGGCCCCGCGCTGGACGCCGAGGGCACCCGCTCGCACCTGTACCACCCGGGGCACTTCCACGGCTATCGTCGAGCCGACCGCGAGGCACGGCGCTCGCTGCGGGAGTCCCGGCGATGACGGAGCGCCCAGCCGAGGGGTCAGACGTGGGCCCAGAAAAAGAACCGGAGCTGCGCGAGCCGGACCTGCCACGCACCGCGAAGGTGCGTCCCAAGGCGCTGCGGACCGGCTGGACCACCGGCACCTGTGCGTCTGCGGCAGCGAAGGCGGCCGCCTGCGCGCTGCTCGACCAGCGTGCCCGAGACACCATCGATGTCGCTTTGCCCAGTGGGCAGCGGGTGAGCTTTGCGGTCGAGTCGTGCACCTATGCCGCTGGGCGCGCCACCGCGGTCGTCGTCAAGGACGCCGGTGACGACCCGGACGTCACTCACGGGGCGCACCTCACGGTGACCGTGTGCGAACACGACCGGCCAGGCATGGTCCTCGAGGGTGGCGAGGGGGTCGGTGTGGTGACCAAGCCCGGACTTGGCCTCGAGGTCGGCGGCCCCTCGATCACCGACCCACCTCGGGCGATGATCACCCAGGCCGTGGCGGAGGTGGTCGATCTGGCCGAGCGCGGCATGCGGGTCACCGTCTCGGTGCCCGGCGGGGAGAAGATGGCCCGCAAGACCACCAACGCCAGGCTGGGGATCGTCGGCGGCATCTCCATCCTCGGCACCACCGGCATCGTCCGACCGTTCTCGACCGCCTCCTGGCGGGCCAGCGTCGAGCAGGCGGTGTCGGTGATGGCCGCACAGGGCGAGCGCACCGTCGTGCTGTGCACCGGCGGCCGTACGGAGAAGGGTGCGATGGCGCTGCTGCCCGACCTACCGGAGGTCTGCTTCGTCGAGGTGGGGGACTTTACCGGCGCTGCGATCCGGCGCGCGCTCAGCGTCGACCTGCAGCGGGTGGTGTTCGTCGGCATGGCCGGCAAGCTCGCCAAGCTGGCCGCCGGGGTGCTGATGACGCACTACACCCGGTCGAAGGTGGACCTGGGCTTTCTTGGCGAGATCACCCGGGCCTCCGGTGGCAGCAACCTGGTCGTCGACGAGGTCGCAGCCGCCAACACCGGCCGGCACGCGTACGAGATCTGGGAGCGCGAGGGGTTGCTGCGCACTGCCGGCGACGAGCTGTGCGCCCGCGTACGCGGCGTGCTGCTGCGCGCCGGCGAGGGCAGGCTGAGCGCCGATGTGGCGATGGTCGACTTCACCGGTCGCCGCGTCGTCGGCGCATCCCGGCCCGAGTGGGTGAGCGCCGCGTGATCACCGTGATCGGCTGCGACGCCTCCCCGTTGCCCGAGCCCGCGGCGGCTGCGTTGGAGGCCGCGTCGCTGGTCGTCGGCGGCCAGCGTCACCTCGACCAGGTCTCGCTGCCCGACGGGGTGGCCACCGTGGTGATGGGTGACGTGCGTCCGGCGGTGGCCGCGGTGCTGCGCCACGACGGCGACAAGAACGGCGATGCCGTGGTGCTGGCCTCCGGCGACCCCGGACTGTTCGGCATCGTCCGCCGGCTGCGGGCCGCTGGTGTGCAGCCAGTGGTACACCCGGCGGTGTCGTCGGTTGCGTTGGCGTTCGCCCGCACCGGCACCCCGTGGGATGACGCCCTGGTGGTCTCGGCACACGGCCGGGACCCGCGGCGGGCGCTGGCCGCCTGCCGTGCGGTGGCACCGGTGGCGGTGCTCACCGACACGGTGACCGGGCCCGCGGAGGTCGCACGGGCGGTCGCCGACACCTCCCGCACGCTGGTGGTCTGCGAGCGGCTCGGTGAGCCGGACGAGCGGGTGACCTGGCTGTCCCCGGCCGAGGCAGCTCAACGCTACGACTGGCGGGAGCCCAACGTGGTGCTGGTGCTGGACGAGCCGCGTCCTGTCGACGCCGCCCCCGGCTGGGTGGCCGGCCCCCGGCCGCTGGAGGGTGGCTGGGCTCTGGACGAGACCGACTTCGACCACCGCGATCAGATGATCACCAAGGCCGAGGTGCGGGCATGGGTGCTGGCCAGGCTGGCCCCGCGGTTGGGCTGCTCGGTGTGGGACGTCGGGTCGGGCAGCGGGTCGGTCGCGGTGGAGTGTGCCCGCTTCGGCGCGGCGGTGGTCGCCGTCGAGCGCGACCAGCAGCAGCGCAGCCGGATCCAGGCCAACGCCCGTGGCCTCGGTGTCGAGGTGCAGGTGATGATCGGGAACGCCCCGGCGGTCTTCGACCGGCTGCCCGATCCTGATGCGGTCTTCGTGGGTGGCGGCGGGCCGTCGGTCGTGGCAGCTGTTGCCGCACGGTCCCCGCAACGGGTGGTGGTCGCGTTGGCCGCTCTAGAACGCGTCGGCCCGACCTTTGACGCGCTGGCGGCCGCCGACTATTCAGTCGACGGGGTGCAGTTGCAGGCGTCGCGGCTCACCGCGCTGCCCGATGGCGCGCACCGGTTGGCGGCAACAAACCCGGTGATCGTGGTGTGCGGGATGCGATCGTGATCGGGCTGGTCAGTGTGACCGCGGCCGGGGCCGCAGCAGCGACCCGGCTGGTCGCGGCCTGGCCGGACTCGACCCGCTGCTATGACGGGCCGACGGCGGACGCGGTCCGCCGAGCGTGGGACGAGTGCGACCAGCTGGTGTGCTTCCTCGCCACCGGCGCCACCGTCCGGTTGGTGGCCCCGCTGCTGGCCGACAAGCGCTCAGACCCCGCGGTGGTGTGCGTCGACGAGGCCGGCCGGCATGCCGTTGCCCTGCTTGGCGGGCACCGCGACGGGACAGCTGCCGGGTGCGGCGCCAACCGGCTCGCCGAGCAGGTTGCCGGGGTGCTCGGTGCGTCGCCGGTCATCACCACCGCGACCGACGCAACCGGGGTCCCTGGGCTGGACACGCTCGGGCTGCCGGTGGAGGGTGCTGTGGCCGCGGTCAGCCGTGCCCTGCTCGACCAGGAGCCGGTGCAGGTGCAGGTCGATGTCGCCTGGCCGCTTCCCGCGTTGCTTGGCACTGCGGTGCAGCCTGACCAATCCAAGCCGGACCAGCCCCGGCACCGGATCGTGGTGACCGACCGGCTGTTGCCTGCCGACCCGCATACGGTGTTGTTGCGACCACCGTCGCTGGTCGTCGGTGTGGGTGCCAGCCGTGGGGTCAGCGCGGACGAGGTTGAGCAGCTGATCGGTGCGACACTGGTGCAGGCAGGGCTGTCGGTGTCATCGGTGGGTGCGCTGGCCACGGTGCACGACAAGGCCGACGAGGTGGGGCTGGTCACCCTTGCCGACCGCCTCGGCCTGCCACTGAGCACCTTTCCGGCGAGCCGGCTCGCGTCCGTCACGGTGCCGAACCCGAGCGCTGCCCCGCTCGCCGCCGTCGGCACCCCCAGCGTCGCCGAAGCAGCGGCGCTGGTGGCCGCGGGTGCAGATGACCTGCTGGTGCCCAAGAGCAAGTCGGCGATGGCCACGGTCGCGGTGGCCCGCCGCGCACCCCGAGGACGGCTCACGCTGGTCGGCTTGGGCCCAGGAGCCCGCGACCTGCTGGCCCCGCGGGCAATCGCCGAGCTGCGTTCCGCGTCGGTGGTGATCGGTCTCGACCAATACCTCGACCAGATCCGTGACCTGCTGAGGCCAGGAACGCAGGTGCTGGCCAGTGGCCTCGGCGACGAGGAGGCGCGTGTGCAGGAGGCCGTCACGACGGCGCGTAGCGGCCGGTCGGTGGCGCTGGTCGGCTCCGGGGATGCGGGGGTCTATGCGATGGCCAGCCCGGCGTTGGAGTTCGCCGGCGACGACATCGACATCGTGGGCATACCGGGAATCACCGCGAACCTCGCTGCCTCGGCGCTGCTGGGGGCACCGCTCGGTCACGACCACGCGGTCGTGTCGCTGTCGGACCTGCACACCCCCTGGGAGGCCATCGAGGCCAGGGTGCGTGCCGCTGCGGTCGGCGACTTCGTCGTCACCTTCTACAACCCGCGCAGCCTCAACCGCCGCCAGCAGTTGCCGCTGGCGCTGGACATCCTGCGTGAACACCGCCCGCCGACCACGCCGGTCGGGGTGGTGCGCGAAGCCACCCGCGCGGACGAGCAGGTGCTGCTGACCACGCTGGCCGACCTCGACGTCGAGGTGGTCGACATGCGCAGTGTGGTGATCGTCGGCAGCACCAACACCCGCGCCGTGGCCGGCCGGATGGTCACCCCGAGGGGGTACCGGTGGATGTCATGACCGCCACGATCGGCGCCTGCCAGGGCTGTGGCGCCTGCCTGTTGACCTGCCCGGTGCACGCGATCCGGCCCTGGGTCGACCAGCAGGGGGCAGTCGGCCGGCTGGTCGTCCTCGACCACTGCACCGGGTGCGGTGAGTGTGTCGAGGTGTGCCCGGTCGACGTGATCGAGATGGTTCCCGCACGGACGAGTGGAGGATGGCAGTGACCGCCACAACCTCGCCGGTGATGTCGTACGGCCGTTGGACCCGGGCCGAGCGGATGCGACTGTCGGGCATCGTCGGCGTGATCGCGGCCATGCATGTGGTCGGCTGGTCACTGCACTTCTACTACAGCACCAACCTCGCCGCGGCCACCACGTTTGCCGGCGCCGGCACGCTGGCGTACGCGCTGGGCATGCGGCACGCCTTCGACGCCGACCACATCGCCGCCATCGACGACACCACCCGGCTGATGCTGCAGCGCGGGCGGCGCTCGGTGGGGGTGGGGTTCTTCTTTGCGATGGGGCACTCGTCGGTCGTGCTGGTGCTCGCGTTCGTCGTCGCGCTCGCCGCCGGGGCGGCGTCCGGCAGCTCGGTGGCAGCCTTTCGCTCGTACGGCGGGGTGATCGCCTCGGCGACCGCGATGACGTTCCTGCTGCTGGTGGCCGGGCTGAACGCTGCGGTGCTGGCAGGCATCTGGCGGTTGTGGGGCCAGCTGCGAGCCGGTCGTCTGGACGAGCGTGAGCTTGAGCTGCAGCTGCTGAACCGGGGGCTGATGAACCGGATGCTCGGTGGCCGGGCGCGGACCATGATCCGGTCCTCGTGGCACATGTTCCCGATCGGCCTGCTGTTCGGGCTCGGGCTGGAGACCGCCTCGGAGGTCACCCTGCTGACGCTGTCGGCGAGCACCGCGACGGCCGGTGCGCTGCCTGCCTTGGCAGTGCTGACGCTGCCGCTGCTTTTCGCGGCCGGGATGAGCGCCCTGGACACCGCCGACAGCCTGCTGATGACCCGGGCGTACTCGTGGGCCTTCCGCAACCCCGCGCGCAAGCTGTACTACAACATCGCCACCACCGCGATGACGGTCGTGGTGGCTACCCTCGTCGGCACCGTGTATCTGTCCGGACTGCTGGTCGACTTCTTCGGTGTCGCTGAGCCGCTGCGCCCGTATGCCAGGCTGGGCGACCATTTCGAGGTGCTCGGCTACGTGATCGTCGCGATGTTCGTCAGTGCCTGGGTGGTCGCAGCGGTGAGCTGGCGGCTGGGTGGCTTCGAGCGGCGCTACGGGCAGGGTGTCGGATGAGCCCGGGCAACCAGTCGCGCACGGTGCACCCGATCGAGCAGGAGTCGTACCAGATCCTGCGCAGCCAGGTGGACCTGTCCCACCTTGCCCCGCTGCACCGCGCCGTCGTCGAGCGGGTCGTGCACGCCAGCGCCGACCTCGAGTACGCCACCGACCTGGCATGTGCGGAGCCGTCGCTGGCGGCCGGGGCGGCAGCGCTGGCGGCCGGGCGACCGGTGGTCACCGACGTGGAGATGGTGGCAGCTGGCATCACCGGTCTGGACGTGGTCTGCCGTCTCCGCGGTGCGACTGCGGCAGCCGGACAGACCCGGTCGGCGGCAGGCATCCGGGCCGCCTGGCAGCAGGTGGGTCCCGGGGCGGTATGGGTGGTGGGGTGTGCACCGACCGCACTGTTTGCCGTGCTCGACCTGCATGTGCAGCCGGCATTGGTGATCGGCCTGCCGGTCGGTTTCGTCGGTGCGGTCGAGTCCAAGCAACGACTCCGCGGCAGCGGGCTGCCCGCGGTCAGCAACTATTCGGCCAAGGGTGGCTCGGCGGTCGCCGCCGCCGCTGTCAACGCGCTGATCTACAAGGAGCTTTTATGACCTCCCCGCCCCTGCTCATCGTCGGTCACGGCACCCGCAGCACGGCCGGCGTCGCCGAGTTCGATCAGTTGGTGGCCCGAGTCGGGCGCCACCTTGCCGGCGACGGGATCGACGTCGGCGGCGGCTTCATCGAGCTGGCGCCACCTCCGCTCACCGAAGCCGTCGGTGACATGGTGCATGCCGGGCACCGCCACGTCGTTGCGTTGCCGCTCATGCTGGCTGCGGCCGGGCACGGCAAGGGCGACATTCCTGGTGCAATGGCCCGCGAGCGGGTGCGCTACCCCGGCCTCAGCTATGCCTACGGTCGCCCGTTGGGGCCGCACCCCGCCCTGCTGTCGATCATCGAGCAGCGGATCGACACGACACTCGCCGAGCCGGACTCGACCGCCACCGGCCGCACCGACACCACTGTGCTGCTGGTCGGGCGCGGGTCCAGCGACCCGGACGCAAACGCCGAGATCGCCAAGGTTGCCCGGCTGCTGTGGGAGGGCCGGGGCTATACCGGGGTGGAGACCGCATACGTGTCGCTGGCCGAGCCGTCGGTGCCTGCGGGGCTCGAGCGGGCCCGGTTGCTGGGGGCCCGCCGGGTCGTGGTGGCGCCGTACTTCCTGTTCGCCGGGGTGCTCCCCGACCGGGTGGTCGACCAGTCGGCCGCGTACGCAGCAGAGCACGCCGAGATGGACATCCGGGTCGCTGGGCTGCTCGGTGACTGTGAGGAGCTCGCGGGTCTGGTGGTGGAGCGTTATCACGAGGCTCTGGCCGGCGACATCCGGATGAACTGCGACACCTGTCTCTATCGGATCGCGATGCCGGGGGTTGCCGACCGGGTGGGGGCGCCGCAGACGCCGCACCACCACCCGGACGACCCCACTCACGATCACGGGCACGATCACGGGCACGATCACGGGCACAACCACGGACACGACCACGCGAACGGGCATCCGCACGACCACCAGCCGACCCATCCATGAGCCTCCGGACCGAGCAGCCGGTGGACCTGCGTCACCACGGTGACAGCGAGACCGCCCCCGGCCTTATCGACCTGGCGGTCAACGTGCGGCTCGGTCCGCCGCCCAGATGGCTGCGGCGGGTCCTGACCGACTCGCTGAACCAGCTGTCGACCTATCCCGACCAGGCCGCGACCCGCGCTGCCGTCGCAGAGCGGCACCGGCGTCCGGTCGCTGAGGTGCTGTTGACCGCCGGGGCGGCGGAGGCGTTCGTGTTGCTGGCGCGTGCGCTGGCTCCCGAGCGCCCGCTGGTCGTGCACCCGCAGTTCACTGAGCCCGAGGGCGCGCTGCGCGCCGCCGGCCACGACGTCGCGCGGCTCCTGCTGGCGCCGCCTTTCGTGTTGGACCCCGATGAGGTGCCCGCCGACGCGGACCTGGTGGTTATCGGCAACCCGACCAACCCGACCTCGGTGCTGCACCCAGCCGACGCTCTCGTCAGGCTCACCCGCCCCGGGCGCACCGTCATTGTCGACGAGGCCTTCGCCGACTGCGTGCCCGGCGAGCCCGAGTCGCTGGCGGCTCGCCGCGACCTGCCGGGTCTGGTCGTGGTGCGCAGTCTGACCAAGACGTGGGGTCTGGCCGGGCTGCGCTGCGGCTACCTGCTGGCGGCCCCTGACGTGATCGAGCGGCTCGCGGTCGCCCAACCGCTGTGGCCGGTGTCGACGCCCGCACTCGCCGCGATGGCCGCCTGCGTCGGCCAGCAAGCCACCGCCGAGGCGAACGCATGGGCCGGTGACCTGAGCGCCGACCGGGCATATCTTCAGCGGCTGTTGGCGGGGGTCGACGGTGTCGAGGTCGTCCCCGGCGCGGCTGCGTCGTTTCTGCTACTGCACGTCCCGGACGGGCTGCAGGTGCGCACCGTGCTGCGTGCGCGGGGGTTCGCCGGCCGCCGCGGGGACACCTTTCCCGGGCTCGGCGGCGACTGGATGCGGGTCGCGGTCCGGGACCGGCCGACCAGTAGTGCCTTCGTGCACGCCCTTCGGCAGGTTCTCGCATGAGTTCGACTCTTCCCGCGCCACAGCCCGCCGACCGAGAGGGCCTGTACCGGGTGATCGCCAACCGGCGGGACGTGCGCAACGGCTTCCGCGACGACGCCGTCCCCGATGATGTGCTCACCCGCGTGCTGGCGGCCGCGCACCAGGCCCCCAGCGTCGGGCTCTCCCAACCGTGGGACTTCCTGCTCGTCCGTGACCCCGTCGTGCGAGCACGGGTGCACGACCTCTCGGTGCAACAGCGAGCCGCCTATGCCGCTACGCTGCCCACCGCCCGGGCAACGGCGTTTCGGACGATCAAGGTCGAGGCGATCCTCGACACCTCGCTCAACGTCGTCGTCACCTGTGACCGTACGCGCGGGGGGCGACATGTGCTCGGTCGGCACAGCCAGCCGCAGATGGCGATGTACTCGACCGCGTGCGCCGTGCAGAATCTGTGGCTCGCCGCCCGGGTGGAGGGTCTCGGTGTGGGCTGGGTCAGTTTCTTCGACGAGCGCGAGCTCGCCGAGTGCCTCGGCCTGCCCGAACATGTGGAGATCGTGGCCTACGTCTGCATCGGCTATGTCGATGCCTTTCCACCCGCCCCCGAGCTCGCCCTCGCCGGGTGGGCCAACCGACGGCCGCTCGCCTGGGCCGTCCACAACGAACGGTGGGGCAACCGTGCCCTGCCCGGGGAGGAACCCGTGACCCTGCTCAACGACACGCTCGCGGCGATCAGACCGCTTGACCCGGCGGCCATCAGTGAGGCACATGAACGGCAGGACCGGCTGACCAAGCCCCGCGGTTCGCTCGGGGTGCTGGAGGACTTGTCGGTGCAGCTGGCGGGCCTGGCCGGCGCCTGCCCGCCGCCGCTGCCTGAGCCCGCGGCGCTGGCGATCTTCGCCGGCGACCACGGCGTGCACGCCCAAGGCGTCACCCCCTGGCCGCAGGAGGTCACCGCGCAGATGGTGGCGAACTTCGTCGCCGGCGGTGCCGTCGTCAACGCTGCGGCCGCACAGGTCGGCGCCGAGGTCTGCGTAGTCGACGTCGGAGTCGCGGCGACGCTGGACCCAGTGCCGGGGCTGCTGCCCCGCAAGGTACGGGCGGGCACCGCGGACATGACCGCGGAACCGACGATGACCAGGGAGCAGGCGGTGCTCGCGCTCGAGACCGGCATCGAGGTCGCCCGCGACCTCGCCGCCGCTGGCAACAAGGTGCTGCTGACCGGTGACATGGGGATCGCGAACACCACCGCGTCGGCGGCGCTGATCGCGGTGTTCACCGGTGCCGACGTTGCCGCGGTTACCGGCCGGGGCACCGGAGTCGACGAGCAGACGCTGGCCCGGAAGGTGGACGTCGTACGTCGCGCGCTGGCGCTGCACCGGCCGGACCCGGCAGACCCTGTCGGGGTGGTCGCCGCCGTCGGCGGGCTGGAGCACGCGGCCCTGGCAGGCTTCATGCTGGGCGCCGCCGCGTTGGGCCTGCCGGTGGTGCTCGACGGGGTGATCGCCGCTGCGGCGGCGTTGGTGGCGCAGGCGCTGGCCCCCGAGGTCACCGGGGCGCTCGTCGCGGGTCACCTGTCCGCGGAGCCGGGCGCACGGCCTGCGCTCGCGCGACTGGGCCTGCGCCCACTGGTCGACCTCGACCTTCGGCTGGGGGAGGGGTCCGGCGCTGTGCTGGCGCTGCCGCTCGTCCAGGTCGCCGTGCGGGTGCTGCGTGACGTCGCCACCTTCGACAGCGCCGGCGTGAGCGACAAGGACACCCCCGCCTAACCCCACCCCCCGCGATCCGTCACTTCTGGTGCGGCGATCCGTCACTTCTGGTGTGCTCATCCGTCACTTCTGAACGCGGCTGCGGGCCGCGGGCGACCACCTCAAGGAAAGGTCCGCCACACGGCCCGCAGGCGTAGTTACCGTTCAGTCGATCGTGTAGACCCCCGGCCAGTCTGGACCTGCATGCTGAGCAGCTGGCCGTTCTCCACCAGCTCCTCGACGGTGCCGGGACTGGTGCCCGGTGGCAAGCCCTTGCTCGAGTGCACCTGGGCGTCGAACAGGTAGGTGTCATCACCGAAGAGCTCGTCGGTGGCGATGATGCCGCTGGACTCCTCGTCGGTAGTCAGCCGGGCCCGCTCGTCGGGTGTCGTCCCCGCCGGGTTGGTGCCCCCCGCACAGTGCCGGGTCGAACTGCGCTAGCACGCCACGCTCACCAGTCTTGATGTTGTAGGCGATGATCCGGGCGATGTGGTCGTTGCCACCCGGGTCCTCCTGGATGAGCAGGTTGTGCTCGTCGTCGATGGTCATGTTGTCGGGCTTGGACAGGTACGGCTCCTCGGAGCCGTCGAGCAGCAGGGTCAGCGTGCCACCGAGCTCGGGCCGTTCAACGTTGTCGAAGCTGAGCCGCCACAGTCCGCCCCCGTCGCGGGGGGCTGCCGGCTCGTCCGGATTGGGCGTGGTGTCGCCGCCCTCGGTGGTGGTGAAGTAGCAGTCGGTTTTGTCGTTTGGGTCGAAGTGACCGTCTTCGATCCGGTTCAACGACAGGCCCTTGACGGCCGCCTCAACGTTCTGGGCAGCACCGTTCTTGGTGGTGTCGATGGTCTCGCCGGCGCCGAACTGGACCCGTGCAGCCCCGCCGGTGGCGTACGTGGCGCGGAACTCCGCGTCCGTGCCAATCGCCTCGTTGACGGTGTCGACCACGAACAGGTCGCCGTTGGTCAGCCGGCGCGACGTTCCGGGAAGCCCTCGGGCCGCTTGGAGCCGACGTAGACCCGCAGCTCACCGGGGTTGGCGTCGTCGTTGCCCATCACCACGGTGGTGTCGGTCTGGTTCGGCGCAGCCTGGGGGTGGTGTTCTCCCACGACAGCAGGTCGAGACGAGGCAGCTGGGTGACCGTGCCGTTCTTGCGGACGGCGAAGACGCGGCCCTCGTCACCGTTCTCCTCCGTTGGCGAAGTACACCGGACGGTGGGCGCCGCGCTGGGTGGACTCGTTGAGCAGCTGGCTCGGCTCGGTGAGGAAGCCAGAGCACCAACGGGCGAACTCCGGCGTGTGGCCGTAGGCCGCACCGGTGGGTGCTCCAGGGGTGTCGGAGTAGCTCTTGGTCTGGTGGTCCCAGTACCGGACCCGGTCCTCGATGAGGTAACGGCCCTTGACGGCCGAGCCGGTCTTCGGGTCGATGACGATGCGCGAGATGAACGAGCCCCGCTCGCCGTGTCGTCGCTCGATGCCCGCGTCATCGCGCAGCTCGTGGTTCATCATGACCACCGCGCGGTTCTTCTTGTTCGCATACGCACCGAGATCGTCCGGAATTCCGACCATGTCGTAGCCGTCCTCGGTGGACAGGTCGTTGACCGTCAGGTGGGACGTGATGTTCACCCCGACCGCGGTCGGCTTCAGGCACGGCTGCACCGTGGTGGTGGGCGTTGCCCGTGCGTTGCGGTCCTTGCCCGCCTGTGCGACCCCGCCGACCGCGGTGGCGGCCAGCGTCGTGGCGAGGGTGACCGCGCCGATGGCTATCACCCGGCGCCTGCCGGCTCAGGACAGCGTGAGCACCTCGGCACCGACGTCGGTCACCAGCAGCGTGTGCTCGAACTGCGCGGTGCGTCGCTTGTCCTTCGTGCTGACCGTCCAGCCGTCGTCCCACAGGTCCCACTCGATGGTGCCCAACGTCAGCATCGGCTCGATCGTGAACGTCATGCCGGGTCTGATCACGGCGTCGAAGCGCGGCTCGTCGTAGTGCGGGATGATCAGCCCGGGGTGACAGGCCGGGCCCACACCGGGCCCGGTGAAGTCGCGCACCACGCCGTAGCCGAAGCGCTTGGCGTACGCCTCGATCACCCGTCCGATCACGTTGATCCGCCGACCCGGCTTGACGGCCCGGATGGCGCGCGCCAGCGCCTCGCGGGTGCGCTCCACCAGCAGCCGGTCCTCCTCGGCGACGTTGCCGACCAGGTAGGTCTTGTTGGTGTCGCCGTGCACACCCACGCCGTCGATCGTCAGGTAGGCGGTGATGTCGATGTTGACGATGTCCCCGTCCTCGAGCGGGCGGCTGTCCGGAACGCCGTGGCAGATGACCTCGTTCACGCTGCTGCACAGCGACTTGGGGTAGGGATTGTTGCCGCTGCCCGGGTAGGTCAGCGTCGACGGGTATGCGCCGTTCTCGACCAGGAAGTCGTGCCCGACCCGGTCCAGCTCGTCGGTCGTGACCCCGGGGGCGATGGCAGCCTCCACCGCATCCAACGCACGGGCCGCGAGCCGGCTCGCGACGCGGATCCGCTCGATCAAGTCCGGCGGCTGCACGTCCGGCCCGTCGTACGGCGTGATCGCCGGACGGTCGACGTACTCGGGCCGCACGATCCCGGCGGGCACCGATCGCCGCGGCGAGACCGAGTGCGGGAGCAGCGCGACCCCTCTAGCTGGTGCGGTGGGAGGCATCCAATGAGTGTAGAAGCCGCCCTGGGTGCAAGATGACGCCCATGGCTGATACGTACTGGTTCTGCCTGACCCACCACACCGTCGAAGGCGACGACGGCTGTCGAGCCGCCGACCGGCTCGGCCCGTACGACTCTCGTGCCGACGCGGAGAGGGCGCTGGACAAGGTGGCCGAGCGCAACGAGAGCTGGGACAACGACCCGGCATGGAACGACGACGCCGACTGAGGCCCATGGTCGCCCCTCATGGACGCCACCAGCACCCAGATCGCCATCGTCGGGGGCACCGGCCCGCAGGGCCGCGGGCTGGCCGCGCGGTTCGCCGCTGCCGGTCTCGCGGTGCGGCTGGGTTCGCGCGACGGCGAGCGCGCGGGTGCGGCGGCCGTCGAGGCGGCGGCGCTCGCCGCTCGGTTGACTCGCGGTGCCGCTGGCGATGCCGCCGGTGATGTGACCGGTACGGCCAATGTCGAGGCGGTGGCGGGTGCCGACATGGTCCTCGTGGCGGTGCCGTGGGCCGCGCATGCCGACACGCTGCGCGAGCTCGCACCGGTAATGTCCGGTCAGATCGTCATCGACTGCGTCAACCCGCTCGGCTTCGACGAGCGCGGCCCGTACGCGCTGGCCGTCGATGAGGGCAGCGCCGCCGAGCAGGCGCAGGTGTTGCTGCCGGGCTCGAGGGTCGTCGCTGCGTTCCACCACGTTTCGGCTCTCTTGCTGCTCGATGGTGACCGCACGTCGATGGACACCGACGTGCTGGTGCTCGGCGACGACCGGTCGGCCGCTGACGCGGTTGTCGCCCTGGCGGGGCTGGTGCCCGGGATGCGCGGTGTCTTCGCTGGACGGCTGCGTAACGCCGGTCAGGTGGAGGCGCTGACCGCCAACCTGATCGCCGCGAACCGGCGCTACAAGTCCCACACCGGGGTGCGGCTCACCGGCATCTGACCCGCCCGAACACCCACCCGCGATCCGCGCCTTTCGTACCCCGGGGCGCTGGCAGGGGCGAAAAGGGCGGGTCGCGGGCGGTGCGGCGCGGGGCCCGACTGCGACGCTCAGGTGTTGGTGTGGCAAGACATGGCCGGACTGCGCACCGGTGCCGCTCCGCGGTTCGTCAAGCGCTACGCAGACGTGCACGGGGTGCTGCTCGAGGCAGCGCAAACGTACGCGCG
>JBBSMN010000005.1:0-35530 GCA_038233135.1 Propionibacteriales bacterium
AAACCGTTCGCCCTCGAGGAGCTGCTGGCCCGCCTGCGCGCCCTGCTCCGCCGTGCGAGCCAGACCACCGACGACGAGGACACCGTCCTGGGCTTCGCCGACCTGACCCTCGACGTGTCCACCCGCGACGTACGCCGCGGCGAGCGGCCGCTCACGCTGACGCGCACCGAGTGGACGCTGCTGGAGCTGTTCCTGCGCAGGCCGCGGCGAGTGCTGGAGCGGGCGTTCATCCTGCAGGAGGTGTGGGGCTACGACTTCCCCACGACCGCCAACTCCCTCGAGGTGTACGTCGGCTACCTCCGCCGCAAGACCGAGGCCGAGGGCGAACCCCGGTTGCTGCACACGGTGCGCGGTGTCGGCTACGTCCTGCGCGAGACGCCGCCGTGACGGTCGGGCCCACGCACGCGCGGTGGCCGGCAATCGGTCGCGAGCGGATCGCCAGGCACGTGACGCTGGCTGCACGGGTCACGACGCTCACCTCGCTCGCGGTCGGTCTCACACTGGCGGTTGCGGGCATCGCCGTCTACGTCACCCTGCGGATGGAGTTGGAGTCGTCCCTGGACGACTCGCTGCTCGAACGGGCGCACGCGGCTGCCGACGTCCCGCTACTGGAGTCGGCGTTGGACAGGAACATTTCCACCCAGTACGTGATCGCCTCCGACGTACAGCTGGCCGTGCTGAGCCCGGCGGGCACCGCCAGCGGCGAGCAGCCCCTGGTCGACGCACTGTCGACGGCCGAGCTCGCGGTGGCCCGCGGCGCCAGGCCGCAGTCGCTGCGCACGGTTGTAATCGACGGTGACCGCACGCGAATGGTGGCCGTTCCGCAGCCCGGCGGCACCGCGCTGGTCCTGGCTCAGTCGATGGAGCCGACCTACCGGTCGCTCGAGCGGCTGGCTCTCGTCGCCTGGACGGTGGGTCTGGCCGGCGTGCTGCTCGCCGGTTTCGCCGGGTGGGGGGTGGCGACCAACGGCCTCCGACCGGTGCGGCGGCTGACCCGCGCCGCCGAGCACGTCGCCCGCACGGACGACCTGACGCCGATCCCGCACGCCGGCACCGGCACCGACGAGCTCGCCCGGCTGACCGCGGCGTTCAACATGATGCTGGCCTCGCTCGCGGCGTCGAGGCGGCGGCAGGTGCAGCTGGTTGCCGATGCCGGCCACGAGCTGCGGACGCCACTCACCAGCCTGCGCACCAACCTCGAGCTGCTGGCACAGGCCGAGGAGCACGGCGGGCTGCCCGACGAGGCTCGCGCCGAGCTGCTGGCCGACGTGGACGCCCAGATCGATGAGCTCAGCACCCTCGTCGGCGACCTGGTCGAGCTGGCGCGTGAGGAGCCGCTGACCCAGGACGCCGACGCGACCGACCTGGTCGACCTCGTCGACGTGGTCGAGGCGGCGGTGGTCCGGGTCCGCCGGCGAGCCGGTGCCGTGCGCATCGAGACCGTGCTCGAGCAGTGGCTGGTGACTGGTGAGGCCGCCCTGCTGGAGCGCGCGGTGACGAACCTGCTCGACAACGCGGTCAAGTGGAGCCCGCCAGGCGGGGTCGTCGCCGTACGCCTTGCCGGCGGGGTCCTGACGGTGCGCGACCACGGGCCGGGGATCGCGGCGGAGGACCTGCCACACGTGTTCGACCGGTTCTATCGCTCGGCCGAGGCCCGCAGCCTCAGCGGCTCCGGGCTCGGGTTGGCGATCGTGCGCCGCACCGCGGACCGGCACGGCGGCGAGGCGACGGCAGGCAACGTGGTGGACGGGGGTGCGGTGCTCACGGTGCGCCTGCCCGGCAGCGGCGTGCATTGACAGCCCCGTCTCACAGCCGGCTCAGGTGGATCTCAGGCGACGGACGCAGACTGGCCGCATGACTTCGTACCAGCCAGACCAGCCAGACCAGCCAGACCAGCCCGATCCCCAGCGCCGACCCGACGACGAGGACACCGAGGTGATCGGTTTCTTCGACAACGACCGGCCAGACAAGGACCGGCCAGAGCCGGCAGCGCGCCGCCGACGTGGCGGCGCCATCGTGGCCGCCGCTGTTCTGGCCGGCGTCCTTGGCGGCGTCGGTGGGGCTGCCGGGTACGCCGCGATCGACAGCGCGGCGACCGGCGACACCACCGCGTCGGCGACCGCGTCGCAGTCCGGCAGCGACGTCACCACGGCAGACACCCTCAACAGTGACACCTCCAGCACCCGCACGGCGATGAACGGCCCGGTCCAGGAGGTCGCCGCCTCGGTGTTGCCCTCGGTCGTCAAGATCGACGTCCGCACCAGTCAGGGCGCGGGCAGTGGCTCAGGGATCGTCCTGTCCTCCGACGGCCAGGTCCTCACCAACAATCACGTGGTCGAGAACGCCTCGGGCGGCCAGCTGACGGTGGCCTTCGACGACGGTACGACGGCGCCGGCGAAGGTTGTCGGCACCGACCCGCTGACCGACCTGGCCGTGATCCGCGCGGAAGGCGTCTCAGGACTCGTGCCGGCCACGCTGGGCAGCTCCGACGACCTGCAGGTCGGCCAGCAGGTCGTCGCCTTCGGCTCGCCGTTCGGGCTGGAGAGCACCGTCACCAGCGGGATCGTCAGCGCTCTCGACCGCCCGGTCGCGGCGGGTCCGCCGACCGACGGCGGTGCCAGCTCGGTGTTCCCGGCGATCCAGACCGACGCGGCGATCAACCCCGGCAACTCCGGCGGCCCACTGGTCACCGCCACCGGTCGGGTCGTCGGCATCAACTCCGCCATCCGTACCGACTCGTCGTCGATGGACAGCGCCGGAGGATCCATCGGTCTCGGGTTCGCCATTCCGATCGACGAGGCGCGGTCGGTCGTCGAGCAGCTCAGCAAGGGCGGGGCCGCCACCCACGCCCGCATCGGCGTCAGCGTGAGCGACGCCCCGGACGACAACGGCGTCGTCAACGGCGCGCGCGTCCAAGAGGTCCAATCCGACAGTGCCGGGGCTGCGGCCGGGCTCGAGCGTGGCGACGTGATCACCAAGGTCGACGACAGCCTGATCAGCGGCTCGGACGACCTGGTCGCCACCGTACGGAGCTATCGACCCGACGACACCGTGACGCTGACCTACAGCCGGGACGGCAACACCGACACTACCGACGTCACCCTCGACAGCGACGGCGGGACGCCCGGGTCATGACCCGAGCAGGTCAACGACCAGCTCACTGGTGATGTCGTAGCCGCGCTGGGACAGGATCGACTCGGCGTGGAACTGCACGCCGACGCAGTGCGGTCCACGCAGCAGGTGCACGTCCCCGGTCTGCGGGTCGCTCTGCACCGACACGCCGGTCGGCAGCCCCGCGGGCGGCACGCGTCCCACGAAGGTGTTGTAGAAGCCGACAACCTCGTCGCGACCGAGCACCGGGAGCCGGCTCTGGGTGCCCTGAAAGACGATGTCCTTGTAGACGAGGTCGAGACCGAGGGCGCCGCACAGCACCTGGTGTCCCAGGCACACCGCCAGGAAGGGGTGCTCGGCGTCGAGCAGCCCGTCGACGACCCGTCGCAGGGTGGCCTGCTTCGGGTCGTCGAGGTCACGCGGGTCTCCCGGCCCGGGCCCGACGACGACCAGGTCGTAGCCGTCCGTCGCCCCGGGCGCCCACGCGTCGTGCCGCACCACGTCGGTGGTCATGCCGAGAACCCCGAGCACGTGCCCCAGCATGTTGACGAAGTCGTCCTCGCCGTCGATGACCACCGCCCGCAGCCCCTTGAGCTCGGGCTGAGCGGGCGTGTGCGACTGGTCGGTCAGCCAGAACGACGCCAGCCGCTGGTTGCGTGAGCCCAGCGCGATCCGTACGTCTTCGTCCGAGGCGAGCTGGGCGACCTCGTCGCTGACCGCGGCGGGCGGGTCGACCAGGCCGAAGCCGGTCAGCACCCCGCCCGCCTTGGCGTGGGTCTCCGCGGTCTCGTAGCCGGGGTCGGAGTCGCGCACCAGAGTCGCGCCGGCGGTGACCGAGACCCGGCCGGCGGTGTCCACGTCCGCGGTGCGGATGAGGATGGGTGAGTCCGCGGTCGGGGCTCCGGTGTCGTCCCGGCCGAGCAGGGCGAGCGCCGAGCCGTAGTAGCCACGCCCCGCCGGCTCGTAGCGAGCGATCAGCCGGCAGGCGTTCTCGACCGGGCTGCCGGTCACGGTGGCGGCGAACATGGAGTCGCGCAGCACCTGCCGCGGGTCCCGCTGGGTGCGCCCGGCGAGGAGGTACTCGGTGTGCACGAGGTGGGTCATCTGCTTGAGGTACGGCCCGAGCACCAGACCGCCCTCGGAGCAGATGTCGCACATCATCTTGAGCTCCTCGTCGACGACCATGAACAGCTCGTAGATCTCCTTCTCGTCGGCGAGGAACTCGAGCATCGCCTGCTTGCGCGCCGTGTGAGTGTCGAGGCCGCGCAGCCGGAAGGTGCCCGAGATCGGGTTCATGCGCACCTGGCCGCCGTGGAGGCTGACGTGCCGCTCGGGGCTGGCGCCGATGAGCCAGCGCTCGCCGGTGAAGACGCAGAAGGTCCAGTACGCACCCCGCTCGCGTTCGAGCAGTCGCCGCCAGACGGTCAGCGCCTCGGCGTGGCCGAACCGGTCCGCCTGTGCTCGCCAGGTGCGGCCGATGACGAGGTTGGCGCCCTCGCCGGTGCCGATCTCGTCGCGGATCACGGCGGCGACCACCTGCTCGTAGTCGGCGTCCGGGATCTCGAAGCCGCCACGGTCGGCGAACGTCGGTGGCTGGTCGGGAAGGGCAGCCAGCGCCTCGTCGAGCGGCAGGGTGCTCTCGTGGTCGATCGTGATGGACGACAGCGGGGTGCCGTCGTCGACCGCATCGAAGCCGCGCTCACGCACCTGGCGGTACGGAATGGCGACCAGCCGGTCGAAACGCCTGCCCGGGCTCGGCGGGCCGGTCTCCAGCGGGACGTCGGCGAGCCGCTCGACGTCGATGCGCTCGCCGGCGAGGAGCGTCACCGCGTCCTCGCCTCCGAACCTGATCAGCGCGTACGCCGGGCGGTCGACGATCTCGTCGAACGCACTCGCCGGGCTCACCCGGAGATTGTGACACCCGCCCTCAGCTGGCTGCCGATTTCGCCTCAGTATTCACATCTGTCACAGATTTCGGCGTGTTCGCTCAAATGGACCGTCAGTCGCGCATTGTGAGATGGCGTTCACTTCACGTAGTGGTCAGCTGTGCCCCCGCCATCTCTGTCGCTCGACCTTGGAGGTCTGCACCATGAGCGCGTTTGCCGAGTTTACCGCCGGCGACGCCGGTCGCGAGTACGACGAAGCCATCCATCTCGCCACGGTGGCGCGCGACACGGCAGCAGGAGCCGCCGAGCGCGACGCCCGCCTGTTCCGGCAACATGCGGAGGCGGTGCGCACCAGCCAGCAGAAGCGCGCCGACGCCATCCGATCGGCCTCGGTCGGGCACGCGGAACGCCTGAAGCGGCTGACCACCCGCGAGGCTGAGGCCTGGCGGGAGGCGGCCAAGCGGCGCAGCGAGGCGCGCAAGGAAGCCGCCGCAACGTACGAGGGCGTGCTGCGCTCGGCGGCGCGCCAGCAGCACGACGTCGTGCAGGCCACCGAGGCGGAGGCGCTGCGTGTCAACGACGAGACGCACCAGAAGGCCATCGCCGCGGCTGCCGCCGCACACTCGGAGGCGCTGCAAGGAGCCGCAGCCGCCGAGGCCTCCGCGCTGAAGCGGCTGGAGCGCATCCCCGGGAGGCAGCGGTCGGTCAGGCCGAGATCGTGTTCAAGGCAGCGGCGGCGCGGGCGGAGGCGGAGCGCGAGGCGGCCGGGGAGTACGAGAAGACGACGCGGGCGTTCGCTGCGGCTCGGGCCAAGGCGATGCGCGAGCTGGCGGGCGAGCACACCAGGCTGTCATCGGCGCACAGCGGGCGTACGAGGAGGCGCTGCAGGCCAGCGACTCGATCTTGGGCCCGGACCTCGCGCAGGGCCCGCCCACGAAGGGCCCCGACCCAAGCCCCGAAGTCCGCCCCGCAGCACCCGCCCAGGAGCTGGCCAAGGAGCCTGTGCAGCAGCCCGTCGAGACACCGACCCGTCCCCGGCCGACGGTGTCCTAGCCGGCGAACGCGCCCTCCGCCAGGCAGCAGCTCAGCGCGGCCGGCTCCGTCCGGCTGCCTGCGATGCGATCCAGCGACCGGCATCGCAAGTATTGCTCCGAGGCGCGACCCGTTGGGCGGTTTGCGCTAGGCCGCAGTGCGGTCCAGCAGGTTGCGCAGGTGTCGCTCGCCGGCGCTCGCGTTGGCCTCGACCGGTCGGCTGCCATGCCCGAGCGCTGGAGATGGCGGCCGGGTGTAGGTGTGGCCGATGGGCATGGTCCACTCGATGTCGGGGGCATGCGCACTCAGCCCCGCCGCCGTGGGCGCCGCTCGCGCGGAGATGCCCGGATGGTCTTTGGCGATGTGGACACCCTTGCCGAGCCCTTGACCGTTGATTGCCGACGTCGGTCCGCCGTCCTGCCGCTCCTTGATGTGGTCGATGTCGGCGATGCGGCCACCGGACAGCCGGCAGTCCTGGTCGCGGAACAGCGCGAACTGGCGCAGGCCGCCGACGAAGCAGCGTGCCGTCGAGTCCATCGCGACCAGCCGTCCGTCGGCCGGGTCACAGAACAACCCTCGCAGCGTCGCCCCCACACCGGTTGCAGCAGCGGTGTCGGCGATGTCGCGGACCACCTCGGCCGGAATCGCGCCGTACCCGCGCAGCATCGCCGGCGCGTCATCCAGCCCGAGCAGTGTGGCAACGCTGATCACGACCTGGACCTCGGCGCGCACCGGGAGGCGACGTGGCGACGGCTCGGTGCTCGTGGCGGCCGGTGGCTCAGCTGCGGGGCCATCGGTGGACACGTCGTCCCACGCCGGGTCGGTGGGATCGGGGTCGGCATCCGCCGGCGGCCACGGGGGCGGGCTGGACCACGTCCACGGCTCCCACCCGTCGACCGACGTCCACGTCGGTGCCGGCTCCTCGGTCGGGGCCATCGTGGTGCCCGTCATGCGCGCCACGAAGAGGTCGGCCAGCAGAGTGTCGATGGACCGCTCGTCACCGTCGCGGCGCATCCCCCGGGCCGTACGGGCCAGGCTGCCGAAGGCGGCCAGGGCCTCCTCCGCGCGCAGCGTCGCGTAGACACCGGCGACCCCGTCGCTCGGGTCACCCATGCGGACCCGGCGCTGGGTGCTTCGAGCCGCCGCGGCACGCTTTGCGCCTGCCTGCGGATCGACCGCCAGCACCCGACGCTGGGCGGCCCGCTCCAGCTGGCCCGGCGTCAGCGCGCTGCGGCAGGCATCTGCCGCAAGATCGGCGGACACCTGCCGGCGCTGCTGCGGTGTCAGCACGTCGGTGGCAGCGGTGACCTTGCGCAGCCCGCCCATCGTCACTGCCCCGGTGCCGACCAGTCCGAGCAGCTCCGCGTGGTCGCCGACCGCACGGGCGGCATCGGCGAGGCGGCCGCACGCCGTCATCGAGGCCACGCGCAGCTGCGCCGCCACCTCGATTCCCGCGGTCCGACCTGCCAGATGGTCCGGGACCTGCGACAGGGCTGCGCGGTCCAGCCGGTCGCCTCCGCGAGTGCGTCGAGCACGGTGCTGAACATGAGCAAATTCGACCACTCGCCACCGACAGTCTGTCCGCGTTGGAGTCATCCCAACGTTTTCAGTCCGACCCGCGTACATCATGTTCTGATGCGCTACTCGGTCGGCAATGCCATGAGCCACCTGTCGCGAGGGCTGCAGCGCCTCCGTGAACGCCGTTGGGCCCGCCAGATCAGACGGGGCTGGACGCCGTCCCTGGCAGGTCCGGGGACACGCGACGGCGCTCGTCGACGACCGGGCGGACGATGTCGAGCCACCGACGCACCGGCTGCTGGTGCTCGGGCAGCGCGGCATCGGCAAGGTCCATGAGCAGCAGCTCAATGCGCTCTGGCACCTGTGTGGAGTCCGAGCCGTAGAACCACACCTCGCGGAGCGCCACCTGCAGGAAGTCCGCAAAGCCGTACTGCGGAACTGCAAACCGCACCGTGCCCGCATCATCGGTGTGGCGGCCGGTCGGCAACCTCCGGGTCGCCAGCCGCCGCAGCAGGTCGTGCATTGCATCGACCACCTGGGTGGCAGTGGTGGGATCGTTGATGCCGGGCGACAGTGCCCGCTCCGCGATGTCGACGAGTTGGCGAAAGCCGAAGGCGAGGTCGCACTGCATGGTCCGCTCGTCCGCCATCACCACCCATTCGGTGAGCCAGTCGACCTCGCCATTGCCGCCATAAACCCTGAACAGCGGTCCTCCCTTGGGCACATAGTCACCGATCCGCGGGACCAGCTCGACAACACGGTGCTCGCGCCCCGCGCGGCGCACGATGGCCGGCTCGTCCACCGATACCACGACGCCGGCACCTGTCGCCGGTACGGCGGCGTCCGGTGCGTCGAGCTGCCGCAGCGGCGGGGGATCAATGTCCTCGGCCGGCCAGAGCCTTTCCAGCAGCTGCTCGGTCTCCGTGGCGATGCCGGTGATGATTGAGGACACCCGGATCACCTGGGCGATGTGGTTGATGTAGTGGATGAACAGCCCGACGCTCGCCAGCACCAGGAGAAAGGCGACCGTGATGGCTATCCGAGGCACGAAGGCGCCGTCGCCGTTGGTGCCGAGCACTGTGCGGATCACGACCATCGCGTACACGAAGGTGGCCACGAAGACACCCAGCGCCCACTGGATGGTCGAGTCGCGCAGGAACCGTCGCAGTACCCGCGGCGAGAACTGGCCACTGGTCAGCACGAGCACAACGACGGTGATAGAGAAGACCAGACCGGTGAACGAGATCATCGCGCTGATGATCGCGCCGAGGAAGCTGCGGGCGCCCTCGGGTGGGCCTGGGAACAGGTACGGTGCCAGCTCGTCCCCGACGAGGCGGTCCACGACCGGCAGCCCGCTGGCCAGACCTAGGGCCGCCACGACGCAGACCACCGGCACGAACCAGAACGACGAGCAGGCGGTCTGCCACAGCTGCCTCGGCGCAAAGTCTCCCATCGCCCTAGTGTCGCAAGCGGAAACGCGATAGTGCTGCAAGCCAGGCCCGGACGGCGGCTCACGGAGCAATCGCTCAGACGTCGACGGTGCCGCCCGAGCGCCAGTAGTAGCCATCACGGCGGTCGAGGAAGCCCTCGTCCACCAGGTGGCGGCGCACCGCCGCGTAGTCGTCGTGACACCTGCGCACGCGGGCGTTCACCTCGGGCTCGGAGTAGACCTCGCCGGGCTCGAATTGCTGCGCGAGCCGGTCGAGCAGGACCAGCCGCTTCGACCGCTTCGCCGGGATGCGCGCCCACCGCCCGTCCGCGCCGACGAAGACCCGTAGCACCCGCTCGTCCTCGTCGTTGGTCACTGCGCCGCCTGGGCGGTGACCCGCTCCAGCCAGCGTCGCGTCGTGCCGACGGTCACGAGCTGCTGGGTGGCGCGCGTGAACACGACGTAAAGCGCCCGCCAGCCGGCGCCCGACTCGCCGACCACCTCGTCCGGGTCGAGGACGACCACGCCGTCGAACTCCAACCCCTTGGTGTCCAGCGGCTCGAGCACGCGGATCCGGCCGTCCAGCGCGCTAGCCAGCAGAGCTTCGACCACCTCGCGGCGACCGTTCGGCACCACCACCGCGACCGTCCCGTCGACCGAGGCGGTGACGGTGACGACGGCGTCGTGGAGTGTCGAGGCGAGCTCGGGGTCGGTCACCACCCGGTGCTCGGGGTCTCTGCCGGTACGCCGCACCGCATCCGGCAGGTCGGGGTCGGCGACCACCTGCTGCACCACCTCGGCAGCCAGGGCGAAGACCTCGGCCGAGTTGCGATAGTTGGTCGACAACCGGAACGTGTGCTCGGACTTGCTCGCCAGCGCCTCGGCGCGGGCCTCGGCCGCCTCGTCCGGCAGCGGCCACGACGACTGGGCCGGGTCGCCGACGATCGTCCAGCTGGCGTAGCGGCCACGCCGGCCGAGCATGCGCCACTGCATCGGCGACAGGTCCTGCGCCTCGTCCACCAGCACATGAGCGAAGCTGTCGTCCTCGGTGCGGCGGGTCGAGCGCAGCCGGCGCTGCTCGGCCTCGTCCCGCTCGAAGCTCATCTGCTGTCGGGGGGTGTCGTCGTCACCTGGCACCTCGGGCACCACGTCGCCGAGCAGGTAGCGCAGCTCGTCGATCAGCGGGACGTCCTCGATGCTGGGGGCTACGGAATGCGCGGATGACGGGGAGGGGGAGGTGAGCAGGGCAGAAACCTCGTCGGCACCGAGCAGTCCCTGGGCGTATCGGCGCAACCGCGCCGGGTCGTGCAGCCAACGCCAGACGTCGACGGCCTCCAGCGGCGGCCACCAGTCCCGGGCGAACTCGCCGACCGGCCCGTCCGCGCCAAGCTCGTCGGCGAAGGCCTCCCGGCCGCGGTCGAGCGCCCGCTCCCCGCTCACCCGCGACCACAGCACGTCGAGCAGCGCCTGCTCCACCTTGCGCAGCGACCGGTTGCGGCGCTGCCCGCCGGACAGCAGCCGGCGGCGCAGCGCCGCAAGGTCTCGCTCGGACAGCTCCAGGACGTCGTCCCGCCAGAACGTACGCAGCCGCGCGGGCACACCGGGCGCGGCGTCGCGCGCGGCCCGGGCGAGCACCCGGCGCATCCGGGACGACCCCTTGACCGCGGCCACCGCCGGCGCATCGTGCCGGGTGGCGCGGATGCCGTCGACCACCGCGCCGACGGCGCGCAGCGTCACCGTGGTCTCACCGAGGCTGGGAAGCACCCGGTCGATGTAGGCCATGAAGACCGCCGACGGTCCCACGACCAGCACCCCGCCGGCCTCGAAGCGACGGCGGTCGGTGTAGAGCAGGTACGCCGCACGATGCAGCGCGACCACGGTCTTACCGGTGCCGGGTCCGCCGCCGATCGTGGTCACCCCACGGGCGGGCGACCGGATCGCCTCGTCCTGCTCCTTCTGGATGGTGGCGACCACGGAGTGCATGTACGCGTCGCGCGCACGGGACAGCTGGGCCATCAGGGCGCCGTCGCCGATCACGGCCATGTCCGTCGGTGCGGCGTCCGAGTCGAGCAGCTCGTCCTCCACACCGGCCACGACCCGGCCACGGCCGCGCAGCACCCGGCGTCGTATCACCCCGGCAGGATCCTGCGCGGTGGCCTGGTAGAAGACGGCGGCCGCCGGTGCCCGCCAGTCCACGAGCAGCACCTCCTGCTCGGCATCGCGCAAGCCGATGCGGCCGATGTAGCGCGGACCGTCCACCTGCGGGCCGGGGACAAGGTCGAGCCGCCCGAAGACGAGCCCCTCGTGCGCCGCGTCGAGCGCCGCGATGCGCCGGGCGGCCTGGAACACCATCGCGTCACGCTCGACCAGGCCGCCCTCGTGGCCCAGCCGGGCCCGCCCATGGCCCTCCCGGGCCAGCTCCTGCGCCGAAGCAGCAGCGGCGTCCAGCCGGTCGTAAACCTGCTCGACGTAGGCCTGTTCGACGGCCACCTCGCGGTCCCGAACCTGATCGTTGTCCTCCGACACGGTCCCCTCGACTTCCCGGGTGCGGCGAAATCTGCGAACCGCCGATAGTACGCCGCCCGTCAGCCCTTCAGGAAGTCGCTCATCGCCTCCCGCGCCTGCGCCGAGCCGAACAGGAAGGCGGACTGGGCCGCCGCCTGCTCACCCAGGGCGTCGATGCGCTCCAGCAGCGCGGCGTTGAGCAGCGCCTTGGTCTCGCGCGTGCCCTGCCGGGTCGCCAGCGACAGGTCATCGGCCAGCGCTGCGACCGCCACGTCCAGGTCTGCGTCGGCGACCACGGCGCTCACCAACCCGTGTTCGAGGGCCGCCCGCGCGTCGAACGGCGCACCCGACAGAGCCGTCAGCGCCGCGCCGCGAGACGTCATCCGGGGCAGCAGGGTCAGCGAGATCGCTGCGGGTGCGAGACCGAGCCGGGCCTCGGTGAGCGCGAACGTCACCGACTCGGCGGCCACGGCGATGTCCGCGGCCGCCACGATGCCGAGGCCGCCAGCGCGTACCGGCCCGTCCAGACGCACCAGCACGGGCACCGGCAGCGCCACAATCGCCCGTTGCAGCCCCACCACGGCGCGGGCACCCTCGGTCATGCCGTCCGCGACAGCCTCCCGCATGTCCGCGCCCGAGCAGAACACGTGACCCGACGAGCAGATCACGACTACCCGTACGGCGTCGACCGCCGCCGCGGCGGCGAGCTGACCAACCAGGTCGGCAACCAGCCGCCGGCTGAGGGCGTTGCGGTTCGCGGGGCTGTCCAGCGTGATCGTCGCGACCGGACCGGCCACGTCAAGGTGCACCAGCTCGTCGAGGTCCATGTCGCCGATCATCCCCGACCGGGCACGGGCGGCTGTCCCCGACCGGGGGTAGCGTCGTCAGCTGTGGAGACCCGGGACGACCTCGTGCGCATGGGCACCGCGCAAGGACGCTGGGTGCTGCTGGCCTGCATCCTCGGCAGCGGCATGGCCATGCTCGACGGCACGGTCGTCAACGTCGCGCTGCGGGTGATCGGCTCCGACCTGGGCGCCGACCTCGCCGACCTGCAGTGGGTCGTCAACGCCTACATGCTCACGCTGGCCAGCCTGATCCTGGTTGCGGGCTCGCTCGGCGACCTGCTCGGCCGGCGCCGGGTGTTCCTGGTCGGCGTGGTCTGGTTCGCCGCCGCGTCGATCCTTTGCGGGCTCGCCCAGGAGCCGGTGCTGCTCATCGTCGCCCGCGCCCTGCAGGGCGTCGGCGGCGCCCTGCTGACGCCGGGGAGCCTGGCCATCCTGCAGGCCAGTTTCCACCGCGACGACCGTGCCCGCGCGATCGGTGCCTGGTCGGGTCTGGGTGGGATCGCGGCGGCCATCGGCCCGTTCCTCGGCGGTTGGCTGGTGCAGGAGGCCTCCTGGCGCTATGTGTTCCTGATCAACGTGCCGCTCGCTGCCGCCGTCGTCGCGGTGACCCTGCGACACGTGCCGGAGAGCCGCAACGGTGCGGTGGAGGGCAAACACGTGGACGTCGTCGGCGCTTCGCTGGGCGCGCTCGGCCTCGCCGGCGTCACGTACGCACTCACCCAGGGTGGCAGCGGAGGCAACCTGCTCGTCACCGGTGTCGGACTCGCCGGGCTGGTCGCGATGGCGGCGTTCGTGGTGCACCAGCGCCGGGAGCCGCACCCGATGGTGCCGCCGAGCCTGTTCGCCTCGCGCACCTTCACCGTCAGCAACCTGTTGACGCTGGTCGTCTACGCCGCGCTGGGCGCGGTGCTGTTCTTCGTGGTGCTGCAGCTGCAGGTGGGCGCGGGCTACACCCCCCTGCAGGCGGGGATCTCGTTCCTCCCGTTCACGGTCCTCATGCTGGCCTTCTCGTCCCGTTCCGGCGCGCTCGCGTCGCGTATCGGCCCTCGGCCGCAGATGACGGTCGGGCCGATCGCCTGCGCGATCGGCGTGCTGCTCCTGCTGGGCATCGACTCCGACACCACCTACCTCACGGGGGTGCTGCCCGGGGTGAGCGTGTTCGCCGTCGGGCTCACGCTGCTGGTCGCCCCGCTGACCGCCACGGTGCTGGCCGCTGCGCCGGACCGCTTCGCCGGGGTCGCCAGCGGGGTCAGCAACGCGGTGGCGCGTACGGGTGGGTTGCTGGCCGTGGCCGCGCTGCCGGCGCTGGTTGGCCTGAGTGGGGCGGACTATGCCGACGCCGAAGCCTTCGGGTCGGGCTACCGCGCGGCGATGGCGGTGAGCGCCGGGCTGCTGGTGCTCGGCGGGCTGACTGCCCTGATCGGGCTGCGACGCACCGGTGCGCAGACACTGAGCGAGGGTGGCGACGGCGAGGTCTTCGACCTGCCGCACTGCCCGCCCGCATCGGCCGGCGGGCGGGATCAGAGCAGCCGGCGCACCCACGCCAGCGGGACGTGACGCAGCGCCGGCATCAGCGCCCGCCAGGGCCACCCCGGCACGACGGCCTCGGCGACCTCGCGTTCGATTGCGTCGACCATGGCCCGGCAGCCGGTCTCGGTGTCCACCATGAACCGCACTCGGTGCGCGACCTGCTCGTTCATCTCCGAGCGGATGTAGCCGGGGAACAGCGTCGTCACCTCGATCGGCGACCCGATCTGATCCGCCCGGATGCCCTCGGCCAGGGCCGCGACCGCGGCCTTGGTCGCGGCATACGTGGTCAGCGCCCCAGGCAGCCCGCGAGCCGCAGTCACTGACGAGACGACCACGAGGTGGCCGGCCCCCGCCGCGGTGAACACCTGCATGGCGGCCTCGCACTGCGCCAGCGCGGAGACGAAGTTGGTCATCGCGGTCTGTCTGTTGGCGTCGAACCGTCCGGACCCGATGCGCACACCCTTGCCGAGCCCGGCGTTCACGATGACGCGGTCGAGACCACCGAGCTCGACCCGGCAGTCCGCGAAGGCGCCGGGCACCGCGTCGTGGTCGTCGACGTCCAGGCGGCGGATCATCACCGTGTTCCCCGGGTGCGCGGCCAACAGCTCGGAGCGCAGGGACTCGAGGCGATCCGTACGCCGGGCTGTCAACGCCAGGTCGCGACCACGGTCGGCGAACAGGCGGGCCATGCCGGCACCGAGCCCGGAGCTCGCCCCGGTGATGAGGATCCGCTGCCGGACCGGCCTATCGTTCATACCTGTCCCCTTCTCGCGCTGTCCCCCTCTCGCTAAGCGACCCGGAGGGCGGGGTCAGGTGACGGTCACGTCGACGCTGTGCCATCCGGAGGAACCGTTGGGGCGAGGCGCCGCCCGCTGCCCCGTCTGCACCTCGCCGGAACCGTCGGTGGCACGGACCTCCAACGTGTGGCGGCCGGGCTCGGCCGCCCACTGCAGCACCCACTGCCGCCAGGTGTCGTCGCTGTCGGCAGCGGCCAGCCTGGCCTGCTGCCACTGCCCACCGTCGACGCGCACCTCGACCCTGTCGATGCCCCGCGTCTGCGCCCACGCGACCCCGGCGACGGCCACCTGGCCGGCTTTGACGGTGGCGAACGCGTGCGGCACGTCGATGCGCGACGCGGTCTTGACCGGAGCCTGCTCGGCCCAGCCACGGTCGGACCAGTACGCGGTGAACTTGGAGAAGCTGGTCACCTCGAGGTCGGTGAGCCACTTGGTCGCCGACACGTAGCCGTACAGGCCGGGGACCACCATACGGACGGGGAAGCCGTGCTCGATCGGCAGTGGCTCACCGTTCATCGCCACCGCAAGCATCGCGTCGCGACCGTCGGTGAGGGTAGCGAGAGGGGTCCCTGCGGTGAAGCCGTCGGCGCTCGTCGAGAGCACAGCGTCCGCGCCGGCGTCGACTCCGACCTCCTCGAGCAGGTCCTTGAGCATGACCCCGGTCCAGCTGGCGTTGCCGACCAGCTCACCGCCGACCTCGTTCGACACGCAGGCCAGAGTGATCCGGCGCTCCACCAGGCGCCGGTCGAGCAGGTCGGCGAAGCCGAGCTCCACCTCGTTGTCGACGGCTCCGTGGATGCGCAGCGACCAGGTGTCCGTCGGCACGTCCGGAGGGGACAGCGCAGTGTCGATCCGGTAGAAGTCGGGGTTGGGCGTCAGATAGCGGGAGATGCCCCGCACCGACAGCTGCGCCCCGCTCGGCACGGCCGGTGCCGCGTCGGCCGCGGCCGGGACCGTCAGCCCCTTGCGTGAGGCGATGGCCTCGGCCGGGCCTACCAGCCGGGCACCCAGGCCGCCGACGGCCACCACCGCACCCGTCGCGAGCGCGGCCTCCAAGAACTTGCGACGGTCGAAGTCGGCGCCCACGTCATCGCCGGGGTGCGGCTCGCCCCAGGCGGCCGCCTGCGCCTGGTCACGACGAGACAGCGCCGCCAGCAGCCAGGACAAGGTGATGAGGGCGACGACGAGCGCGACCAGCGCGGGAAGCACGGTCACCGGAACCGAGGCCAGCGACGTACGGTCGCGCGCCGCGGCCAGCACCGCCAGCAGACCGAGCAGACCGGTGATCGCGAACGCCGCCCGTGGCCGGTGGAGCCCGATCATCCCGGCGGCGGCGGCCACCGCAGCGATGACGACGGCGATGACCGCGAGCAGCACCGGCTTGTCGTTGCTGCCGAACTGTTCGACGGCGAAGTCCTTGAGCCCGGCGGGTGCCAGGTCGATGGACTGGTTGCCGACCGACACGATCGGCGACGGGACACCGGTGAACAGGGCGGCCACGAGGGACGCGACGGCAACGCCGGCCGCGGCCGCGAGCAGGCCCGCGATGGCCGCGGCCAGCTGCGTGCGCGCGCGAAAACCGGTCACGTCAGGTGTTCGACTCTGCGCGGTCCCGGTATTGCCGTCGCGGTCACCTGGCGGAGACATAGACCCCCCGCGTCTGCTCGGCGACCGTGTCCCAGCTGAACGCCTCGAGCGCCCGTACGCGGCCGGCCTGGCCCATGGCGTGCGCCCGTGCGGGGTCGGCCACGACCTCAGTCAGCGCCGCGGTGAGGTCGGTCTCGAAGCGCGCCGGGTCGAGCGGTGTGCCGGTGCCGTCGCCGGCCTGCTCGAGGGGCACGAGCAGCCCGGTCTCGCCGTCGTCGACGACCTCGGGGATGCCACCGGTGGCGGTGGCGACCACAGCGGTTCCGCAGGCCATCGCCTCCAGGTTGACGATGCCGAGCGGCTCGTAGACCGATGGGCAGGCGAACACCGTGGCAGCGGTGAGCAGTGCGACCACGTCAGCCCGGGGAAGCATGCCGGCGATCCACACGACGCCGTCACGCTGCGCCTGCAGGTCGGCGACGAGCGCCTCGACCTGGGCGCCGATCTCGGGGGGGTCCGGCGCGCCCGCGCACACCATCACCTGCACCTGCGGCGGCAGCGACGCCACCGCGCGCAGCAGGTGCGGCAGCCCCTTCTGCCGGGTGATCCGGCCGACGAAGACCACACTCGGCCGGTCGGGGTCGAGCCCGAGCGCACGGACGCGGTCGGGGTCGTGGACCGGCTGCCACAGCTCGGTGTCGATGCCGTTGCGCACGACGTGCACGCGCCCGGGGTCGACCGCCGGGTAGCTGCGAAGCACGTCGCCGCGCATCGCGTCGCTCACCGCGATGACGGCGGCCGCGCCCTCGACCGCGCTGCGCTCCACCCAGGAGCTGACGGCGTAGCCGCCGCCCAGCTGCTCAGCCTTCCACGGCCGCAGCGGCTCGAGGCTGTGCGCGGTGAACACGTGCGGGACCCCGTGCAGCAGGCCGCCGAGATGACCGGCCAACGCGGCGTACCAGGTGTGCGAGTGCAGCACGTCGGTGCAGGCGAGGCCGGCGGCCATCGTGACGTCGACCCCGACCGACTGCAGCGCCCCGTTGGCGTCGCGCAGGCCAGCAGGCACCGAGTACGCCTGGGTGCCGGGCTCGTTGCGAGCCTCGCCCCAGCAGTGCACGCGGACGTCGAGGTCGTCGAGTCGGCGCAGCGCCCGGACCAGCTCGGCGACGTGGACCCCGGCGCCGCCGTACACGTCTGGCGGATACTCGCGGGTCAGCACGTCGGCGCGCATGCAACGACCCTAGCCCGGGATCAGCCACCGGCGCCTGCGGATGCGAAACGCCTCGCTTTGCCTCGCTTTTGCTAGACTGCTGCTATGACTAGAGCCGTCACCGTGCGTCTCGATGAGGAAGACCACGCCGCGTTGGAGAAACAGGCTGACCAGCTGCGGGTACGTCCCGGCACGCTGGCCCGCATGTTGCTGCACGCCGGGCTCAGCGCAAGTGCGCCCGCTGCGGTGAGCGACTCTCCCCGTGCTGCGTTGGATCGGCTGGTGAGCCGGTCTCAGCGCGCAGCGACGGGCGACGCCGTGGAACTCGTCGCCGATGCGCGGGCCGCTCTCGAACTACCCCGATGAGCATTGTCGTGGACGCCAGCCTCATCGTCGCCGTGGTCGTCGCGGACGAGCGGCAGGATGCAGCACGGGCCCACTTGAGTGGGTGGTTGGACGCCGGTGAAGGTTTGCACGCTCCGGCTGTGTTGCCGTACGAGGTGTCCAACGTCCTCGCACGCCTGACGTTCGACGGGGCACTCGCAGTGGCCGAGGTGGCCGGCATTTGGGCCGATCTTGGTGGGCTCGGGCTGGAGCTGCATCCGTTCGATCTGACCCGCGACGGTCCAGAGATCGCCGGGCTCACCGCTCGTCTGCGCAGACGGCACGCCACCGACTCGGCCTACGTCTGCCTCGCACAACGTCTCGGGACAACACTGTGGACCCTGGACGGCTCGCTGGCCCGCAACGCGGCAGATCTCGGGTTGCCGGTCCAACTCATCTCCTGACCTGCCTTGCGTACCGGTTCGGTTGGCTGACTCTGTCCCGCCCCCGGCGGTATCGCGGAATGGGCTCGAGTACCCGACGTGGGTGGTCACAGCAGAACATCGGTGAAGGCGGCTCTTCACACCCCCTAGCCCGGCCCGCGAGCCGCCCCTAGGGTCGCACCATGTCGATACGCGGCCGTGGCCCGAAGGTGCTGACGATCGTGCTGGCGGGCGGTGAGGGCAAGCGGCTGATGCCGCTGACCGCGGACCGGGCCAAGCCGGCGGTGCCGTACGGCGGGATCTATCGGCTGGTCGACTTCGCGCTGTCGAACGTGGTCAACTCCGAGTACCGCAAGGTCGTGGTGCTGACGCAGTACAAGAGCCACAGCCTCGACCGGCACGTCACGCAGACCTGGCGGTTGTCTTCGCTGCTGGGCAACTACGTCGCATCGGTGCCGGCACAGCAGCGGGTGGGCAAGCGGTGGTACGCCGGCAGCGCGGACGCGATCTTCCAGAGCCTCAACCTGGTGCGCGACGAACAGCCCGACATCATCGTGGTCGTCGGCGCCGACCACGTCTACCGGATGGATTTCTCGCAGATGGTCGAGGCGCACCTCGACACCGGGGCCGGGGCGACCGTGGCGGCGATCCGACAGCCGATCGGACTCGCCGACCAGTTCGGCGTCATCGACGTCGAGCCCACCGACATCCGCCGCATCCGGGCTTTCCTGGAGAAGCCGACCCACCCCAAGGCCCTGCCCGACTCGCCCGGCGAGGTGCTGGCCTCGATGGGCAACTACGTGTTCGACCGGGCGGCGCTCGTCGAGGCGGTCACCGCCGACGCCGAGGACGACGACAGCCGGCACGACATGGGCGGCGACATCGTGCCGGCATTCGTGGCCCGCGGCGAGGCCGGCGTCTACGACTTCAAGGACAACGAGGTGCCGGGCGCGACCGACCGGGACAAGGCCTACTGGCGCGACGTCGGAACCATGCGCAGCTATCACGAGGCGCACCTCGACCTGGTCAGCGCGCTGCCGGTGTTCAACCTCTACAACGACGAGTGGCCGATCTACACCCACTACGGCCCGCTGGCCCCGGCCAAGCTCGTGCACGGCTCGGGCCGGGCCGCCCCGGTCGCGGACGACGCGCTGCTGTCCCCGGGCGTCGTGGTCGCCGGCGGGCGGGTGGAGCGCTCGGTGCTGTCGCCGCGCGCGTTCGTGGACAGCGGCGCGCTGGTGCACGAGTCGGTGTTGTTGCACGACGTGGTGATCGGCGCCGGCGCCGAGGTGCGCAGCGCGATCATCGACAAGGGTGTGCACGTGCCGCCGGACGTACGCATCGGGGTCGACGCGGAGGAGGACGCGGCCCGCGGGTTGAGCCGGCCGGAGGGGCTGACCGTGGTCAGCAAGTACCAGCCGATCGCGCCGGGCTGACCGGGCGCGGGGCTGAGATGCCGCTCTACCAGTTCCTGATCCCCGCGGACAGCCCGAGCGCAGGTCTGAAGGCTGAGCTTGCCGGCGCGATCACCGACGTCCACTGCGAGGTGACCGGGGCGCCCGAGGCTTACGTCAACGTCTCGTTCACCGAGCTGGCGCCGGGCAGCCTGTTCGTCTCCGGGCGGCCGGTGGCCCACGGACGGCTGGTCGGGATCATCCGATCCGGCCGATCGCCGGAGACCAAGCGCGCGCTGATGGAGCGGCTGGCGCAGACCTGGGCTGAGGTGAGCGGCGAGCCGGCGGACGGCTTCGCGGTGTTCATCCAGGAGGTGCCGGGCAGCTCCATGCTGGAGGAAGGGCACTTCCTGCCGGAGTCGGCAGCCGACTGAGCCGCATCAGCGCGATCAGCTGCGCGCACGTCTGGACGCGCTGGAGCGACGCCTCGAAGGCTGACCGCCGGGCACGCGCAACGCGCGCCGGCTACGCACGGTGGGACTCGACGGCCACGCGGGTGTCCTCGGCGATGAGGTCGGCGTTGATCGCGCCACCCACCATCAGGCCCGCCCCGGCAGACGTGATGACCTGGGCCATGATGTCGGTGACGTTGCCGGCCACGAACAGCCCCGGCACGGCGGTCGCCCCAGACGGGTCGGCGTCGACCCTGGTGCCGAACACATGGTCGCCCATGACGACGTCCACCGGCTTCAGGTCCAGCGGGGCGAGCATCTCGGCGCGGGCCACGACCAACGGTGCGACGACCAGCGCGTCCAGGTCCACCCGGTCCCCGCCTGCCAGGCGTACGCCGCTGAGGCCGGTCTCGCTGGTCTCGACCTGCACCACCGTCCCGTCCACGACAGCCACGCCGAGCGCCTCGAGCTGCTCGCGCTGCTCGTCGGTCGGCACCGGTCCGGTGTGCTGGAGCATCGTCACCTGCGGGCTGAGCTGGCGGAACGTCAGTGCCTGGTGCATCGCCATCGGGCCGGTCGCCAGCACGCCGATGCGCTGGTCGCGGACCTCCCAGCCGTGACAGTACGGGCAGTGCAGCACGTCGGTGCCCCACCGCTCGGCGAGGCCGGCGATGTCGGGCAGCACATCCCGGGAACCGGTGGCGACCAGGACGCGGCGGGCACCGATTGCCCGGTCCTCGACGTCGACCCGGCAAGCCGCCCACCCTCGCGGCGTACCGCGCTGACCCGTGCCGACTCGACATGCCCGCCGTACGCAGTCACCTCGTCCCGCCCCAGTGCCGCCAGCTCCGCCGGTGCCACACCGTCACGGGTCAAGAAGTTGTGAACGTGCCCCGCCGGTGCGTTCCGCGGATCCGCTGCGTCCAGCACCAGCACCGAGCGGCGCGACCGGGCCAGCGCGACCGCCGCGCTCAGCCCCGCCGAGCCGCCACCAACCACAACCACGTCATATGTCTCGTCCATGGCCCCCGCCCCCACCCTGCGCCGGTGCCGACGACTTGACAAATGCCTTTGCCGACGCGGCAATGGTCGGGTGGAGGACGACGAGGTGCTGGGCGCGGTGGGAGGACGGCTGCGGGCCGTACGCCACCGGCGCGGCGCCACCCTGGCCCAGCTGTCCGCGGCAACCGGCATCTCCGTGAGCACGCTGTCGCGGCTGGAGTCGGGGCGCCGCCGCCCGGGCCTGGAGCTGTTGCTCCCCCTGGCGCGCGCCCATCAGGTGCCGCTCGACGAGCTCGTCGGCGCCCCCGCCACCGGCGACCCACGGGTGCGTGCCGAGCCGGTCCACCACCACGGCCGGACCTTCCTCCCGCTCACCCAACACCCCGGCGGCGTGCAAGCCTTCAAGATGCTCGTCGCGCCCAGCGAGGCGGAGGAGGTGATCGAGCAGCAGACGCATGAGGGCTACGAGTGGATGTACGTGCTGAACGGCCGGCTACGGCTGCGCCTGGGCGAGCTCGACCTCATCCTGAAGCCCGGCGAGGCTGCCGAGTTCGACACCCACACGCCGCACTGGTACGGCAGCGCGGGGGCCCGTCCCGTCGAGCTGCTCGTACTGTTCGGCCCGCAGGGCGAGCGGATGCACGTACGCGCCAGGCCCGCGCACCCACCCGCTAGCGGCAGGTCACGGTCACCCGCGGCCAGGAGTTGTTGACGTAGCCCTTGGGGTTCCACACGTGCCGGGGTGACTCCGGCTGCAGCGCGGCGGAGGTGTCCCACGCGCGCGCCGTGATGACGCTCTCGCCGGCGGGGAGGTCCAGCACCGCACGCCAGCACCGCCATGACCAGGGGCTGGCCTGCTCGTCGAGGTCGGCCTCGACCCACCCCTGGCCGCCGTCGAGGGACACGTCGACCCGAGCGATCCCGCGGTCGTCGCCGGCGAAGGCGTACCCGCTCACCTCGATGCGACCTGCCGGGACCGACGCCCCGTCGTCGGGACGCAGGATGGCAGCGTTGACCGCGACCGGGCCGAGCGACAGCCCGGTCCCCGGCCCGACGGTGGACGGGTCGGCCCCGGCAGGCAGCAGCCGGTACGCCGTGGCCTGGAAGTAGTTGTCCGAGGGCTCGGACTGGGCGGTGACGCGCGCCACCCACTTCACGCTTCGCGCGCCGATGTAGCCAGGGACCAGGACCCGCACCGGGGCGCCGTGCGCGGGCGGCAGCGGCTGCCCGTTCATCTCCCAGGCCAGCAGCACCTCGCCGGCGAGGGCCTTCGCGAGCGGGATCGACCCGCCGTACGGCTGCGGCGGGTCGGCCTGCTCGGCGACATCAGGGGCGGCAAACGCGACGTGCGCTGCCGCGGGCCGGATCCCCGCCGCGGTCAGCACGTCGGCGAGGCTGACGCCAGTCCACTCGGCGGTTGACGTGGCCCCCACGCCCCAGGGGTCCTCACCGGGGATGTCCCGGACGGCGATCAGTCCGGCGCGCCGGTTGCCGGCGCACTGCAAGGTCGCCACCAGTCTCCGGGGCTCGAAGCCGCCGCTGAGGTCCGACAAGGACAGGACCAGGGGGTGGTCGACGTCACCGTCGACGTGCAGCCGCCACGTACTTGGGTCGATCTCGGGGATCGCACCGTGGTTGCGGCTGTAGAACGCATCCAACGGGGTCAGGACCCGGTCCGCGAGAGCACCCGGAGGCGGTTCGGCGTTGTAGGGCTCCGTCCCGTGCACGATCATGTCGTCGCGCTTGCCCCACAGACCCATCGCCAATCCTTCCGGTCCAGGCGCGGAGGCACCTCCTGGCCGCCCCCGATCATCGACCGCGTTCACCCGGCCGGGTCCAACCAGATCTGGCCGTCGACGACCCGCACCCCGTGCGTGCGCACCGGCATGGTCGCCGGCAGGCAGGTGGGCTGCCCCGTACGCAGGTCGAAGCAGGCCGCATGCAGCGGGCACTCGACGGTGTCGCCCTCCACGAAGCCCTCCGACAGCGAGGCCTGCTGATGGGTGCAGGTGTCGTCGACGGCGTACAGGTCGCCGTCGTCGCTTCGGAAGACCGCCACCGGCACGTCGACCTCAACCACTCGAGCGTCCCCGGGGCCGAGGTCGGCTGCGGCACACACCGGGATCGACATGCGGGGCACCCTAGACTCCACGCCGTGCCTACCGGACGCGCTGGTCGCGACGAGACGGTCCGCTCGGTCGACCGGGCACTGTCGGTGCTGCAGGTGATCGCCGAGGCCGGGGCGTCGGGTGTCTCCGAGATCGCCGAGGCCACCGGCACGCACAAGTCAACGGTCTTCCGGCTGCTGGCCACGCTGGAGGCGCGCGGCATGGTGGAGCAGACCCACGAGCGCGGGCAGTACGCGCTGGGCTACGGGGTGGTGCAGCTGGCCCGCTCCTCGACCCGGCGACACGACCTGTCGGTGCTGTCCCGACCCGTGTGCGAGCTGCTGGCAGAGACCGTCGGTGAGACCGTCAACATCTCCATCCACGACGGCAGCGGTGTGATCACCCTGGACCAGCACATCGGCCCCGCCGCCGTCACCACGGTGGACTGGGTGGGGACGCGGGCGCCCCTGCACGCCAGCGCCGCCGGCAAGGTGTTCCTCGCGTACGCACCGGACGACGCGCTCACGACGCGCGGGCGGCTCGAGCGCTTCACCGACCACACCATCACCCGCCGGGCCGACCTGCGCGCCGAGCTTGCCGAGGTGCGCCGGCTCGGTCATGCCGCCAGCCTCGAGGAGCAGGAGGACGGGCTGATCGCGGTCGCCGCGCCCGTCCGCGAGCTGGGTGGCGCCGTCGTCGCAGCCGTGGTCGTCTCTGGCCCGACGTTCCGGCTGACCGACGATGCTCGTCCCGACGTCGTCAAGCATCTGGTCGAGGCGGCGGCGGAGATCTCCTACCGCAACGGAGCGCCCAAGCCCGGCTGAAACAACTCGTTGACAGCCGGGCGCGGCATCGTTCACCCTGGACGTCTCGCACAGCGCATCTGTCCCGTGTGACGAAACACCGCGAGAGTACGGAGAAACCTCATGGCCGCGTCGATCGACACCGTCACACGCCCAGTCACACGCCCGCTCGCACCCGCCGCCGCACCCAGCCTGCTGCCGACGCTGCCGGGCAGTGCCTACACCTCGGCCGAGGTCTTCACCCGTGACCAAGCGGCCGTGTTCGCCCGCTCCTGGATGTGCGTCGGGCGGGCAGACCAGGCGGTCACCCGGGGTGCGTTCCTGCGCGCCGACGTGGCCGGGCAGGACGTGTTTGTGGTGCGCGGACGCGACGGCGGGTTGCGCGGCTTCAAGAACCTGTGCCGGCACCGCGGGGCGGTGCTGTGCACCGACGACAGCGGGGCGTTTGGCAAGCCATCCGCTGCACCTACCACGCCTGGACGTACGGCTTCGACGGCCGGCTGATCACCGCACCGAACATGGCCGACATGCCGGACCTGGTCAAGGCCGACCACAACCTGCTGGGCGTGCGGGTAGCGGAATGGCTCGGCTACGGGTGGGTCGCGCTCGACCCCGAGGGCCGCGACCTGCACGAGCAGGTGCGGCCGCAGCTCGAGGCGCGGCTCGGCGACGCGTCCACGCTCGACCGCTACGGCATCGGCGACCTGGTCGTCGGGCACACCGTCAGCTACGACGTCGCGTCCAACTGGAAGTCGATCACCGAGAACTTCATGGAGTGCTACCACTGCGCGACCATCCACCCCGAGCTCACCGCGGCACTGCCGCAGTTCGCTTCCGGCTACGGCACGGTCAGCGGCGCGGTCGGCGCGGGCGCCGTGCTGGCCGACGACAGGGCGGCGTTCACCCTCAGCGGTGCCGCGCCGCGCCCGCGACTGCCCGGGCTGCTGGACTCCGACGACCGGCTGTTCTACGGGATCGTGCTGCGCCCCAACGCGTTCGTCATCTTGGTGCCCGACCACGTGATCTTCTTTCGCGCCGAGCCGCTGGCCGCCGGACGTACGCGGGTGGTGGTCGACTGGCTGTTCGACCCGGACGAGGTGCGGCGGACCGACTTCGACCCCACCGACACCGCACGCATCATGGACATCACCAACCGGCAGGACTTCGCCGCCTGCGAGCGCTGCCAGGCCGGGATGCGCTCGCCGGACTTCAGCGGGGTGCTGGTCCCCGCCGAGCACGTGATCTGCGACTTCTACGACTGGTACCGGGCGATGACGGAGGCCGCGGCATGATCCGCAGCATCAACCCGACGACCGGCGAGGTCGTGCACACCGGACCCGCCGCGTCCGACGGCGAGGTGGCGGCCGCTGTCGGTCGGGCCGAGGCAGCGCAGCCCGCGTGGGCGGCCGCCCCGCTTGCCGACCGGGCGGCGCTGCTGCGTCGCTTCGGCGAGCTGGTGCGGCGCGACGCGGACGTGCTCGCCGACCTCATCGTCGCCGAGATGGGCAAGCTGCGCGCCGAGGCGGTCGGCGAGGTGGACTGGACCGTGCTGTCGGCGCACTGGTACGCCGACCACCCTCCGCGTACGGAACAGGTGGCTGGCGCGACGGTGCGCCGTACGCCGCTGGGCGTGCTCGCCGTGATCACGCCGTGGAACGTGCCACTGCACACCCCGGCGTGGAAGTGGCTTCCGGCGTTGCTTGCGGGCAACACGGTGGTGTGGAAGCCGTCCGAGCTGACGCCCGCGGTGGCCGTGCACGCCGCCGGCCTGCTGGTCGAGGCTGGCCTGCCGGCCGGGGTGCTCGAGCTGGTGCTCGGGGCGGGGGACATCGGCCGCTCCCTCGTCGGCGACCAGCGGATCGCCGGGGTGCACTTCACCGGCTCGACGCGGACCGGGCGGGCCGTCGCGCAGGCGGTCGCCGGTCGGCTGGTGCCGTGCGCGCTCGAGCTCGGCGGGCTCAACCCGGTGCTGGTGTTCGCCGACGCCGACGTCGTCCACGCCGCCGACTGCATCGTGGCCGCCGCGGTGTCGATCAACGGGCAGAAGTGCACCGCCACCCGGCGGGTCATCGTGCACGAGGAGGTCGCCGACGAGCTCACGGCTGCACTGGCCGACCGGGTCAAGGCGCTGGTCGGCGGCGATCCGGCCGACGGCGCGACCACGCTCGGGCCGCTGGTGACCGCGGCCGCAGCGCAGCGGGCCCAGGCAGCCGTCGCCGCCGCGGTGGACGCGGGCGCGCGGGTGGTGGCCGAGTCGCCGCGGGCGGCCACTGGTCGAGATGCGGACGGCACCTTCTTTCCCGCCACGCTGCTGGCCGACGTACATCCTGACGACCGGCTGCATGTCGACGAGCTCTTTGCACCGATCATCGCAGTCGAGTCGGTGCCCGACGACGAGACGGCGTGGCGGCTGGCCGACGCCAGCGACTACGGCCTGGCCGCGGCAGTGCACACCGCTGATCCGCAGCGGGCGGCCCAGGCTCCGGCCCGGCTGCGAGCGGGCGTCGTGAACGTCAACCGGCGTGGCGACGCGGTCGACCTTGAAGCGCCGTTCGGCGGCATGAAGGGATCCGGCAACGGCCTGCCCGAGGGCGGCGAGTACGTCTACGCCTCGCTCACCCGGCTGCAGGCCTCGTACGGCGAGCCGGGCTAGGAACAACTGACACATATCCGCGGATGGCTGCGCAGAAACTCACGGATCGCGGTCAGGGGGCGGTCTGGTGGACGGCGCCGGCGGCGATGAGGGCGTCCACGTCGTCGATGCCCCAGGCGGTCAGCGCCTCGCGGCTGTCGGCGCTGGCAACCGCCGGCGGAGGTGTGGTGAGGGCGCCCGGCGTACGGGAGAACCGCGGCGCGGGCGCGGGCTGCACCACTCCGGCGTGCTCGGTGAGGGTTCCACGAGCCACCAGGTGCGGGTCGGTCGCGGCCTCGCCGAGGGAGCGCACCGGTGCGACGCAGGAGTCGGTGCCGGCGAAGACGTCGACCCACTCAGCCTGCGTGCGGGTGGCGATGCGGTCGGCCAGCACCCGGCGCAGTGCCGGCCACTGCTCGAGGTCGGCACGATCGGGCAGGTCGGGGTCGTCGGCCAGGCCGAGGCCGGTGAGGAACGCGGAGTAGAACTGCGGCTCCAGCGGTGCCACGGCGACCTCCCGCCCGTCGGCGCAGGCATAGGTGGCGTAGAACGGCGCACCGCCGTCGAGCAGGTTGGCACCACGCCTGTCCTGCCACGACCCGGCGGCGAGCAGACCGGCGACCATCGTGGTCAGGTGCACGGTCCCGTCGACGATGCCGGCGTCCACGACCTGTCCGCGGCCCGAGCCACGCGCCTCGAGCAGGGCGGCGAGCACCCCGGCCACCAGGTACATCGCCCCGCCGCCGAAGTCACCCACCAGGTTGAGGGGTGGCTGCGGGGGCCGGTCGGGCGCGCCGATCGCACCGAGCGCGCCCGTGACCGCGATGAAGTCGAGGTCGTGCCCCGCGGTCTGTGCCAGCGGCCCGTCCTGCCCCAGCCGGTCATCCGGCCATAGACGAGTGCGGGGTTGATCCCCAAGCAGTCGTCGGGTCCGAGCCCGAGCCGCTCGGTGACACCGGGTCGGAAGCCCTCGAGCAGCACCTCGGCCCGCGCCACGAGATCAAGCACCACCCGTACGCCGGCCGGTTGCTTGAGGTCGATCGCGACCGACGGCCGACCGCGGGCCAGCAGGTCGTGCGCCGGTGGGGCGGGCACCGTCGGGTTGCCGCCCGGCCGGTCGACGCGGATGACGTCGGCGCCGAGGTCTGCCAGGAGCATCGCGGCGAACGGCGCCGGGCCGATGCCGGCAAGCTCGACCACACGGACACCGACGAGCGGACCCGCACGCCCGCTCGCCATCATGGAACCGATGCTAGGCGACGGGCATCATGGGCGCATGGACCCCGCACTCCTCACACTGCTCGCCAACCGCCGGCTGGGCGTGCTCGTCACCCTCAAGCACGACGGCCGCCCCCAGCTGTCCAACGTGGTCTACGCCTGGGACGAAGCGACCCACACGATCCGGGTCTCGGTCACCGGCACCCGGGCCAAGACCGCCAACCTGCGCCGCGACCCGCGGGCTAGCTTCCACGTCACCACCGACGACGGTTGGGCATACGCGGTGGCCGAGGGGCAGGCCCAGCTCGGGGAGGAGACGGAGGACCCCGGCGACCCGGCGGCCGACGAGCTGGTCGACCTCTACCGCACGCTGCAGGGCGAGCACCCCGACTGGGACGACTACCGCGCGGCGATGGTCGCCGAGCGCCGGCTGGTGCTGCGCCTGCCGGTGGAGCGGGTGTACGGCATGGCGCCGCGCGGCTGACCCGACGGCCAGCCGTACGGGCCGGTTTGGTCCGGCGTGCGTGACATGGACCGGCGTGCAGGGCGAGCCTGCTCGCCATGACCCTGCGGCCCATGACCCTTCTGCCCATGATGCTGCGGCGCCCGATGCTGGCCCTGATCACGATGGCCTGTGCTGCCGCGCTCTTGCTCAACGCTCTCGCCGCTGGCCCGGCGCTGGCGGCCGACCAGGAGGCGGCCCGGACGGTACGCCTCGGCGGGGTCAAGGTGGAGCTCACCAACAAGACCCGGCAGGTCGTCACCGTGAAGCAGCGCAGCGGCTGGCACTCCCGCGTGTCACTGTGGCACCGAGCGGGCGGGGACTGGCACCGGGTGCAAACCGCGCGCGACGGCCGCACCGGCTAGGGCGGTCTGGTCCCGGGGGAAGACCGCGAACAGGGCACGGGGACGACCCCGCTGGGGTCGTACCGGGCGACCGAGACCTTCGGTCTGGCCCGCCGGCCCAAGGGCACCGACCTGCCGTTCCACCGGGTGCGCGCCGGTGACTACTGGGTGCAGGACAACGCGTCCCGCTGGTACAACACGCGGCGCAACAAGCACAAGGGCGGCTTCCGCTGGCGCCTGTCCAGCTACAACTCCTCCGAGCGGTTGCGCGACTATCCCGGCCAGTACCGCTGGTCGATCGTCATCGACTTCAACCGCCCCACCCCCGTGCGCCACCGAGGCTCGGGCATCTTCCTGCACGTCAACGGTGGCGGCGCCACCGCAGGTGCGTGTCGGCGCCCAAGGGGTTCATCCGTACGGCGATGAAGCGGCTCGACCCGGCCAAGCGCCCAGTCATCGCGATCGGTCGCTGAGCTCAGCTCCTGGCCCGACGGCGGACGCCGGCAACCGCTCCGGCGGCGAGCAGCAGGCCGCCGCCGACGCCAAGCAGTGCCGCGAGCGGCCGGTCGTCGCCGGTCTGCCCGTCGGGGCGAGATGACTCGGCCTGCTCGGCCTGCTTGGGCTGGCCGTTCGCGATGCCGGCGAGCACGCTGGCGCCACCGGCCAGGAGCAGGGACACCGCGAGCACGGCCGCCACGACCGCGCGGGTGCGTCTGCTCATCATCTGGCTGCTCCCGTTCTCCGCTGTCCAGACGCCGGTGTACGTGCGCCGGCGACCATTGTCGCTCAGACGGTGAGGGAGGTGTGCATCTCCCAGGCCAGCAGCTCGGTGGGCTCGGCGGCCAGCACCGGCTGACCCGTTGCCCCAGTGACCCTGGCCGCGTCGCCCGTGCCGAGATGACCGGCACCCGCCAGCTCGACCGAGCCGGTGGCGACGTAGAGGTGCACGAAGGGCGCGGTGGGCAGCGCGACCTGCTGGCCGGCCCGCAGCCGGGCCACCTGCAGGGCCGCGCCCTGCCGGATCGAGACGGCGGCGGTGTCGGCATCGCGTCCAAGACCGCTGGCCACCGTCGCCCAGGCGCCGTCGAGGCGTACGGGCTCGATCTCGAGCTGCTCGTAGCCCGGCTCCCCCGCCATCTCGGCCGGCTGCACCCACATTTGTATGAAGCGCACCGGCTCGGTGCTGCTCGCATTGCGCTCGGCGTGCCGGATGCCCTGGCCAGCGCTCATGCGCTGTGCCAGGCCGGGGTAGATCAGCCCGTCGCGGCCGGTGGAGTCCTGGTGCACGAGCGAACCCTGCAGCACCCACGTCACGATCTCCATGTCGCGGTGCGAGTGGGTGTCGAAGCCGCCGCCGGGCGCGACGACATCGTCGTTGTTGACCAGGAGCACCCCGAAGTGGGTGTTGCCCGGGTCGTAGTGGTCGCCGAAGGAGAACGAGTGCTGGGACTCCAGCCCGTCGGTACGGGTGGCGAAGCGGTCGGCGCCCCGGCGGACGTCGACCTCATGCGGACGGGGGCTGGTGGGCTGGGGTCTCAGCCGACACTCGTGAAGATCACGATGACGACGATGACGACGAGAACGAGGGCGATGATCGCGATCATGCGGGTGCTCATGGCTGCTCCTTTGCTGAGGTCTCGCGGTGAGACCTGCCGCTGATGGTGTCGGTGACTGTCCGGCTGCGCAACCGCACGCGCCGCCTACAGTCCGTAGCCTTCCAGCAGCCGCAGCCAGACCTCGCTGATCGTGGGGTACGACGGGACCGCGTGCCACAGCCGGTCGATAGGCACCTCGCCCACCACCGCGACCGTCGCCGAATGGATGAGCTCGGCGACGCCCGGACCGACGAAGGTGGCGCCGACCACCACGCGGCGGTCCTCGTCCACCACCAGGCAGGCCCAGCCCTCGTACCCGTCGGCGTAGAGCACCGACCCCGCGATGGCGCCGAGGTCCTGCTCAACCACCCGCACCGACAGGCCGGCTTCGCGAGCCTGCGCGGCGGTCAGCCCGACGCTGGTCGCGGGGGGATCGGTGAACACCACCTGGGGCACGGCCGCATGGCCGGCGGTCGCGGCCATCGACTGCCACGGCCCGGTGGCCTCCTCGCCACCGGCGGCCCGAGCTGCGATGGCGTCGCCGCACACCCGGGCCTGGTACTTGCCCATGTGGGTGAGCATGGCCCGCCCCGAGCAGTCGCCGGCGGCGTACAGCCAGCCGCCGTCCACGCCCTCGACCCGCATGCTGTCATCGGTGTGCAGAGCCCCACCCGGCTCGAGTCCGACGATGTCGAGGCCGATGTCGCTGGTGCGCGGGTGCCGGCCGGTGGCGATGAGCACCTCGTCGCCCGAGACCTCGGTGCCGTCGTCGAGCGTGACGGTCACGGTGCCGTCGTCGCCCCGGCGGGCGGCGCTGGCCGTCACACCGGTGCGCACGTGGATGCCGGCGCGGTCCATCGCTGCCCGCACCACCGGGTCGACCTGCGGCTCCATCACCTCCAGCAGCCGGTCCGCGGTCGCGAGCAGCGTGACCTGGGAGCCAAGGGCAGCCCAGGCGGTGGCCATCTCCACACCGACCACTCCGCCACCGACGACCAGCAGGGCACCGGGTGCGGCGGCGGCACTGGTGGCGTCGCGCGACGTCCACGGACCCACGTCGGCGAGTCCCTCGATGGGCGGCATGGCGGGCTCGCTGCCCACGCACACCGCTACCGCCTGCCGGGCGGTCAACGTGACCCGGTCACCGGTGGCGCCGACCACCTCGACCTGTCGGTCGCCGGTGATGCGGGCGTGCCCACGTACGAGGGTGAGGTGCTCGCTGTCGAGCCACTGGACCTGGCTGGCGTCGTCCCAGCGGCTTGTGAACCCGTCGCGGCGGGTCAGCACCGCCCCAACGTCGAGGTCGCCGGTCACGGCCTGGCGGGCGCCGTCGATGCTGCGGGCTTCGGTGAGGCTCTCGACCGGTCGCAGCAGGGCCTTGCTCGGCATGCAGGCCCAGTACGAGCAGTCCCCGCCGACGAGCTCGGCCTCGACCACGATGACCGATAGGCCGCCGGCGGCGGCCCGGGAGGCGACGTTCTCGCCGGTGGAGCCGGCGCCGAGCACGACCACGTCGTAGTCGGTGCGCTGCAGCTGGGCGGGTGCGTGGTCAGAGGGCGGGTGCGGGAAGCGATCGGAAGCAGCCATGACGACCATGCTGCACGGCTGCGGCGACTGCCGCGAACCGGCTACCCTGGGGGGGTATCATCCCGGGTATGGACAACCAGCCCGCCAGCCGCGGATACCTCTCCCACAAGGACGACTACCTCAAGCGGTTGCGCCGCATCGAGGGGCAGGCACGCGGCCTGCAGCGGATGGTCGAGGACGAGCAGTACTGCATCGACATCCTCACCCAGGTGTCGGCCATGACCAAGGCGCTGCAGTCGGTGGCGCTGGGGCTGCTCGACGAACACCTCAACCACTGCGTCATCGACGCCGCCCGCGCAGGCGGGCCCGACGCCGACGCCAAGGTGCAAGAGGCCAGCGACGCGATCGCCAGGCTGGTGCGGTCATGACGAAGGGCGACGAGCAGGCGATCTACACCGTCAACGGCATGACCTGTGACCACTGCGCCAACGCCGTCAGCAAGGAGGTCTCCCAGCTCGGCGGGGTGCACGAGGTGACCGTCGACCTGTCGTCGGGCGCGGTGACCGTACGCAGCGACGCGCCGCTCGACGAGGCGGCCGTACGAGCCGCGGTCGACGAGGCAGGTTATGAGCTGGCCGGCGGCAGGTCCGCGAGCCCATGAGCATCACCACTGGACCGCCCACCGAGCAGGTCGAGCTGGAGATCGGCGGGATGACCTGCGCATCCTGTGCGATGCGGGTGGAGAAACGTCTCAACAAGCTCGACGGGGTGACGGCGACCGTCAACTACGCCACCGAGAAGGCGACGGTGCAGCGTTCGGGGGCCGTCGGGACCGACGAGCTGGTGGCGGCGGTTGCGGCCGCCGGCTACACCGCGGCGGTCCCGGTGCCGCCCCAGGCCGAGTCCGAGCCGCCCGGCGACGTCGTCGAGCCCGCCGACGCCCTGCGGCAACGGCTGGTCGTGAGCGCGGCGCTGTCGGTGCCGGTCGTGCTGCTGGCGATGGTCCCGGCGCTGCAGTTCACCTACTGGCAGTGGCTGTCGCTGGCGCTGGCCGCCCCCGTCGTGGTGTGGGGCGCGCTGCCCTTCCACCGGGCGACGTGGACGAACCTGCGCCACGGCAGCGCGACCATGGACACGCTGATCACGCTCGGCACCGGTGCAGCCTTCGGCTGGTCGCTGTACGCGCTGTTCCTCGGCGGTGCGGGTGAGCCGGGGATGTCACACGCCTTTGCGCTGACGGCACGGCGCGGCGATGCCGGGTCGGCGATCTATCTGGAGGTCGCGGCAGGGGTGACGACGTTCTTGCTGCTGGGTCGCTTCTTCGAGGCCCACTCGAACGCAGTGCCGGCGCCGCCCTGCGGACCCTGCTCGAGCTCGGCGCCCGGGACGTGGCGGTGCTGCGCGACGGCGCGGGCGGTCCCACCGAGCAGCGGGTGGCCATAGCGCAGCTGGCGGTCGGTGACCGCTTCGTCGTGCGCCCCGGCGAGAAGGTCGCCACCGACGGGGTGGTGGTCGAGGGCACCTCGGCGGTGGACGCCAGCATGCTCACCGGCGAATCGGTGCCGGTCGAGGTCGGTGTCGGTGACGAGGTCGTGGGCGCCACCGTCAGCGCCGGCGGGCGGCTGGTGGTGCGGGCGACGCGCGTCGGCAGCGACACCCAGCTGGCGCAGATGGCCCGGCTGGTCGAGCAGGCGCAGACCGGCAAGGCGGCCGTGCAACGCCTCGCCGACCGGGTGTCGGCCGTCTTCGTGCCCGTGGTGATCGTGCTGGCGGTCGCGACGCTGGCGTTCTGGCTCGCCGTTGGCGGCGGCGTCGAGGTGGCCTTCACCGCAGCCGTGGCTGTGTTGATCATCGCCTGCCCGTGCGCGCTGGGGCTGGCGACACCGACCGCGCTCCTGGTCGGCACCGGCCGGGGCGCCCAGCTCGGCATCGTGATCAAGGGGCCGGAGGTGCTGGAGTCCACCCGCCGCGTCGACACCGCCGTGCTCGACAAGACCGGCACCGTCACCACCGGCCGGATGATGTTGGTCGACGCGGTGACCGCGGGCGGTGTCGATGCCGACGAGCTGCTTCGGCTGGCAGGTGCGCTGGAGGACGCCTCGGAACACCCCATTGCCCGCGCGGTTGCCGCGGGCGCCCGCGAGCGGGTCGGGCCACTGCCCGCGGTCGAGGGGTTCGCCACCGTCGGGGGCCTGGGCGTACGCGGCCGCGTGCAGGGCCGGGCGGTCGTGGTGGGCAGGTCCCGGCTGCTGGCCGACGACGGCCTCGCCGTTCCGCCGACACTTGCTGACGCGGCCGCCGCAGCGGAGCGGTCTGGACGTACCGCGATCACCGTCGGCTGGGACGGCGCGGCCCGGGGGTTGCTGGTCGTCGCCGACGCGGTGAAGCCGACCTCGGCCGAGGCGGTCGAGCGGTTGCGTATGCTCGGGCTCCGTCCGGTGCTGCTGACCGGCGACAACGCAACGGTCGCCCAGTCGGTGGCCGCCGAGGTCGGCATCGACCACGACGACGTGCTCGCCGAGGTGCTGCCCGGTGACAAGGTCGCCGCCGTCGCTCGGCTGCAGGACACCGGCCGGGTGGTGGCGATGGTCGGTGACGGCATCAACGACGCGGCCGCACTGGCGCAGGCAGACCTGGGGCTGGCGATGGGCACCGGCACCGACGTGGCCATGGAGGCCGCGGACCTGACCCTGGTCCGCGGTGACCTGCTGGTGGCCGCCGACGCCGTACGCCTGTCGCGGCGCACCCTGGCCACGATCAAGGGCAACCTGTTCTGGGCGTTCGGCTACAACGTGGCGGCGCTGCCCCTCGCTGCGGCCGGCATGCTCAACCCGATGCTCGCCGGAGCTGCGATGGCCGCCTCATCGGTCTTCGTGGTGACCAACAGCCTGCGGCTGCGGCGTTTCCGTCCCCTCAGCCGGTGAGGCCGGTCGGCCTCACCGGCCGAGTCGTCGGTGCTGCGGTTCGGGTGTCGTCGTCCGAGTCCTCCCCCCAGGTTGCCCAGGGCGCCGAGCACGAAGATGATCCCGATGGCGGTCAGCACCTTGTGCCGGCGAAACCATCCGGCCCTCCACCGGTTGCGCTGTTGCCGGCCGGCGTACTCACGATGGGTCTCCAGCTGGTCTGGCTCCGAGTGCCCGGGTGAGGGTGGAGCGGCCGACTCCGAGCACCTCGGCGATCTGGGTTACCGGGGTGCCGTCGGCGCGCATGGTGCGGGCTGCGGCGAGCATGCCCGTATTCCGGCATGCGCGGATGTTTTCTGGGACGGGCGCGGGCGAGCCGACCATTCATCGGTAGAGTTGTGGGCATGTGTGCTGGCGCGTCCGTGACTCGTCCTTGCCGTCTTCGCTGACGGCGCTGGGACTGTCTGTAGGTAAGTTCCTCGGTTCCGCACCGCCGGCTTCCTGCCGGGCGGCCGTTTCGCTTTGCCTGGCCCTGCTATCCCTGAGGAGCCGCCGCATGGACGTACACATGCGCCCCGAGTCGACCGATCCGCGTGTCGGACCTGCAATCGTTTACCTGATCGTGGGCCTTCCCGGCGCAGGGAAAACAGCTCACGCGAAGGAACTGGAGATCAGGGCGTCGGCCCTACGGTTAACGCCAGACGAGTGGCAGATCATGCTGTTTGGCGATCAAAACCCACCAGATAGGCGTGACCTCGTTGAAGGCAAGTTGGTTCAGCTCGGCATGCGGGCCGCGGAGCTGGGCACCAATGTCGTCTTCGACTTCGGGTTCT
>JBBSMN010000006.1:0-30151 GCA_038233135.1 Propionibacteriales bacterium
GAAGGGGTCAACTTCTTCCTCGCCGACGGGACGGCTGCTGGGCAGGAGGTGTTCCACGTCCACATGCATGTCTTCCCGCGGTTCGCCGAGGACGGCTTCCGCCTCGACGCCAACTGGACCGAGGTGACCCACGACGAGCTCGAGGACACGGCGAAGAAGATCCGGGCCGGGCTCCTCCCGGAGCACCGTGCCGCCGAGGCTGAGCCTGCCGAGGCTGAGTCTGGCGAGGCTGAGAAGGACTGAGGATGATGCGTTGCGAGGGTCGGCGCCCCGCGAATGCATGATCTTCCGTGCCGCCTGCCGGGTCGGTCAGGGCCGGTCGGCGGCCAACAGCGAGTACATGTACATGTCGCGGCGCTCCTCGCCGACCTGCTGCCAGCTGCGCAGCAGCCCCTCGCGCACGTAGCCGGCCCGCTCAGCCGCGCGCCACGAGGCGACGTTCCAGGGCTCGACGTACAGCTCGAGGCGGTGCACGCCGGGCAGGTCGAGTGCCCAGCGCGAGAGCGTACGCAGCGCGTGACCCGCGAGGCCGCGCCCGCGGTGGGCGGCCACGAGCCAGTATCCGATGCTGGCCCGGCCGTCGACCATGCCGGCGAGCCAGAGCCCGATCTGCCCCACCGCCTCGCCGCTCACCGCGTCGGCGATCGCGAACGAGTAGCCAACGCCGTTCGCGAGCCGGGCGTGCTGGCGGTCGATGAACGCTCGGGCCTGTTCGGCGTCCGGCGTTGATGGCACGGTCGTGATCAGCGGGATCAGTGGGTCACTGGCGGCCCCCATGACCAACGGCACGTCGGCCGGTTCGAATGCGCGCAGCAGCACCGGCGGGTCTGCGAGGCGGGGCATCTTCGTCGGCTTTGACACGGTCGCAGTCTGCCGGGTAGGGCACGGCCCGTGATCGACGAGCGGTGGCCGCCCGGCGGGATACCGATGTCCGAAGACCCCCCATGGGGATCCGTGGTCGGTCGCCGAGGTGCACACCAGGCTTCGAGACGTCGACGTCTCCTGGTGCGTCACAGCTGGCTGGGCCCTCGACCTGTTCCGCGGGGAGGTCACCCGCGAGCATGACGACATCGAGATCGCAGTGCCCGCGGCCGGTCTACCCGCGGTCCGCGAGGTGCTGGCCGACCTGACGTTCGATATTCCCGGTGCTGGCCAGCGCTGGACCCTCGACAGCCCGGCGTACGGAGTGTTGCACCAGACGTGGGGCAGGGACGGGGCAGGGATCTATCGCCTGGACGTCTTCCGCGAGCCGCATGACGGGGGCACCTGGATCTGTCGCAGGGACGAGCGGATCCGGCTGCCGTACGCCGCCGTCATCGAACACACCGCCGCCGGTGTCCCGTACATGGCGCCGGAGATCGTGTTGCTGTTCAAGGCCAAGCACGCCCGAGACAAGGACCACGCAGACCTTCGGGGGGTGTTGCCGCTGCTCGACACCCCCCGGCTGGCGTGGTTGCACGCGGCGCTGACCAGCGTCCACCCCGGGCACGCCTGGTTGGCCGAGCTCAGCCTGTGATCCCTCGCCGGACGAACGATGATGCGTTGCTGGTGTTCGAGCCCCGCTGATGCATGATCGTGACGGTCGGCACGGCGGTCTACGGTCGCTGTCGTGAACCCCGACGCCTATCTGACGCACACTCGCCAGGACCTGGATGCGTTCGCCGGTTGCCTGACCGCGGACCTGTCGACGCCCATCGAGCACTGCCACGGCTGGACGTTGTACGACCTGGCCGACCACCACGGCCGGGGCAGCTTGTGGACGGTCGCCGCTATCACCGAGCGGCGCGGCGACCACCAGCCCCCGCCCGCACCGCGGGACCCCGGCGCGCTGCGTTCCTGGTTCGACGCCGCGACCGACCAGCTCATTGACGCCCTGAGCACTGATCCGGCCACTGAAGCCTGGACTATCTACCCGCCGCCCACCGTCGGGTTCTGGCGGCGGCGCCGCTGCCACGAGGCGCTCATCCACCGCTGGGACGTCGAGCACGCGTTGGCGATGGACACCCCGATCGATCCCGAGCTGGCCGGCGACGGTGTTGCCGAGGTGGTCGACACGATGGCGCCGCGGCAGATCCAGCTCGGACGCGCAGCCGAGCCGCGGCACGCCGTACGGTTCGCCGCCACCGACACCGGCGGCGCGTGGGTGCTGGGGCCTGGCGACCCGATCGCCACCGCCAGCGGTGCAGCCGGTGACCTGCTGCTGATGCTGTGGGGGCGGCTGCCGCAGCAGGACGCGGCCATCCGGTGGGACGGTGATGCCGAGGCCGCGCGGGCGGTGCTGAGTGAGCCGTTGTTGCCGTGACCGACAACCATCAAGCTGCCGTACGCCGAGCCGGCCCGACCGACGCCGCCGAGCTGGTGCGGCTGCGGCACGCCATGTTTCGAGCTGCGGCTGCTGCCGGTGCCGCCAGCAAGCCTGCCGCCGTCGAAGACACCTCGTGGCAGCAAGCGGCCGTTGCCGCGGTCGCCGATCAGATGCAGCGTGACGTGCTCGCCGCGTTCGTGGTGGACGATCCAGCTGCGGCGGCCTCCCCGACCCCGACCGGCACCTCTCCGAATGGCGGCCCTCCGATCATCGCCTGCGCCATCGCTGCCGTCCGCGAGCACCTGCCCGGTCCTGGCCTGCCCGCCGGGCTCAACGGCACCATGTCGTCGGTGTACGTCGACGAGCCACACCGCGGGCGCGGGTTGGCACGTGCAGTGGTCACTGCCGGGCTCGGCTGGCTCGACTCACGCGGTGCGGAGATCGTCGACCTGCAGGCCACCTCAGGCGCCATCGTGCTGTACCGGTCGCTGGGATTCGCCGAGCCACCCTCGCTCTCGCTGCGTCGTGTCCGGCAGGCTGAGCACCGATGACCGATGCGCGGGTCGACCTCAACAGCGACCTCGGCGAGTCGTTCGGCCGCTGGGTGCTGGGCGACGACGCGACGATGGTCGAGCTGGTGACCAGCGCCAACGTCGCCTGCGGCTTCCACGCCGGTGACCCGACCACGATGCGCCGCACCTGCGAGCTGGCCGCCGCGGCCGGAGTGGTCGTCGGCGCCCAGGTCGGCTACCGCGACCTGGCCGGCTTCGGGCGGCGGTTCATCGACATGGATCCCGCCGAGCTGGCCGACGACGTCACCTACCAGCTTGGTGCACTGGCGGGCATGGCACGCACCGCTGGCACTACGGTGCGTTATGTCAAGCCGCACGGGGCGCTCTACAACGCCACGGTGCACCACGAGGCGCAAGCTCGGGCGGTGGTGGCGGCCGTCGGGGCGTACGACGCGATGCTGCCGGTGCTCGGGCTCCCGGGCTCGCAGCTGCTCGGTGCCGCCGAGGCAGCCGGGTTGCGTGCGGTCGCCGAGGCTTTCGCCGACCGCGCCTACACCCCGCTCGGCAGGCTGGTGCCGCGGTCGGAGCCGGGCGCGCTGGTGACCGACCCCGCCGAGGTGGCCCGGCGGGTGGTGGCCATGGTGGTGGACGGCGAGGTCACGGCGGTCGACGGCAGAACGGTGCCGGTGCGGCCGGACTCGGTGTGCGTGCACGGCGACTCAGCCGGCGCGGTGGCGGTGGCGATGGCCGTACGCCGAGCGCTGGCCGACGCTGGGGTGCAGGTGGCAGCCTTCGCATGAGGTGTCGACTGCTCGACTGCGGCGACGCCGCTGTCCTGGTCGAGGTGGCGGGCATCGACGAGGTACTCGCCCTGCACTCCGCACTGCACGCCGCACTGGGTGCCGCCGACCTGCCCGGCCTGGTCGACCTCGTCCCGGCCGCCCGTACGGTGCTGGTGCGGGTCGAGCCGGGTACGCCGCTGGAGCCGCTGCGAGAGCGGCTGTGGGAGGTGGCGACCGCCACCGAGGAGCTCGTCAGCGAGCCCGCGGACGGCGACGTTCTGGTCATCCCCACCGTCTACGATGGGCCCGACCTTGACGATGTCGCCGAGCTGACCGGGCTCGATGCCCAGGAGATCGTGGCCGCACACACCGGCAGCGCCTGGCGGGTCGCCTTCGCTGGCTTCGCTCCCGGCTTCGGCTACCTGGTCGGCGGTGACGAGCGGTTGCACGTACCCCGCCGGGACCAGCCCCGCACGCGCGTGCCGCTCGGTGCCGTGGGGCTCGCGGGCGAGTTCAGCGGGGTCTACCCACGCGAGTCGCCGGGCGGGTGGCAGCTCATCGGGCGCACCGAGCTGGCCATGTGGGACGAGACCCGCGACGAACCCGCGCTGCTGCGACCGGGCCAGGCCGTCCGCTTCGAGCAGGTGGAGCGGTGACCGGGCCCGGGTTGCGGGTCGAGGCGACAGGTGCGCTGGCGCTGCTGCAGGACCTCGGCCGCCCCGGCCACTCCGGGCTCGGCGTCGGTCGATCGGGTGCCGCGGACCGCGGTGCGCTGCGGCTGGCCAACCGGCTGCTCGCCAACCCCGAGGCGGCGCCCGGCATCGAGGTCACCATGGGCGGCCTGCGGGTGCGAGCGCTCCGCGACCTGAGCGTGGCTGTCACCGGACCGCCCGCTCCAGTCCGGGTCGGTGGTCGGGGGACTGGCACCCACGCCCCGCTCGTGATCCGCCGCGAACAGGTGCTCGAAATCGGGACGCCCACCGAGGGACTGCGCAGCTATGTGGCGGTCCGTGGCGGGATCGTGGCGCCAGCTCTCTTTGGCTCATGCAGCACCGACACGATGTCCGGCATCGGGCCGCCGCCGCTGCGTGCGGGCGACGAGCTCGCCGTGGGGGATGCGCCGGCCGAGCAGCTGGTGGTCGATGTGGCGCCGGCGGCTCAGCTGGGCGCGGCACGGCTGCGGGTGCTGTTGGGCCCCCGTGACGACTGGTTCACCGACCCGTCGGTGCTGGGTGTCGGCCGCTGGCAGGTCAGCGACGACAGCGACCGGGTGGGGATGCGGCTCGTACGCCCGGACGGCGAGGGCCCGCTGTTGCAGCGGTGCGACGACGCCGAGCTGCCCAGCGAGGGCGTCGTACGGGGTGCGCTCCAGGTGCCGGCGGGCGGTGAGCCGGTGCTGTTCCTGGCCGACCACCCGGTGACCGGCGGCTACCCGGTGGTCGGTGTGGTGGTGGACGCCGACTGTGACCGCGCCGCCCAGCTGCGCCCCGGCGACCCAGTCTCCTTCCGAGTTGTCACCGGCAGGATGCGTTAGAACACCGTGTGCCGGTGACAAGTCGGGCGTCGACGGCGGCGCGGGTCGGGATGGACGGGATCGCACCGGCAGCTTCCACACTCAGGGCGCCCGCGGTGACAGCCCGGCGTACGGCGTCGTCAATGGCTGACCCAGCAGCAAGCGCAGCGGCCAGCACGCCGACGAAGGTGTCGCCAGCGCCGGTGGTGTCCACCGCGGCGGCGGATACGCCGGGCGCGCGCGTCACCCGGGCATCGGCGTCGACATGCGCAGCACCCTCGGCACCCAGCGTCACCACCACCGCGCTCACCCGGTCGGTGAGCGCCACGGCGGCCTGCACCGGATCATCCGCGCCACCGAGCTCAACCGCCTCGTGCTCGTTGACGATCAGCAGGTCGACCAGCCGAAGCAGCGCATCGTCGAGCGGCCGAGCCGGGGCGGCGTTCAGCACCACGGTGGTGCCGCAATCGCGCGCGACTGCTGCTGCCTCGGCGACCACGGCCACGGGGACCTCCAGCTGCGCGACCAGCACCGCGGCCCGCTCGATCGTCTGCCGGTCGAGCGCGGACAGCGTTGCCAACGTCTCGTTGGCCCCCGCCGACACCACGATCGAGTTCTCACCCGAGTCCGCCACCATGATGAGCGCCTGCCCGCTGGGCCCGTCGACCCTGCGTACGGCGGTGGTGTTGATGCCGTCGGCGTGCATGGCAGCCAGCAGTTCGTCGCTGGCGTCGTCGCGTCCGAGGGCGGCGATGAATGCGGTGGCGGCACCGGCACGTGCCGCGGCCACCGCCTGGTTGAAGCCCTTGCCGCCAGCATGCCGGTCCTGCCCGGTCGCCAGCACGGTCTCGCCAGGCGCCGGGATCGCAGCGACCCGCAGCACCTGGTCGAGGTTGGCGCTGCCGAGCACGGCCACATCAATCGCCGCCGGCGATTCAGGCACCAAGATCCACCGACCCGTCATCGCGCAACGTCCAGAACGGGTTGTGCGCGACCTCCCACGGGTGTCCGTCCGGGTCGGCGAACAGCCCGGAGTAGCCGCCCCAGAAGGTGTCGGCACCCCACCTCCGTACGGTGGCTCCGGCCGCCTCGGCTTCGGAGAGCACCTGGTCGACCTCGGCGGGCGAGCCGACGTTGTGGGCCAGCGTCACGCCGCCCCAGCCACCGCCGTCGGTGGCGTCGGAGTCTGCGGCCAGCAGGGCGCGGTCCCACAGCGCGACCACGATGCCGCCCACCTGGAAGAACGCGACGTCGTCGACCGGCCGCGCGGCCGGCGTCCAGCCCAGCCGCTCGTAGAACGCTCGCGCCCGGGCCAGGGCGGCGACGCCGAGAGTGATGACGCTCAGCCGTTGGTCCATCGCCGCCACCGTAGGCGCGTGGCCGGCATCAGATCCAGTGCGGTGCTGTGGGGCATCGCTACGCAGCCGCGTGCCCGCTAACGCCGCACTCGACTGGCCGTGGCGAGTCGCCAGGCGCGGTACGCCGCGCCGACCGCGAAGACCCCGACCCCGGCGAGCACGCTGGCGACCGGCAACGTGACCACCAGCACCACGCATCCGACGGCACCGACGACCTGCAGCGCACGCGGGAAGCGCCGGTGCGGCCCGGTCTGGCGCAGCGCGCTCAGGTTGGCGACCAGGTAGTAGACCAGCACGCCGAACGACGAGAAGCCGATCGCCCCACGCAGATCGAGGCTGAGCACCAGGGCGCAGACGACCACGGCGAGCGCGACCTCGGCATGGTGCGGCACCTGGTGGCGAGGGTGCACCGAAGCCAGCCATCTCGGCAGGTCACCGGTGCGGGCCATCGCCATCGTCGTACGCCCGACGCCGGCCACCAGCGCCAGCAGCGCGCCGAGCGCCGCGGCAGCCCCGCCGATGCGGACGACCGGGCCCGCCCATGCCCACGACCCGGCCTCCACCGCCGCGCCAAGAGGTGCCGCCGACACCGCCAGCCCGCGGGACCCCAGCACCGACAGCACGGCCACCGCAACTGCGGCGTAGATCGCAACCGTGGCACCCAGGGCGAGCTGGATGGCGCGCGGGATGGTGAGCTCCGGTTCGCGGACCTCCTCGCCCAGCGTGGCGATCCGGGCGTACCCGGCGAAGGCGAAGAACAGCAACCCGGCAGCCTGCAGCACCCCGTACGCGCCGGCGCCGGCCCCGCCGACGATGCGGCTCGCACCGGCCTCGCCACCGAGGACGCTCGCCGCGACCACCACCGCCAGCGCCAGCAGGACGACCAGCACGATGACCCGGCCGATCCGCGCGGTGCGGGTGATGCCGCGGTAGTTGACCGCCGCCAGCACGATGACGGCCGCCGCCGCGACCGGCCGCTCCCACGGGCCGGGTGTGGCGTACGCCGCGAACGCCAGCGCCATCGCTGCGCAGCTCGCCGTCTTGCCGATCACGAACCCCCAGCCGGCCAGGAAGCCCCACCACGGCCCGAGCTGCTCGCGGCCGTAGAAGTAGGTGCCGCCAGACGTCGGGTACTGCGCGGCGAGCTGGGCGGACGCGGTGGCGTTGCAGTAGGCCACCACCGCGGCGACCGCAAGCGCCATCAGCAGGCCGATCCCGGCCCCGGCGGCTGCGGCCGCTGGGGCGAAGGCCGCGAACACCCCGGCCCCCAGCATCGAGCCGAGTCCGATCACCACCGCGTCGCCGGTGCCGAGCCGTCGGGCTAGGGCGGGCTGTCCGGCACCGGCGGTCACGTGTCGAGTGTGTCAGCGCACCCCGCGGGGTCGGAACTGCACGCTGATGCGCGGGCCCACCGGCCGAGCGGTCTTCGGGATGGCGTGATCCCAGGTGCGCTGGCACGAGCCGCCCATCACCAGCAGGTCGCCGTGCCCGACCGAGAAGCGCACGCTCGGCCCGCCACCACGAGGCCGCAGCAGCAGCGCCCGGGGGGCGCCGACGGACACGATCGCCACCATCGTGTCGGTCTCGCGGACCCTGCCGATGCGGTCGCCGTGCCAGGCGACGCTGTCGCTGCCGTCGCGGTAGTAGCACAGCCCCGCCGTACGGAAGGGCTCGCCCAGCTCGACTCGATAGCGGTCGCTCAGCGCGTCGCGGGCACGGTCGAGGGCCGGGTCGGGCAACGGGTCGTCCTCGCCGAAGAAGCTGAGCAGCCGGGGTACATCAACCTCGCGGTCGTACATCTGCCGCCGCTCGCCGTGCCAGGGCACGCCGGTCACCAGCTGCTCGAACAGGGCATCCGCGCCGTCCAACCAGGCCGGGCAGAGGTCAACCCAGGCACCCTGGCTGAGGGCGGTGCGCTCGACGGTGCCGGCCAGATCGACAGCGTCCAGCAGCGAGGGTTGCAGCACTGCGGTCATCTCGTCAGCGTACGCCATGTTCGAACGCATGTTCTAGTACTCGACTCTGATCGAGTGCGCCGTTGCGGGTCATCGCGAGCGGGCGGGGTGCCCCTCAACACCGCACTCGATGCGGCCGGTCAGCTGCCGTCCGCGCTGGGACGACGGTGTCAAACCTGCTGCTCACGGCGCCACCGTACGGTTACGGCATGCCGGACCCGCCACCCGCCGTACGCCCGGCCACCGTGTCCGACGCTGAGTCCATCGCCGCCTGCTACCGCCCGTATGTCGAGCACACGAGCGGCAACTTCGAGTACGAGGCGCCCGGCGCCGCCGAGATGGCCGGCCGGATCGCCGCACACCCCGACCACCCGTGGCTGGTCTCCAGCGACGATGCGGGCACCCTGGCCGGCTTCGCCTACGCGGTCCCGTTGCGGGGTCGGGCCGCGTACCAGTGGACGGTGGAGACCTCCGTGTACGCGACCCACCCCGGCCGTGGCGTCGGGGGGTTGTTGATGCGGGCGTTGCTCGACGCCTGCGTGGCCGGCGGCTGGTGGCAGGCATTCGCCGGGATCGCGCTTCCCAACGAGCCCAGCGTCGCTCTGCATGAGCGGCTCGGGTTCTCCCAGGTCGGCACCTTCCCGCGGGTGGGTTTCAAGGGGGGCCGATGGGTCGACGTGGGTTGGTGGCACCTGACGTTGCGGGACGGCGCACGGTGAGCACCACCCCGCTGCTCATCCCGCCCGGTGAGGGCGCAGCTGACGCCGAGCGCCAGCGCGGTCTGACGCGGATGCGAGCGGTGGCGTTGGCCCTGCTCGCGCTGGCCGCGGTGATCTACGTGCTCACGCTGGGCCTCGGCGGGGCGTGGGGATACGTGCACGCCGCCTCGGAGGCCGCGATGGTCGGCGCGATCGCCGACTGGTTCGCCGTGACCGCGTTGTTCCGGCACCCGCTCGGGCTGCCGATCCCCCACACCGCGCTCGTGCAGACCCGCAAGGACGCGCTGGGCAGGAGCCTGCAGGACTTCGTCACCGAGAACTTCCTGGCCGAGGACGTTGTACGCGGCCGGGTCGAGCGGGCCGACGTGAGCCGTCGCGCAGGCCGCTGGCTGGCCGAGCCCCAGCACAGCGAGCGGATCGTGGCGGAGGCGAGCCGGATGTTGCGGCACGGTCTGACCCGGCTGCGCGACGACGACGTGGCGAGCCTGGTCACGGGCGAGCTGCTGCCGCGGCTGTCCGACGAGCCGCTCAGCGAGGTCACCGGCCGGCTTCTGCAGGAGGTCGTCGGCGAGGGCGCCCATCACGGCCTGGTCGACCTGGCGGTGGTCGAGCTGCACCGGTGGCTGGTCGACAACGCCGACACCGTCGCCGAGGTGGTGGGGGAGCGCGCACCGTGGTGGTCGCCGGTGTGGCTGGACGAGCGGGTGGCGCGCCGGCTGCACGTCGAGGCGGTCGCCTGGGTCGCCGACATCCGAGACGACCCGTTGCATCCGGCCCGGCACGCGTTCGACACGCTGCTCGCCGACCTCGCCCGCGACCTGCAGCATGACCCCGAGACGATGGCGAGCTTCGAGCGGCTCAAGCGCCGCATGCTGGAGGCGCCACAGGTTGCGGTGACCGTCACGTCGCTGTGGCGAGCGGTACGCCGGGCGCTGCTCGTGGCGCTGGACGAGCCGGACAGCCTGATCCGCACCCGCGCGGTGAGCGCGCTCGGCGACTTCGGTCGCAGCCTCGGCACGGATGAGGCGTTGCGCGCCCGGCTCGACGGCTGGGCCAGCGACTTCGCCGCGTACGTCGTGCGCACCTATGGCGACGAGATGGCCACGGTCATCTCCGACACCGTCGAGCGGTGGGACGGCGACGACGCGGCCCGGCGCATCGAGCTGCACGTCGGGCGGGACCTGCAGTTCATCCGGATCAACGGGACGCTGGTCGGCGCCCTCGTCGGGCTGGTGATCCACGCGCTCACCCAGCTGCTGTGACCGGGGGCCAGGGCGCGGCTGTCGGTGCCGGTCCGTAGGTTTGGACCATGAGCGACTCCGACACCCCGACACCTGAGCCCTCGCCCGAGAAGCCCACCGATGCCTGGGCGACGGGCGACGAGCCGATCACCGGGCCGCAGCGCAGCTATCTCGAGACGCTGGCCCGTGAGAGCGGCGAGCAGGTCCCCGAGGGCCTGTCCAAGGCGCAGGCGTCCGAGCTGATCGACGAGCTCCAGCAGCGCTCGCCGCGGACCAGCTGACATGCGCGTCGAGATCTGGTCCGACGTCGTCTGTCCCTGGTGCGCCATCGGCAAACGCCGCTTCGAAGCGGCGCTCGGACAGTTCGAGCACCGCGACGAGGTGGAGGTGGTCTGGCGCGCTTTCGAGCTCGACACCCACGCCGAGTCCGCGCCGCCGGGCGAGGCCACCGGCCTCGGTGAGTACGCCGCGCGCCTGTCCGCCAAGTACGGCACCGACGTGGCGCAGGCGCAGCAGATGATCGACCAGATGACCGAGGCCGCTGCCGGGGAGGGGCTCGACTTCCACTTCGAGCGGGCGGTGCAGGCCAACACGTTCGACGCCCACCAGGTCATCCACGCTGCCGCCGAGCACGGCCTGCAGGGTGCGGTCAAGGAGCGGCTGCTGCTGGCGTACTTCACCGAGGGCGAGGCGGTCGGCGACCGGGAGGTGCTGGTGCGGCTGGCCGCCGAGGCCGGCCTCGACGCCGGGGCGGTGCGCGCGGCGCTGGCCGACCAGACCGCGGGCGATGCGGTGCGCGACGAGGAGGCCGAGGCCATGACGCTGGGCGTCCGCGGTGTCCCGTTCTTCGTCTACGACCGCACGTACGGGTTCTCCGGCGCTCAACCCGCCGACGCGCACCTGGAGGGGCTGCGCAAGGTCTGGGCCGACAACCACCCGCTGGTGATGGCCGGCACCGACGCGACCGGCAGCGACGGTGCGGCATGCGGGCCCGACGGCTGCTCGGTCTGAGGCGCCGGCGTCGCCGGAGCACCACGGCCGACGTGCTGGGGCTGCGCTTCGAGCCGCTGGCGCGGTTCCGCCCGTTCGCGATCGTGGCGCCGGGGTTCGAGCAGGTCGATGTGCCGGCGGCCGGTGCCACCGCCGGGCTGCACCGCTCCGGCATCTCACCCCCGGCGCCGTTCGCTGCCGTCTACGTGGAGGTCACCGAGCTGCCTGACCTGTTCGTCTTCGGGCTGGCCGGTGATGCGACTGACCCGGCGGCCGCCCATCTGCTCGCCGTCCACGACTCCGGTCGGGATCGGCTTCAGCTCGAGCTGCGCGGTGCCGGCACCACGCACACCGTCGCCGACGCGCCGGCCCGGCTCGGTGCACCCTGCCGGCTGGCTTTCGTGCTCTGCGAGAACCAGGTGACCGTGCTGGTCGATCACGGCGACGGGCAGTGGCAGGTGCTGCTGACCGAGCGTGCCGCCGTCGCCCGCCTGCTCGACCTGCGCGACCCCGCCACGCTGGCCCGACTCTCGTACGCGTGGGGCGCACCCGCTGGCGCCCCCGCGGTGCAGGTCGGTCGGGTGCGGGCCGGTCCGTTCGGCTACACCGGGCTGCGCGACCTGCACCTGGTGCAGCACGACGACGGCCGCCCGTACGTCCGCGACGGCTCGCCCTACCTCACCGCCACCTGCGCCGGGATGGGGTTCTTCCACGCCGCGCACTGGGGAGTGTTCACCCTCGACCTGGGTGATCCCACGTCCCTGCGGCAGGTGGCCCAGCTCTACTCCCGCCGCGACGGGCTGCTGCTCGGCGACCACGCCGGCCAGATCGTCGTCGACGAAGCTTCCGGCCGTTGTCTCGTGGGGGTCAGTGCGTGGGGCGACTTCGGCCACCAGGGCAGCCGGGTGCACGTGCGGCAGGCGACCACCGGCCTCGACGTGCTGTCCGGCGTGCACGTTCTCGACACTGAGCCGATGGCGTTGCCGACCGACGTCGGCTGCTGGGACCCGGCCATCACCCGCATCGACGGCCGGTGGCACGTCGGCTTCGTCGAGAGCCCCAGCCAGGGCGACCCGTTCGACTTCCACCCGGCACTCGCCGCCGGCCCGGCGGGCGGCGAGCCACTCGACGGCCTCGAGCTGGTCGGCGCCGACACCGGTCTCGAGCAGTGCGAGGGCCCGGTCCTGCAGCGGGTCGATGGCGAGTGGTCGCTGCTGGCCAGCGACGGCCGGCACCGCGCGTACGTCGCGTACGACCTGGCGATGCGTCGCCGCGAGGGCACGTTGGACGCGCCGTACGGCAGCAACATCCCGCACCCGCAGCTGGTCCCGCTGCCCGCCGGCGGGTGGTGGCTGGTGACCTTCGACGGGACCCAGTTCGCCAAGCCGCAGCTCGGCTACGGCACCCACGGCGACGTGGTCGTGATGCGGGCCGAGCCTTGAGGGTCATCAGTCCGGACAGATGACCTCGAGCGTCGGCAGGAGGTCCACGTGTCGCGGCCGGTCGCGGGTGAGCAGCGCTCGTCCGGTGGTGGCCGCGTGGGCGGCGATGTAGAAGTCGGGCAGGGGGGAACGGCGAGCGCCCCCACGGCTGCGGTGCTCCACGAAGCAGCGGCCGGCGAGGAAGGCGGCCTCCCAGGGCAGATCCTCGCGGTCGATGAGGTTGGGCAGGGCATCATCGAGGTCCTCGACCCGCTCGAAGCCCGCGGAGAGCTCGGCAAAGATCAGGGCGTTGATCACCACAGGGCCTGCGTCGAACGCGCTTGCGAGATGTTCGGCAGACCAGTCGCCCCAGCGCGGATCGTCGGTGAACACGTAGAGCAGCACGTTGGAATCCACCAGCGTCCCGATCGCCAAGGCTCAGGACTCGCCGCGGGTCAGCGCCATGATCTCGTCGGTGGTCATCGACAGCCGGCGACCGCGCATGGCCTCAACGGCTGCCGCTCCGGACCCCTCAGCGCGTCGAACGAGCCGCACGCCGTTGTCGTCGACCTCGAAGTCGACATCGCTGCCGGGCTCGATGCCAAGGCGTTGGCGTACGCCTTGCGGGATGGTCACCTGTCCCTTGCTCGTGACACGTTGCGGCAGCTGTCCTTGGCCGGTGCCCGATTCCCAGTGCCCGATTGGCCGACTGTCCATGCCGTCAACGGTAGGCCTGCACCGAGGTACCCATGCAAGCCACTCGACGATTGGCTGCGGATGTCTGGATCTACTACTGAGCCCGACCAGCGTGTCCTCTTAGGAGGTGGCTTGAGGGTCTACGGCCAGGTTTCGACGATGGCCGTGTGGCCGGGGGCCTTGGCGTACTTGCGGTCGTTGGTGAGAAGCGGCATGCCGAGCGACTCGGCCAGGGCTACGTGGGACGCGTCGTGGGCGGTGAAGTTGTCGCGCAGCGCCAAGACCCGCCGTTGGTGGGGCCGCATCGGATAGCGCTTCAGCGGCAGGGCCGCGAAGTCGCTGAGCATCTCCTCGGCGCGCGCAACTATGTTGATGATCGCCCTGGACGTCATGACGAGCCCGCGGGTCGTGGGTCGTGGAGGCCACCTGAACTATGCATGCAAGCCGGCCGCGATCATGTCCCCACCCCGGGCACGATCCGCATGTCACGGACGGCGCCGCCGTCGAGAGCGGCGAGGGCCTCGGCGTAGGCAGGACTGTCGTGCGCGGCCCTTGCTGCCTCGACGGAGTCGAACTCGATGATCACGGTGCGGGTCTCCTCTCCGGACTCGTAGGTCTGCTCGGGCAGGCCGCGTGCAACGAAGGTGCCACCCGCTCCCTCGAGAGCGGGGCCGGCCAGCTGCGCGTACGCCGCAACCCTGTCCTCGTCCACGATCTCCTTGTACACGCTGATCCAGTACGCGGTCATCACGTCATCCTGCCTTGTCCGGTCACTCTCGTGCCCCGGTAGTGGGTCGGCGCGGTGCCGGCGAGGGCGGCCAGCCTGCCGGACCGGCGCCGCGCAGCGGGTTAGCCTCGAGCTGCAGCAACAGCGTCCGCCAGCGCCGGAGGTGTTGGACGTGGTGGGGATCGCGGGCCGGGTGCGCCCGCAGATCGTTGCGCACCGCGGCGCGAGTGCGGACCGTGCCGAGCACACCCGCGACGCGTACGTGCTGGCGCTGGAGGCGGGCGCTGAGGCGTTGGAGTGCGACGTCCGCCTGACCGCCGACGGCCACCTGGTGTGCATGCATGACCGGCGGATCGACCGGACGTCGGACGGGGTGGGGCCGGTCTCGACGCTGCCGCTCGCCGAGCTGGAGCGCTGGGACTTCGGCTCGTGGAAGCAGCCCTGGGCCGAGCTGGACGACGAGGTCGACGAGAGCCCCGCCGGCCCGGTGCTCACGTTCGACCAGCTGTGCACGCTGGTGCACGACTGGGGTGACCCGGTGCAGATGGCCATTGAGACCTAGCACCCGACCCGCTACTCCGGCCTGGTCGAGCGTCGTGTCGTCGAGTCGCTGCGCCGCTTTGGCTGGACCCACCCCGACGGTCCGCAGCCACCTCCCGTACGGGTGATGAGCTTCTCCTGGCTGTCGTTGCGGCGCGTGCGCCAGTGGGCACCGGACGTCCCCACCGTCTACCTGATGGACCGGGTGCCGATGCGGCTGCGCGACGGGTCGCTGCCGCTCGGCAGCAGGATCGCCGGACCACGGGTCGACGTGGTGCGCAACCACCCGTCGTACGTGGCACGGGCACATGCGGCAGGGCACCCGGTGCACGTGTGGGTGGTGAACAGCGACGAGGACCTGGAGATGTGTGGCCGGCTTGCGGTCGACGCGGTCATCACCGACAAGCCCGGGCATGCCCGGCAGCTGTTGGAGAACTGAGCGGCTCAGGTGTTTGAGCTCGAGCGGGGTGTCACCTCGACGCTCCGCTCAACCCCTGCCCTCGGGCTGGCGCCACTGGTTGGCCCGGATGTCTTGCGCTGCGAGCTCGACGGTCTCCCCGATGCGCTTGTGGTGGCGGGTGGCCGGCCGCTTGGCGGACAGGATCCACTCCAGGATCCCGCGGCGGGTGGAGGGTGGGAAGGCGTCCCAGTGGCGGCGGGCGTCCGCGTCGGCATCGATCGCCTGGGCGAGGTCAGAAGGCTCGACGAGGCGTTCGACGTCGTCCAGCGCTGTCCACGTCCCGTCCCCCTTCGCCCGATCGACGGCGGCCCGGCCCGCGGGTGCAACCAAGCCCTCGCGCTTGTGGGTGACGACCCAGACGCCGTCGGTCTCGGCGTGATGTCCCGTCAACCATGCACGCCACTGCTCCCGGCTGGCGACCGGGACCCGGTCGTAGCGGTCGCTCACCGGTCCTCCGCGCGAAGCAGCGCGTCGGCCAGGGCGGGACCCGCGGCGGCGAAGACCGCCCGGACCGTGGCGTGCGGGGCGTGGACGGAACAGTCCGACACAGGAGATGGCACGTGCAGGGGCGTGTCCGGCCGCACCGCCACCTGATGAGCGGGGCGTGGTGAGAGCAGTGACGGCGGGGTCATCACCGACAAACCCTGGCATGCCGGGCAGCTGTCGGAAAGATTGAGTGGCTCAGGGGGTTTGACCGCCTCTGACCTGGGGCAGTATGTATGTGGGGGGGAGGCGACACGATCGGGGTGAGCCAGATGACCACAGTGGACGCCGGCAGGCAGCGGGTGGTGCTCGCGCCTTCAGACGGGGCGGTGCGAGAGGTTCGCCGGCGGCTGACGTCCCAGCTCCGTGCCTGCGCTGTGGCGGAGACGGCCATCGAGGACGCCGCGATCGTGGTCAGCGAGCTCGTCACCAACGCCGTACGCCACGCCGCGCGCGGGTCGGAGGCAACCGTGCAGGTGGAGTGGTCGCTGGAGCACCCGCAGCTGTGGTTGCAGGTCACGGACCTCGCTCCCTCGAGCCCGCAGCAGTTGCACGACCAGGCGCCCGTGGGCGGGCGCGGGCTGTCGATCGTTGCTGCGCTGGCCGAGTCGTGGTCGCTCGTGCAGGCCGCCGAGGGCACGACCGTCCACGCCTGCATCTGCGTGGCCTAGAGTCGCCCGGATGGGCAAGACGTCTCCGGTCAAGCAGGGAGCTCACGGCGAGGCGGCGGGTCCCGTCGGTCCACGCCAACCGTGCCCGTGCGGATCCGGGCGGCGCTACAAGAACTGTCACGGTCGTGCTGGTGCCGCACCCGCACCCTTCGTGGCACGCACCTTTGAGGGGTTGCCCGGCGAGTGCGACTGGGTCGCGCTGCGCGAGATCGTGCCGGCGGCGACCGCGCCGCTGCGCCTGCGGTCAGACCCGGACCAGACCGTGACAGTTTGCTCGCTGTTGCCGGTGGCGCTGCCCGCGCTCGTCCGCGACGACAGCTCGGTGTGGCTGGGCCTGCAGGTGCACGCCAACCACGGCGATCTGAGCCGCGACCTCGCGTACGCCCTCGAGCTGGCCCTGGTCGCCGACCCCGGCAGCCAGGTCAGGCTCGACGGTCCGCCACCGCCAGGCCCACGGTTGCAGGAGCTGGTCGACCCGGCGGCCGACTTCGACGTGACGGTGCACGACGGCTTCGACTTCTGGTTGGCCGACACCGAGGATCCCGACGGCCAGGCGGCCGCGGCGCTGAAGGCGGCCAACGAGGCCGCCGCGCCCACCAGGCGCCTGACCTCGGTGGCCGCCGCGTACTGGACGCGCATGAGCGACCGCGAGTACGTCCGCTGGGTGCTGCCGCACGACGAGGAGCGGCTGCTCGACGCGCTGGCCAGGCTGCACGCCGCCGGCGACGACCGGCTCGGCGACACCGGTCGGCTGCTCGGCATGTTCCGCGCGCATGGGGTGCTGACGCCGGTGTGGGAGCTCCCGGCGGGCACCGGGGCGGCCGGGTTCGACCAGCACATGGCCGCGTTGTCCAAGCGGCTGGACGAGGCGCTCGACGACCGGTCGGACCTCTCGACCGAGCAGCGTTCGGCCCGCAACGGGCTGGCCAACCGCCAGCTCACGATCCGCTGACCTGGCACCTGGGCGGTTCGTCCGGTCTCGTCCGGTTTCGCGTGTTTGATTGCGTGGCGTCCCGCCGGACCGTACTGTTAGCCGCGCCTGGTCGTCGTTGTTTCCCCCGTCAGCGACGGCCGGGCTTTCATGTGCCCACGCCGGCGCGGCTGACGGGGCAGGACATGCACCTCGGACCGCCCCGGCCGGAGCCGAGCTCGGAGCCGGAGACGGCGATGACCTCGATGCCCGCTTTGTCCAGTCGCTCGTTGGTCTCGACGTTGCGCTCGTAGGCCACCGCCACGCGCGGAGCGATCGCCAGGGTGTTGTTGCCGTCGTCCCACTGCTCGCGCTCGGCGGTGACCGGGTCGAGGCCCGTGTCGATGCGGTGCAGGGACTCGACACCGAGGGCTGCTGCGGCCGCGTCGAGGAACGGTGCCGGCTCGCCCACCGTCAGCCGCACCGCGCCGTCGTCGAGCTCGCCGGTGACGGGATAGGCCCGCAGGGTGCCCGCCATGTTGGGGTACATCACGACCTTGTCGACGTCGACCATGGTGACCACGGTGTCCAGGTGCATGGTGGCCCGCTCCTGGGCGATCGGCACGGCGAGCACGGTGTGCGCGAGCCCGGCCGCAATCGTCTGCCGGGCGAAGCGTTCGGCACCGGCCGGGGTGGTGCGCTCGCCGACACCGACCGCGATCACACCGGGCCCGAGCAGCAGCACGTCGCCGCCCTCGATGTGTTCCAGCTGCCAGCCGTGCGCGCGGGGGACGTCGGCGAAGCGCGGATGGTGGGCGTACACCAGCTCGGTCAGCTGGGTCTCCCGCTGGCGAGCAGGCATCGCCAGGCTTGTGACAGCCACCCGGTCGGGCAGCCAGAAGGACGAGTCGCGCGTGAACAGCAGGTTGGGCAGCGGGTCGATGAGGAAGTCGTCGTGGGCCAGCAGGCTTGTCACCAGGCTGTGCGTCACCCGCACCTCGTCGTTGCGCAGTCCCGCGGTGAGCGTCTGGGCCAGGTCGTGCGACGACTGCTCGTGTAGCGACTGCCGCAGATGCCGCTGCACCGACTCCCCGAGATGCAGCGTGCTTGTGACCTGGTCGATGGCGACCGCCCGTGCGCGGCCGGCCTCCAGGGTGTCGGTCAGCAGCTCGACCAGGTACAGCACCTCGACATCGTGTCCGCGCAGCGCGGCGGCGAAGGCGTCGTGCTCGTCCTGTGCCCTGCCGACCCAGGGGATCCCGTCGAACAGCAGCGAGTCGTTGTTGCGCGGCGTCAGCCGCCGCAGCTCGTTGCCAGGGCGGTGCAGCAGCACGGTGCGGAGTCGGCCGACCTCGCTGTCGGCGCCCGGCGCGGAGGCGGTCATGGGTGCGGAGCGTACGCGGCGGGGCCGGCGCAGCGGGTCAGGCGTCGCGGGCGGCCGACGCCGCGTCGGCCAGCACGGTCCGCAGGGGCAGTCCGGTCGCCGTTGCGACGGCGCGGACGTCGTCGTACTCCGGCTGCAGGTTGACCACCTGGCCGTCGTGCACGGCCGACTTGACCCGTACGGGGTGGCCGTGGACCTGGACGACGAGCTCGCTGCGGTCGAGCGCCACCTTGTCGACCTCCTGCGCGCGCAGACCGATCGTCGAGGTCTCGGCGAACACGACCCGCTCGACTGCCGTACGGGCGTCGGGACGCACGAGCACCGACAGCGTGTGTGCCGGTCGGCCCTTCTTCATCAGGATCGGTGTCAACCAGGCATCGGCGGCGCCGGCCGCCATCAGCTGGCCGAGCACGTCGGGCCACAGCCGGGGGTCGAGGTCGTCCACGTTGGTCTGCAACACCAGTGGGCGGATGCCGGCAGGCTGTCGGGGGGCCGGTGTCACCGTGGCGGCGGTGCCCAGGAGCAGCCGCAGGACGTTCGGATGCCCGGCATGGTCGCGCCCGCCGGCGCCGACTCCGACCGCCTCCACGCGCATCGCCGGTTGGGCGCCCCACTCGTCGACGGCGGTGCTGAGCAGCGCTGCGCCGGTCGGTGTGGCGAGCTCGGCGTCGACCGGCCCGCCCACCGTCGGCGCGCCGGTCAGCAGCTCGGTGACCGCCGGGACCGGCACGGGCAGCCGGCCGTGCCGGGTGTCGACGCTGCCGCCCCCGACGGCGACCGGTGCGCATCCGAGCCGGTCCAGACCCAGGGCGTGCAGGCCGGCACAGACACCGACGACGTCGGCGATCGCATCCAGGGCACCGACCTCGTGGAAGTGCACCTGTTCGGGCGGTACGCCGTGCACGGCGGCCTCGGCGTCGGCGAGGCGGGCGAAGGCGGCCAGGGCGCGCTCTTGTATGGGGCCGGCCAGCGGCGCGTCCTCGAGCAGGGCGCGGACGTCGGTCCAGGTGCGGTCCGCCTCGACCGGTGCCTCCTGGCCGTCGGCGGGCCGTCCTGCGACCTCGACGTGCACCCACAGCGCCCGCAGTCCGCCGCGCTGCACCTGCTCGGCGTGCAGCAGCACCGGGGACGGCGAGACTGCGTCGACGGCGGCCTGGATGTCCTCGAGCGGGACGCCGGCGTCGACGAGCGCGCCGAGCAGCATGTCGCCGCTGACCCCCGACGAGGCATCCACCCAGCCGACCCGCGGCTGAGCGCCCGCTGATGGCGGTTGCCCTGGGGATCTTCCGATGTCCTGGTCGCCGGGGGTGCCGTAACGTCGGGTCGCTTGCTGCCGCTGGCCAGGCGGCGGCGGCGGCGCCGCCGGCTCCTCGGTCGGCTCGGGTGCGGGCCCGGACCGGACGTCCGGCCGGGACTGCGCCGGCCCCCGGGCCACCCGGGCGGCGAAGACTCCGGCGCCGAAGCCGTTGTCGATGTTCACCACCGTGACCCCCGGGGCACAGGAGTTGAGCATGCCGAGCAGGGCGGCCACCCCGCCGAGGCTGGCGCCATACCCCACGCTGGTCGGCACCGCGATCAGCGGCACGCCGACCAGGCCTCCGACGACGCTCGGCAGTGCGCCTTCCATGCCGGCCACCACGACCAGACAGTCCGCCGCGTCCAGGGTCTCGCGCACGTCCAGCAACCGGTGCAGCCCGGCCACGCCGACGTCGCTTACGACCTGTACACCGGCGCCGAAGACGCGAGCGGTCAGCGCGGCCTCGGCGGCCACCGGCAGGTCGGACGTGCCGGCGGTGACCACGCACACCCTGCCGCTGGGGGGCGGTAGCGGGCCCAGCGTCGCCGCGCGGGCGCCGACGTCGATCGCTGCGGCGGGCAGCTGTTCTCGAACCGCTGCCACGGCGTCGTCGCTGAGCCGGGTCGCCAACACCGCCCGGTCCGGATGCGCGGCGCCGAGCGCCTGCAGGATCTCGACGACCTGGTCGGGGGTCTTGCCGGTGCCGAGAACGACCTCCGGGTCCCCGGTGCGCCGGTGCCGGTCGGTGTCCAGTCGGGCCCAGCCGAGGTCGTGCACGCCGGCACCGGAGGGCTGGCCGGACGGGTGCTCCACGGCGGCGAATCTAGCCGTAGGCTGGCGCGATGCCCGGAGTGCCTCCCGCCCGCTACGCGTACCTGGGACCGGCCGGCACCTTCACCGAGCAGGCCCTGCGCGCGCTGCCGGCCGCCCGCGGTGCCCACAGCGAGCCGTACGTCGGCGTGGCCGCGGCCCTCGATGCGGTCCGCGGCGGTCTGGCCGACGGGGCTGTCGTGCCGCTGGAGAACTCCGTCGAGGGGTCGGTGTCGGTGACGCTGGACGAGCTGGCCACCGGCGAGCCGCTGGTCATCACCCGCGAGGTCACCGTGCCGGTCGAGCTGGCATTGCTGTCGCGGCCGGGGCGCGACCTCTACTCGGTCCGCACCGTCGCCACCCACCCGCACGCCGCCGCGCAGTGCCGTGGCTGGCTGGCCCGCCACCTGCCCGACGTCGAGGTGGTGCCGCTCGGCTCGACCGCACAGGCCGCGCAGCTGGTGGCCGGGCCCGACGCCCTCTACGACGCGGCGGTCGCTGCGCCCATCGCGGCCGAGCACTATCGGTTGTCGGTGCTGGCCTCCCGGATCGGCGACAACCCCGACGCGATCACCCGCTTCGTGCTGGTGGCCCGGCCCGGCCCGCTGCCGGCTCGTACCGGTGCGGACAAGTCCACCGTGGTCGCCTTCATCCGCGACGACCACCCGGGCGCGCTGATGGAGGTGCTGGACCAGTTCGCGCTGCGGGGGGTGAACCTCGCCCGGATCGAGTCCCGTCCGACCGGCTCCGCACTTGGGCGCTACTGCTTCTCGATCGACTGCGAGGGGCACGCCGACGAGGCGCGGGTCGGCGAGGCGCTGATGGGGCTGCGGCGGGTCTGCGCCGACGTACGCTTCCTCGGCTCCTACCCCCGCCTCGACAAGGTGGAGACCGCGGTGCGTCCAGGCACCAGCGACGCTGATTTCACCGACGCGACGAGCTGGCTGGCGAGGTTGCGCCGCGGAGGCTGAGGTTGCGCTTAGTGTCGGCGTCGTGACGGACACCACCGAAGGCATCGTGAGCCTGGTCGCCCTCGGGCTGGCGGTCGTGGCCTTGCTGGCCTCGCTGGTCGCGCTGCGCCGCTCGTCGCTGTCTGCCCGCCGCCGCGCCAGTCGCCGTGTCCCCGCCAACGTCGAAGCCCTTGCCGGCGCTGTCGGCGACCTGCGCGTCGAGGCGGCCCGGGCGCTGCGCCATCTCGCGGTGGTCCGCTACGACGCATTCGGGGACATGGGCGGCCACCTGTCCTGGTCGGTGGCCATGCTCGACGACGAGGGCGACGGGCTCGTGCTCACCGCGATCCACGGCCGTTCCGACACCCGTACGTACGCCAAGAGCATCGCGAGCTGGACCAGCGCCACGCAGCTGTCGCCGGAGGAGACCGAGGCGATCGCACTCGCCCGCCGCTGACGCCCACCCCCACGCCGGCGCCCGCGCCAGCGTCAGCGGGGGACGCGTACGAGCAGCGTGCCCGCCAGCACCCGGCACCGCAGCTCACGTCCGGCACCGATCGAGTCGCCGTCCAGTTGCCGGGCCTGCGGCTGACTGGTGCGTACGACGACGCTCGAACCGGTCATGCGGGCCAGCTGGGCGTCGGTGGTGCGGCCCCGTCGGAGCACGCGGACGACCACGGCCACCCACCCCCACAGTCGCTGCGGGGCGACCACCACCACGTCGAGGCGCCCGTCGTCGAAGCGGGCGTCGGGCAGCAGTGGGATGCCGGCCTGCAGCAGCCCCACGTTGCCGACCACGACGGTGCGGGCGCGGTGCCGTACGAACTGCGCGCCGTCCACCGACACCTCCACCCGGCTCGCGGGATAGCGCAGGTTGCGCAGCGCCGACACCACATACGCGCGCCAGCCGAGCTGGGCCTTGAGCGACTCGGACGCCCCGGCCATCACCGCCGCGTCGAATCCGAGGCCCCCCATCACGGTGAAGCACGTCTCGGGCAGCCCGTCACCGCTGACCTCCACCACGTCGATGGCGCGGTCGTGACCGGCCAGCGCGACGTCCAGTGCCTCGGCCGGGCGCAGCGGGAGGCGCAGGTTGCGCGCCAGCAGGTTGCCGGTGCCGAGCGGCACGATTCCGACCGGAACGCCGGTGCGGGCCAGCTCGGTGCACACGACCCGGATGGTGCCGTCGCCGCCGGCAGCCAGCACCATGTCGGTGCCGTCGGACAGTGCTGCCTCACTCATCGCCATGCCCGGGTCGTCGGCAGTCGTCTCGTAGAACGCCGGCGGTTGCCAGCCGTGCCGCTCGGCCGCCTCGGCGATGAGCCGGCGGAAGGCCGGCACGTTGACGATCTTGGTGGGGTTGAGGACGACCGAAAGCCGAGACGGTCGTTCGCCGGTGGAGGTGGGTGCCGGACCTGTCCGCGGCGGTTGCCAGGGCACGATCGCCACCGCCAGCAGCAGTGGGACCGCGGCCCCCAGCGCCCAGCCGGCCAGCACGTCGCTGGCGTAGTGCACGGCGAGCAGGATCCGATCCAGCCCGATCAGCACGCCGAGCAGCACCCAGGCCAGGTCCAGCAGCCATCGGCGCCCGCGCGAGGCGACCGACATGTGCGTCAGCAGCATCGCGGTGGCGACGAGCAGTCCGGCCCCGGCCGCGTGGCCGGAGGGGAAGGACGATCCGCCGATCGTCACGAGGGGCTCGGTCCACGACGGGCGTGGCCGGTCGATCACCAGCTTGCCCACCGGGGCCACGACGGTGACGAGCAGCACCGACCCCGCCGTCCAGGCGCCGACTCGCGGCCGGCCGCGCAGCACCGCGCCGGTCGCGACGACGAGCAGGCCGACCCGTACGACCGTGGGCTCGCTCACCAGCGCCAGTGCCTTGAGCCCGCCGACCAGCCGGGGGTGGCCCACCACCCGGTCGTACGTGGCCCGGGCGAGCTCGACGTCGAGGTCGCGCAGCGGTGCCCACCCGCTCGTGACGAGCCAGGTGAACGCGGCGGCGATCGCCAGCAGCACCAGCCCCGTACCGAGAAGCATGTGACGGCGAGCGTCGAGCACGCTCACGTCGTAGGCCACGGTGCTCCTCGGGTCGACCGGCGGCCCCCGCCGCACAGCGCGCTGGATGTCGCCCTTCGAGAGCGGCGCGCCTCCAGGCTACGGCTCGGCGGGCGGGCGCTGCTCGTTAGGCTGGCGCGGTGATCGACCCCCACCTGTTGCGTGCCGACCCCGACCGGATCCGCGCAGCTCAGCTGCGCAGGGGGGAGTCCGCGGCGGTGGTGGACGAGCTGCTGGAGGCAGACACCGCCCGCCGCGAGTCGATCGCCGCGTTCGAGCGGCTGCGCGCCGAGCAGAAGCAGCTCGGCAAGCAGATCGCCACGGCGCAGGGGGACCAACGCACCGACCTGCTCGGGCGTACCAAGGAGCTGTCCGGACAGGTCCGGGCCGCCGAGGCGGCGCAGACCGAGGCCGAGGTGGCGTTCGCCACGCTGATGGCCGGGCTGCCCAACGTTGCCGACGAGCGCGCGCCGGCGGGAGGCGAGGAGGACTACGTCGTGCTCGAGCAGCACGGCACGCCCCGTGACTTCGACGCGGAGGGGTTCGCCGCCCGCGACCACCTGGAGCTCGGCACCATGCTGAAGGCGATCGACGTTGAGCGCGGCGCCAAGGTGTCCGGTGCCCGCTTCTACTTCCTCACCGGCGTCGGCGCGATGCTCGAGCTGGCGCTGGTGCAGATGGCGATGGAGCGGGCCGAGCAGTACGGGTTCACCGCGATGGTGCCGCCCGCGCTGGTGAAGCCGAGGGCGATGGACGGCACCGGTTTCCTCGGGCAGGCGGGCGCCGACGTCTACCACCTGCCGGCCGACGACCTCTACCTCGTCGGCACCTCGGAGGTGCCGCTGGCGGCGTACCACAGCGACGAGATCCTCGACGCCTCGTCGCTGCCCCGTCGCTACGCGGCGTTCAGCCCGTGCTTCCGGCGGGAGGCCGGCTCGTACGGCAAGGACACCCGGGGCATCATCCGGGTGCACTGGTTCGACAAGGTCGAGATGTTCACCTACACCACGCTCGAGGAGTCCGACGCAGAACATGAGCGGCTGCTGGACCACGAGCGTGAGTGGCTGACCTCGCTCGAGCTGCCGTTTCGCGTCATCGACGTGGCGGCGGGCGATCTCGGCCTGTCGGCGGTGCGCAAGTTCGACTGCGAGGCCTGGTTGCCCAGCCAGCAGCGCTACCTCGAGCTCACGTCGGCGTCGAACTGCACCCAGTTCCAGGCCCGCCGGCTCGACATCCGGGTGCGGGGCGGTGGCGCTGGCACGGCAACCGAGCCGGCCGCCACGCTCAACGGCACCTTGTGCGCGATCCCCCGCACGATCGTGGCGCTGCTGGAGAACCACCAGCTGCCCGACGGCTCTGTGCGGGTGCCGCAGGCGCTGCAGCCGTACCTGCAGGGCCGCGACGTGCTCAAGCCGGTCGGATCCAACGGCCGATGAGCAGGTCCGGTCCGGGCTGGACACCGCAGGTCGTCGCTCTGGACGTCGACGGCACCCTGCTGGACTGGGTCGGCGACCACGAGGTGATGTCGATGGCCGTCATCGACTCCGTACGCCGCGTGCGTGACGCCGGGGCGTACGTCGTGATCTCCACCGGCCGGTCGGTGCCGGGGGTGCTCGACGCGGCCGAGCTGCTCGGCCTCGACAGCGGCCTGTGCGTGGCGAGCAACGGTGCCGTCGTCTTCGACCACCCCCCGTTCGACCTGGTGCACACCGTCACGTTCGATGCGTCCCGGGCGGTTGCCGAGCTGCTCGAGCACGTTCCCGACGCCGCCGTCGCGGTGGAAGACATCGGCGTCGGCTACCGCATCAACAAGGCCTTCCCCGACGGCGAGATCCAGGGTGAGCTGGTGCTGCAGAGCGTCGAGGAGCTGGTCGCCGAGCCGGTGACCCGGGTGATCATCCGCAGCCCGGACGCCTCCGCCGAGGAGTTCGCCCAGCTGGCCGCCGGTCTGGGGCTGCACGGCACCAACTACTACGTCGGCTTCACCGCCTGGCTCGACCTGGCTCCCACCGGCGTCTCGAAGGCGTCCGGGCTGCAGGTCGTCGTCGATCGGCTGGGTGTCGAAGCCGCCGACGTGCTTGCCATCGGTGACGGGAACAACGACGTGGAGATGCTGGCCTGGGCAGGGCGTGGGGTGGCGATGGGGCAGGCGCCGCTGGACGTACAGGCGGCCGCCGACGACGTCACCGAGACCGTGGAGCGCGACGGCGTGGCGCACGAGCTGGCGCGCTGGTTCTGACCCTGCCTCTGCGGTTGCGGCTGCGGCTGGCGCGCGGCCGCTCGCTCCGTAGACGTGGCGTACCGCAGCTTGGTCTAGCGCGCACCGGCGGTGGCGTGCCGCTGCCGCAGGTGGCGGTCCAACCGGTGCTCCGCGGCCTGGCGCCGATGCACGGCCTCGCGCAATGCCGCCCGCAGGCCACTGGGCTGGCCGGCAAGTTCGCGGGAGCCCACGACCTCGTGCACCTTCAACGAGCTCTCGCTCAGGAGGCGGCGCAACTCAGTCTCGACGCTGTCACTCACTGTGGGTCCCTCTGTCGACTCGTTCCGTATGGACAGGGTTCGAGCCGTGCTGCCGTACGGATTGCCCGCAGCGGCAGCGGAGTCGGTGTTCACAGGTACATGCCGCCTCCGGCGCCTGAGCCGTCACCGCTTCGCTGGTCAGGTCCGGGCGGCATCCCGGGCATCGCGCCGGGTTGCTGCGAGCCCTGGCCGCCCGGCAGGGCCTTGCGCATCTGCTCCAGCTGCGCGCGTGCAGCCATCTGCTGGGCATAGATCGCGGTCTGGATGCCGTGGAACAGCCCCTCCAGCCACCCCACCAACTGCGCCTGCGCGATGCGCAGCTCGGCCTCCGACGGGGTGTCGGACCCGAACGGCAGGCTCAGGCGCTCGAGCTCGTCGACCAGCTCGGGCGCCAACCCCTCCTCCAGCTCGCGGATGGACGACTGGTGGATGTCGCGCAGCCGCGCCCGGCTCGCCTCGTCCAGCGGTGCGGCCTTCACCTCATCCAGCAGCTGGCGGATCATGCTGCCGATGCGCATCACCTTGGCCGGCTGCTCGACCAGGTCGGTCAGCGGCCGTTGACCCTCGTCGCCCGTCTCGGCGTCACCGTCGGGGTCGCCGTTGAGGTTGCCGTCAGGGTTGACCACGACATAGGGATGTACGGGTCGCTCGTCGTTCATGCTTCGAGCCTACGTCCGGCGCTCTAGATGGGCGCGTCGGTGGTGAGCAGCATCTTGCCCACCACCTCCCCGCTGTCGAGCAGCCGGTGCGCCTCCGCAGCCTGGTCGAGGGGCAGCCGGGCGTGCACCACCGGTCGTATGGTGCCGTCCTGCACCAGCGGCCACACGTGCTCTCGGACGGCGGCCACGATCGACGCCTTCTCGGGGCCTGGTCGTGCGCGCAGCGAGGTCGCGAGGACCGCAGCGCGCTTGGTCAGCAGCGAGGCGAGGTCGAGCTCGCCGCGCGGGCCACCCTGCAGCCCGATGATGGACAGCCGGCCCGAGGTGGCGAGCACGTCGACGTTGCGCTGCAGGTAGGACGCCCCCAGCATGTCGAGCACGACGTCGGCGCCGCGCCCGTCGGTGGCGCGCTTGACCTCATCGACGAAGTCCTTCTGCTTGTAGTCGATCAGGATGTCGGCACCGAGCTCCGCGCACCGGTCGAGCCGCGCCGAGGTGCCGGCCGTCACCGCCACCCGGGCACCGGCGGCGACGCCCAGCTGGATGGCCATGGTGCCGATCCCGCTCGCCCCTCCGTGCACCAGCAGGACCTCACCGGGCTGCAGCCCGGCCAGCATGAAGACGTTGGACCAGACCGTGCAGGTGACCTCCGGCAGGGCGGCGGCGTCCACGAGGTCGACACCGGCCGGCACCGGCAGCAGCTGGTAGGCCGGCACCGCCACCAGCTCGGCGTAGCCGCCGCCGGCGAGCAGCGCGCACGCCTCGTCGCCGACCTGCCAGCCCTCGACGTCGGCACCCAGCTGCTCGATGACACCGGAGCACTCCAGACCGATCAGCTCCGAAGCACCCGGCGGGGGCGGGTAGTTCCCCATCCGCTGCATCACGTCGGCGCGGTTGACTCCCGCTGCCCGCACCCGCAGCAGCACCTCGCCCTGCCCCGGCGTCGGATCGGGCACGTCGGCCGCGACGAGCACCTCGGGGCCACCGGGCTCGGGACAGATCACAGCACGCATCTCAATCCTCCATCTTCGGGTCGGTACGAGTGGCAAGCAGAGCATCGATGCGTCCGGCGAGCGACCCCAGTACGTCCGCCCCGCCCTGGCGACGTCCCTGGGCCAGCCCCAGCAGGTACGTCGTGACCGGAGCGGCCGGGCGGACGACACCGTGCGCGGCGTCGCGGGCCACGTCGAGCAGCAGCGCCACATTCACATCGGCGGGGTCGAGGTCGAGATCATCGACCACCAGCCGCACCCAGTCCGCCAGCGCGTCGCTGTCACTCACGTCTGCTCCTCAGTCGTCGGGTGTGCCGGGCTTCGCACGAGTCGCCGGGCGGCGTCCACATCGTCGGCGGTGTCCAGGTCGAGGCTCTCAGCCCCCCGCGAGGGCACATCTACGAGGGTCAACGGGGCCAGCAGCGTGCGCATGGATTGCCCGGCCCAGTCGGTCCGCTGCCCGGCCGAGCGCCGCAGGGCGTGCAGACGGTAGGCACCGAGCAGGTGCTGGGGACGACCGCTGGCGTCGGTGAGCCGCGCGCCGTCCGCCTCGACTGGTGCATGCCCGGCTTCGAGTAGTCGGGAGAGGACTGCAGCGGACAGCAGCGGCAGGTCGCCGGCCAGCACGAGGGCAACCTCCGCGAGGTCGGCAACCGCGTCAACGGCACCCAGCGCCGTCACCACCGCGGCCGCCGGCCCGGAACCCGGCGGTTGTTCCCGCACCCATTCGACGCTCGCGCAGGTGGGTCGCTCCACCCCGACGCACAGGATCGGACCTGGACCGCCCGTCGCGCACCGCGCTCGGTCCACAGCTGCCAGCACCCGGTCGAGTGCGGAGACGCCGCCGACGTCCACCCGCGTCTTGTCCGTGCCCAGCCGCTCGGACCCGCCACCCGCGAGCACGATCGCCAGCCAGGCCGGGCCGGGCACTGCTGGCTCGGACGGGGTGTGCACCCGCCAGAGTGTGGCAGCGGGTCGGCAGGACGCCGATCGTCGGGCACCATGGACAGGTGAGCAGCCTGACGGTGTCCCTCGTGCAGACCGCAGCGGTGACCGATGCTGAGCAGCAGCGCCGGTCGGTGCGCAAGTGGTGCGACCAGCTCGCCGGATCTGCCGCCGGAACTTCTGCTGGCGGGCCCCATCTGGTGGTCCTGCCCGAGGCGGTGATGCACGACTTTGGCGCCCCCGACGACGACCTGGCGGCCGTGGCCGAACCGCTCGACGGCCCGTTCGTCGCCATGCTGGGCGAGCAGGCCAAGCGGCTCGACGCGACGGTCGTTGCGGGCATGTTCGAACGCAGCGACGACCCGGCCCGGCCGTACAACACCCTCGTCGCTGTCGGCCCCGACGGCAGCCTGCTAGGGATCTCGCGCAAGGTGCACCTCTACGACTCGTTCGGCTACCGAGAGTCCGACCGGCTGCGCCCAGGGCCGATCGAGCCGGCCGTCATCGCCGTCGGGGGACTGCAGGTCGGGTTGATGACCTGCTATGACCTGCGCTTCCCCGAGTACGCCCGGCTTCTCGTCGACGCCGGCGCCGACACGCTGTGCGTGCCGGCAGCCTGGGTGCGCGGCCCGCTGAAGGAGGACCACTGGACCACGCTGCTGCGCGCGCGGGCGATCGAGAACACCACGTACGTGCTCGGCGCGGCCCAGTGCGGCGCGACGTACTGCGGGCTCTCGCAGGTGGTCGATCCGCAAGGGGTGATCGTCGCGGCGGCCGGCGAAGAGGAGACGGTCGTCACCGCCGTCGTGCTCCCCGACCGGCTGGCTGCCGCGCGTCGCCGCAACCCTGCCCTCACCCACCGCCGGTTGCCGCCCGCCTGAGGTACGTCTCGGACTGATGCCCGGGTGTAGCGTCTGGTTGTGGCCAGCGAGACCGGGACCGAGATCGTTGCCGAGATGGTCGCCAACGTCCTGACAGTCGTCGCAGCGCAGGGTCAGCAGCTGCAGCCGGGCGACACCGTGGTCATCCTCGAGTCGATGAAGATGGAGATCCCGGTGCTCACCGAGGCCGGCGGCACGGTACGCGCACTGCGGGTCGACGCAGGTGACGTCGTGCAAGAGGGGGACGTGCTCGCGGTCATCGACTGATGCGATGATCGTGGCCATCCGGAGGGGTGCCGGAGTGGCCTATCGGAACCGCCTTGAAAGCGGTCGCTGGCGGAGACGTCAGCCGCGGGTTCGAATCCCGCCCCC
>JBBSMN010000007.1:0-29438 GCA_038233135.1 Propionibacteriales bacterium
GCGGCTCGTCGGCGATCAGCGACGTCGCGGCGTCGATGCGGAACTGCGGTTTGGAGGTACGCGCGGGCGGGCCACGCCGCAGCCAGGCGAGCTCCTTGCGGACGAGGTTGCGGCGCCTGGCCTCGCTCGCGCTCGCCTGCCGGTCACGCTCGGCGCGGGCCAGGACGTACGCGGCGTAGCCCCCCTCGTAGGCGTCGACGGCCCCGTCGTGCACCTCCCAGGTGCGGGTGCACACCGCGTCCAGGAACCACCGGTCGTGGGTGACCACCACCAGCGCGGTCGGGCGGGTGCGGCCGGTGAGGTGGCGAGCCAGCCAGTCGACCGTCTCCACGTCGAGATGGTTGGTGGGCTCGTCGAGCACCACCAGTTCGCCGGGGTGCAGCAGCACCGACGCCAGCGCCGCCCGCCGTCGCTCGCCGCCGGACAGCGACCCGACGGTGCGGTCGAGGGCCACCCCGGCGAGCAGGGACTCAACGACCTCCCGGGTGGCCGCGTCGGCGGCCCACTCATGGGTGTCGCGGTCACCGAGGGCGGCGGACAGCACCGTGGTGTCAGGATCCAGCGGGTCGCCCTGGCTCAGCGCGGTGACCACCGCTTCACCCGACCGGGTGACCCTGCCCTCGTCGGGATCGAGGGTGCCCGCAAGCAAGTCGAGCAGGGTGGTCTTGCCCGCACCGTTGCGCCCGACGACACCGATCCGCTCGCCGGCGGCGACCCCGAGGCTGACGGTGTCCAGCACCGCACGGTCGCCGCGCACCAGGCGGACGCGGTCGAGTCCGACGAGGGGAAGAGGCGGCACTGGGCCAAGCCTGCCCGGTGCGGTCAGTGACCGGGCAGCTGGCCCTGCGGCGCGTCGCTGACCAGGGCCGCCCCCGGGACCGGCCCGTGCGCCGTACGCAGCGCCGCCTCGCCGAGGGCCGCCCTCGCCACGGGCGCCACGGTGGCAGCGACAGCGGCGGCGTGGCTGTCGTCACGCACCAGGAGGAGCACGGTGGGCCCGGAGCCGGAGATCAGCCCGGCGGTCGCCCCGGCAGCCGCACCTGCAGCCAGCACGTCGGCCAGGCCGGGCCGCAGCTCGATGGCGGCTGGCTGCAAGTCGTTGTGCAGGCCGGCCGCCAGCCGGCCCGCGTCGCCGGACCGTACGGCGGCGAGCAGCTCGTCGGCCACCCGCGGCGCTGGCTGGGTCTGGCCGGCACGCATGGCGTCGGCCCGCGCGTAGACCGCTGGGGTGGAGAGTCCGGGCGACGACGTGACCAGCACCCAGGTGCTCCTCGCCACCTCGACGAGCGGCTCGACCCGTTCGCCCCGGCCGGTGCCCAACGCGGTCGCGCCGACGAGGGCGAACGGCACGTCGCTGCCGATCCCTGCGGCCACGTCCAGCAGTGCGCGGCCGTCGAGACCGAGCTCCCATAGCGCGTTGCACGCGACCAGCGTCGCGGCGGCGTCGGCGGACCCCCCAGCAAGACCGGCCGCGACCGGGATGTCCTTGCGCACCTGCAGGTCGGCGCCGCTTCGCACATCGCAACGCCGGCGCAGGGTCTGCGCCGCCCGTACGGCGAGGTGGTGGACGTCGTCGCCGACGCCGACGACCGGGGCGACGCCCGCCCGGTCGAGGGTCTGCACGCTCACCCGTCCGTCATCGCGCCGGGTGGCCCGCACCTCGTCATAGACGTCGACAGCCTGGTAGACCGTCGCCAGCTCGTGGAAGCCGTCAGCTCGCGTCGGGCCGACGTGCAGGGCCAGGTTGATCTTGGCCGGGGCTCGCGCCACCAGGCTGTTGGTGCTCACGCGAGCGCCTCGGCGATGCAGGCGAACTGCGTGACGTGCAGGTCTTCACCCCGGCTGCTCGGCGGCACGCCCGCGGCCCGCAGGGCCCGCTCGGCGGCGGTCGCAGACCCGGCCAAGCCGGCGAGCGCGGCGCGCAGCGTCTTGCGCCGCTGGGCGAACGCCGCGTCCACGACATCGAAGACCTGGCCGCGGGTAGCGGTGGTCTCCGGCGGGTCGGCGCGCTGCCAGGAGACCAGTCCAGAGTCGACGTTCGGCGCCGGCCAGAACACTGCCCGGCTCACCCGCCCGGCTGACCGCACCCGCCCGTACCACGCGGCCTTGACGCTCGGCACCCCGTACGTACGCGATCCGGGTCCGGCGACCAGCCGGTCGGCGACCTCGGCCTGCACGAGCACCAGCCCGTGGCGCAGCGACGGGAGCAGCGCCCACAGGTGCAGCAGGACCGGGACCGCGACGTTGTAGGGCAGGTTGGCGACGACCGCGGTGGGCGCGGGACCGGGCAAGGCGCTGACGCGGAGGGCGTCGGCGTGCACGACATCGAGGCGGTGCGCCTGAGCGGGAGCATGCGCCTCGACCGTGGCGGCGAGGGCTGCGGCCAGGCGCTCGTCGATCTCGACCGCGACGACTCGACCCTGGCCACCTGGTTGGTCGAGGGTGGCCAGCAAGGCCAACGTCAGCGACCCGAGCCCCGGACCGACCTCCAGCACGACATCGTCGGCGTGGATGTCGGCGAGCCGCGCGATGCGGCGCACCGTGTTGGGGTCGATCACGAAGTTCTGGCCGCGCTGCTTGGTGGGACGGGCGCCCAGGTCGTGGGCAAGCCGCCGCACCTCGGCCGGCCCGAGCATCCGAACCTGCCCCCCGGCGCGCTCAGCCACGTGGCGAGGCTGCCACATGGGCGACGGCCGGCAGCCGTACGCACGCGCCGAGCTGCCAATAACTCACGGATGAGTGGTCAGAAACTCACGGATCGGCGCACGGGGTCGCCGGCGGGTCACCAGCTGCCGCCGTACGCCTCCTCGGTTGCCACGTCAATCGCGCGACACAGCCGCTCGAGATCGAGGTCCAGCACCTCGGCCATCGCCCGTACGGTGTGCGGCACGAGGTACGACGCGTTCGGCCGCCCCCGATAGGGCGTCGGCGTCAGAAAGGGCGCATCGGTCTCGACCAGCACCCGGCCAAGTGGCGTCGCCCGCAAAGCCGCGCGCAGCGGTTCGGCGTTGGTGAAGGTCACGGTCCCGGCGAAGCTCAACCAGCAGCCGCGGTCGAGGCACTCCCGGGCGAAGTCGGCGTCGCCGGAGAAGCAGTGCATGACGGTGCGGGCCGGTGTGCCCTCGTCGTCGAGCACCCGCAAGATGTCGGAGTGCGCGTCCCGGTCGTGGATGACGAGCGTCTTGCCCAACCGGTGCGCCAGCCGGATGTGTGCGCGGAACGACTCCTCCTGCGCGGAGCGACCGCCATCGCCGGTGCGATAGAAGTCCAGGCCGGTCTCGCCGACGGCTCGTACGCGAGCCGACGAGGCCGCGAGCGTCTCGATCTCAACCAGCGCCGCGTCGAGCTCGCCCAGATCGGCCAGGCGCGGGGCCTCGTTGGGATGCAGCGAGACGCCGGCGACGGTCCCGTCCTGCCGCTCGGCGGTCTCGACCGCCCACGCCGCACCGGCCAGGTCACACCCGATCTGCACGATGCGCGGGACACCGACGGCGGTCGAGGCGGCCAGCGCGGCATCGACGTCCAGCCACCCGCCGTCGACCACCGACGCGTCCGGCGGTCCGTCCGCGATGTCGAGGTGGCAGTGGTTGTCGACGACCGGGTGCGGCAGCGGCTCCGGGGCGGGCGGGCGCGAGCGGTCGCGACGGCGCCCGCTCTTCTCGTCGGTCGCGGCGCGCGACCGGGTGGGGCCCGATGCCGTCAAGGGCTCGGCTCGGTCGTTGCCCGCAGACGGGCCAGCTCATCGTCGACGACTGACGGGTCGAGCTTGGTGAACACCGGGGTCGGTGCCACCAGAGGCGTCCCCACTGCTAGCGGAACAGACGCCCACGCCCGCTGCTCTGCGTAGTCACCGGTGATGACGGGATAGCCGCTGCCGCCGTCGAGGTCGTCGACGTCACGGATCTCCGGACCGGGCGAGACGGCGCCGGTCCCGCCGAACGCCTGGTGGATGCGCTGTGCCGAGTGCGGGAGGAATGGTGCCAGCATCGTGTTGAGGTCAGTGACCGCCTGAGCGGCGACGTGCAGCACGGTCGCCATCCGGTCGGGGTCAGCGGCCTTGAGCTTCCAGGGTGCCTGCTGGGACAGGTAGACGTTGGCCTCGGTCGCTGTCCGCATGGCCTCCCCGATCGCCTGCTTCTGCCGATGCCGGGCGATCAGGTCACCGACGACTCCGAATGCCTGCCGGGTGTCGGCCAGCAGAGCGCGGTCCGCGTCGGTCAGCTCGCCAGCAGCTGGGATCGTGCCGAGGTTCTTGGCGATCATCGAGACCGTCCGGTTGACGAGATTGCCCCAGGTGCTCACCAACTCGTCGTTGTTGCGCCGCACGAACTCGGCCCAGGTGAAATCGGTGTCCTGGCTCTCCGGCCCCGCCACCGCGATGAAGTAGCGCAGCGCATCCGCGTCATAGCGGGCCAGGAAGTCGCGGACGTGGATCACCACCGAGCGGCTGGTGGAGAACTTGCGCCCCTCCATGGTGAGGAACTCGCTGCTGACCACCTCGGTCGGCAGGTTGAGTGTGCCCAGCACTCCCGGCTGACCACCGCGGGCTCCGCCACCGTTGTACGCCAGCAGCTCGGCCGGCCAGATCTGGGCGTGGAAGGTGATGTTGTCCTTGCCCATGAAGTAGTACGAGCGGGCGTCGGGGTCGTTCCACCAGGCCCGCCAGGCATCGGGGTCGCCGGTGCGGCGCGCCCACTCGACCGACGCGGACAGGTAGCCGATCACGGCGTCGAACCACACGTACAGCCGCTTGTTCGGATTGCCCTCCCACCCGAGCAGCGGCACCGGGATGCCCCAGTCGATGTCGCGGGTCATCGCCCGGGGCCGCACGTCGTCGAGCAGGTTCTGCGAGAACTTGAGCACGTTCGGCCGCCAGTCGGTGCGGGTCTGCAACCAGCGCCCCAGCGAGTCGGCGAGAGCCGGCAGGTCGAGGAAGAGGTGGTCGGTCTCGACAAACTTCGGCGTCTCCCCGTTGATCCGGCTGACCGGGTTCTTCAGCTCGATGGCGTCCAGCTGGTTGCCGCAGTTGTCGCACTGGTCACCACGCGCGCCGTCATAGCCGCAGATCGGGCAGGTGCCCTCGATGTAGCGGTCGGGGAGTGTGCGCCCCGTGCTCGGCGAGATCGCACCCATCGTCGTCTGCTCGACCAGATAACCGTTCTTGTGCACCGCGCGGAACATCTCCTGAGCCACCGCGGCATGGTTACGAGTGGTGGTGCGCGTGAACAGGTCGTACGACAACCCCAGCGCGTGCAGGTCCTCGACGATGTAGCGGTTGTAGCGATCGGCCAGCTCGCGCGGCGGGACCCCCTCGCGCTCGGCCTGCACAAGGATCGGCGTGCCGTGCTCGTCTGTCCCCGACACCATCAACACGTCATGACCCGCCATCCGCATGTAGCGGCTGAACACGTCGGACGGCACCCCGAACCCGGACACGTGCCCGATGTGGCGAGGCCCGTTTGCGTACGGCCACGCGACCGCGGACAGGACGTGAAGACTCACGCGGGCGATCCTAGTTGTGCGGCGACCCCGCCCCCACCGTCCCGGGGGTGCACGCTGGGTGGCGCCAGCGGGGGTGCCCGTCGAGTGCGGTGTTGTCGGTCACCCTCTTGCCCGGTGGTGACCCGTAACACCGCACTCGGCCGAGTGTCGACCACGAGTAGCGACGGCCCTCACCGGTGCACCGCCGCGTAAACGTCGTTGCGGCGCACCCCCGTCGAGCGGGCGACCTCGGCGATGGCGTCGCGTCGACTGCTGCCCGCCGCCTCCAGCGCGCGAACGGCGGCAACCAGGTCGGCCCCGTCCGGAGGCGGCGGGACCGGGGCCCCGCCGACGACGATCGTGACCTCGCCCCGTACGCCGGCCTCGGCCCACGCGGTGAGCTCGGCGAGGGGCCCGCGGCGGACCTCCTCGTGCGTCTTGGTGAGCTCGCGGCACACCGCCGCGACCCGGTCGGCACCGAACGCCTCGACCATCGCCGCCAGGGTCGCGGCGGTGCGGTGCGGCGCCTCGAAGAACACCAGCGTGCGTGACTCGGCCGCCAGCTCGGCCAGCTGCCGCGCCCGCTCCCCGGACTTGCGCGGCAGGAAACCCTCGAAGCAGAAGCGGTCCACCGGGAGTCCCGAGACCGCCAGTGCGGCCAGGACCGCGGAGGGGCCCGGCAGGGAGGTCACCCGTACGCCCGCGGCCACCGCCGCACCCACCAGCCGGTAGCCGGGGTCGGACACGCTCGGCATCCCAGCGTCGGTGACCAGCACGACCCGGTCGCCGGCCAGCAGCGCCGCCACCAGCTCGGGGGTGCGCCGCTGCTCGTTGCCGTCGAAGTACGACACCACCCGGCCGCCGAGCTCGATGCCGAGCTGGGCCGTCAGCCGGCGCAGCCGGCGGGTGTCCTCGGCCGCGACCACGTCGGCACCGGCCAGCTCGGAGGCCAGGCGCGGTGGCGCGTCCCCGGGGTGACCGATCGGCGTGGCTGCCAGCACGAGCAGGCCAGCGGTGACGGTCACCGGACCATGCTGGCGTACGGCGGGCCGGTGTCGAGCCCGCAGCCTGGCCCAGCCGCTCACCTACCATCTTCGGGTGGCGGCGACGCGGGGGGTGACGACACGGGAGCGGGCAGCCCGGCACACGCCGGCACGGGGCAGCCGACGCCCGCTCGGCCACACCCCCTCCGGTCGCCCGTACCCGACCGTCGGCCAGCGCTTCGCCGTGCTGGCGACCGGCGCCTCGGCCCGGGCCGGCTGGCTCGGGCCGCTGGCAGTGACCGCTTTCGCGCTGCTGCTGCGGCTGTGGGGGCTCGGGCGGCCCGACGAGATCACCTTCGACGAGACCTACTACGCCAAGGACGCCTGGTCGCTGGAGCAGTTCGGCTACGTGCGCAACTACGTCAAGCGGGCCGACAAGCAGATCAACGCCGGCAACCTGGACGGTCTGTACGCCGACGGGCCGGCCCAGATCGTGCACCCCGAGGTCGGCAAGTGGATGATGGCGGCCGGCATCCGGCTGTTCGGCATGGACCCGTTCGGCTGGCGGTTCGCCGCGGCGGTGACCGGCGCGCTGACCGTGCTGGTGCTGTGCCGGCTGGTGCGCCGGCTGTCCGGCTCGACGCTGATCGGTTGCCTCGCCGGGTTGGCGTTGAGCCTCGACGGGCTGCACCTGGTCATGTCGCGCACGGCGCTGTTGGACGGCTTCCTCGCATTCTGGCTGGTGTGCGCCGTGGCCTGCCTGCTGGCCGATCGTGACTGGGGTCGCCGGCGGTTGTTGAGCCTGCACGCGCGCGCCGGACCTGCGGCGTACGCGGTCTGGGGCGCTCCCACGGCCGGCTTCGGGCCCGTACGCGGGATGCTGCTGCGGCCGTGGCGCCTCGGCGCCGGGGTGTGTTTCGGCCTGGCGTGCGGCACCAAGTGGAACGGGGTGGTCGTGCTTGCCGCGTTCGGGTTGCTGACCTGGGCGTGGGACGCTGGCGCCCGCCGGGCGATCGGCGTCTCGTGGGCATGGCTGCGCGCCGCGGTCGTCGACTCGCTGCCCGCCTTGTTCTCGCTGGTCGGGGTCGCGTTCGCGGTCTACGTTGCCAGCTGGGGTGGCTGGTTGGTCCACCACGACGTGATGGAAGAGGCGTTCGCAGAGCCGTACTCGTGGGGCGCCTACGCCACCGCCGATCCGACCACGCCGGTCGGCGTGACCGGGCAGGCTCTGCACGACCTGTGGAACTACCACGAGCAGGTGTGGCGGTTCCACACCGTCGACGTGGTGCGCACGACCCGCGACGACCCGCACCCCTACGAGTCCGACCCGCGGGGCTGGCTGCTGATGAACCGGCCGGTGGGCATGGACCTGCAGGGCGACATTCCGGCCGGTGAACAGGGCTGCACCGCCACCGGCGACGGCACCTGCCTGCGCCAGGTGCTGGCCCTGGGCAACCCGTTGCTGTGGTGGGCGGGCGCGCTGGCACTGGTCGCGTCGGTGTGGTTCTGGGTGGCCCGGCGGGACTGGCGCTTCGGCGTACCCCTGGTTGTCGTCGCGGCGACCTGGCTGCCGTGGTTCCGCTTCGACGAGCGGTCGATCTTCTCCTTCTACGCCGTGGCGACCATCCCGTTCACCTGCGTGGCGCTGGCACTCGTGCTCGGTGCTGTCCTCGGGCCGGCCCACGCATCTCGGCTGAAGCGCGCGGCGGGGGCCGCCGTGATCGGTGCGCTGCTGGTCGCCATCATCGCCAGCGCTGTCTTCTTCTGGCCGATCTGGACCGACCAGCTGATCCCGGAGACCGAGTGGCAGCAACGGATGTGGCTGGACCGCTGGGTCTAGCCCTCGTCCGCTCGGTCGCCGCTGAACCGCGGCCCGAATCGTCAGAAAGTTGGCAGCGTCTCGGAGAAACACCCGATGACCTGGGCCGATGTCCAGAATCGGAACTCTTACAAATCCCAGCCGTCGTGTCTCAACCCGATTCCGGTGTGCGTTCCATGAATGGGCGCGACGACGATTCAGGCGGGATCCTTCCCGGCCTATGGCCGACCCATCCACGCTACAACATCTTGCCGTGAGTTCCCTGCCAGCCGTCCTGGTCCATCTGCCGTGCGGCGGCGAGGCGTCGGCGTCCAACGGCGTGGTTGGCCCGGAAGTTGACGACGGCGACCCAGAAGCGGTTGATGTGCACCGCGTCGTCGTCGAGGTAGGCGTCGAGGCCGGTGCGCTCGTAGTTGCGCTTGCCAGCCGCCAGCATGGCCAGCGAGCGCATGGCGATCGGACCGTTGATGGAGGCCGCGAAACGGTCCGCGGAGTACTCCTGCGCACGGTTGAGGGTGTCGCCGAGGAGCACGGGCCTCAACACCCCCTGGAGCGCCGTCCGGCGGACATTGATGTGGCCGAGCCTGAGATGACCGAGCTCGTGGGAGACCACGAACCGGATATGTCGGGTCCCGGTAGCTCTCCTTGGTCGCCTCGGCGAGCTCGGGCACCTCCAAGTGCGCGAGCCACAGAGCAACGAGATCACCGGACGGGCTGGACAGGCTCAGGACGCCACCGCCGCCATAGCCCCACCGGTGCGCAAAGCGCCGCCGACTGGGTACTCTTCCTCAGCGTGATCGAGGAGACCATGGCCTTCGCTGAGACCGTGGCACGCGAGCGCGAGAAGCTCTGCCTGGACGGGCGGTCAGCTGTCGAGACGTGCAGCCACCTTGAGGCGAGCGATCGCGTCGGAGGCGCCCGGGATCTCCAGGAGCAGCTCTCGGTCGGCATCGATTGCCGTCACGATCGAACGGAGTCGACGCCGGTCGGTCTTGTTGAGCTCCTCGCCCGCGAAGTCGGAGGCGGAGATCAGGCCGGCGAGGACCACGAAGTCACGTCGGTGGCGGCGAGGGTCGCGATCTCCAGGATTGCTGTGGGCTGCCGCCTTCACCACCAGCGCTCCGACGAGGTTGGGTCGGCGGACGAATCCCTCGCGCCCGTCCACGATGACCGCGATCGTCTGGGTCCGGCGCAATCCCGGGTGCCGCCCTGGGTCGGGAGCGTCGGGCTCCCGGTGACTCCGTGGCGCTCGCTGGCGCGCTCACCGATGCCTTCGGGCAGCAGGGCGTCGATCGACGCCTGGTCGCGCACCCATCGGTGCTGGCGGCCCTCGGCTGACGTGAACCCGAGGTCCTCCAGTGTCTTGGTGAATCTGTACAGGACTTCCGGATCGGCCCGCACGTCGATCACGGTGTCGACGTCGTTGGTCGGGCGCACCGGGAACGTGCCGCGTTCGGCACAGTGCAGGTGGACGAGCTGGCCACCGATGAGGGTCCAGCCTTCGCTGAGCTGGTTGTAGAGGTCGAGGACGCCGAGCCAGGACAAGGTCTGCTCGGGCGGCATGGCGGGAAGGACAATCATCGTTTGGTGCCGTCTCGTGACTCGGCCACGTCGCGGAGCAGTTCGGCCGCGCGGAGTTCCTCTCGGGGGCCGCGCTGGTCGGCGAGGTCCGCAGCAAGCAGTAGCTTTGACTCCGGGTACGCCCGCTGACCCCGAGGGAGGACGTGGATGACGACGTTCGCGTCTTCGTCGGCCGGCAACAGGAGGAACGCCCGCGACAGCGACTCCACATCGTCAACCGCGAGGTATCCGTCGACGTCACTCGAGGCAATACCGCTGGCCGCCGAACTCAGGACGGACTCCCACCGTGCGTCCTCTCGGAGTTGGGGCAGGTCGGCGTCGGCTGCCTTGCGCAGCTCTCGGACAGCCCGCTTGCGGAACATCGACCGTAGGACCGATGCGATGCGTCGTACGTCGTCGTCCTCCGCCATCGGCGGCTCGGCCACCAGCAACAACAGCTCCTCGAGACGGGCCCGTGCCCTGGACCGCTCCACCGGAGCCAGCGCAGCAAGAGCCTCCTCGTCATACTCCGCCAGCGCGATAATCGCCCAGGCGGAACGGGCCGACAGCGGCCTGCCTGGCTCGTTTCGCTCGGCGACACGGAGCAGCGACAGCTCATCAGCGACCCACTGGGAGCCGATGCGCTCAGCGCGCAGCGAACCGTCCGCGATCCTCTGATGGATGCGCGGCACACCCACGCCGAGCCGCCGGGCGGCCTCGGCAACACTCACGTTCGCCATGAACACAATGGTATAAGAACTTCTATGTTTATGTAACGCGGGCACGCGACCACGCCACCCTCGTCCGGTTCGTCGAGGACGGCCAGCGTCTCCTCCTCTTCTGGACGCTGACCCGGACTGGCCCATTGACCTGGTGTTTTGGTGGAGCTGAGGGGATTCGAACCCCTGACCCCCTCGATGCGAACGAGGTGCGCTACCGGACTGCGCCACAGCCCCAGGACTCAGCCGTGGACGATATCAGCCGCTCGCTCAGTCGCCGACCGCGCGGGCGTGCTCGGTCGCGGCCGCAGGCGGGGCCGGGACTCCCGCGTCGGCGCCGGCCTCGCGCACCTGCTGGGCCTCCTCGGCGGTCAGCCGACCAGAGGTCCAGGCACCCGGGCCGCCGAGGTCGATCGTGCGAACGCTGCGCGTCGCCCGGGGTTTGGACACGTACGTCGGGAGCGTCACCGGCAGCGGGTCCCACAGCGAACCGCCGTCCGTGGTGACGACCGCCGCCGCAACCACCGTCTGTTCCCCAACGACGGTCTGGTCGGCGACGACGACGCCCGACGACCCGACCGGACCCTCGACGGCCACCGGGTCGAGCACCACGGTGGGCACGTCATCCGGATCGGCATCAGCGGCCTCGGTGCTGGCCGGCGGGGTGGACGCCTGCTCGGCCCGCAGGGCGGCGGCGAGGCCGTGCTCCCAGCTGCGGGAACGCGCCCGCGCGACCTGCACCCGTGCCAGCACCAGGAACCCGACGACGAGCAACCCCGGCACGGCAAGACCCCACCACGGCAGCAGGGCAAGCCCGCAGGCACCCGCCACAAGTGCGGTCAGGGCCAGCAGGACGACCAGGACCCGCCGGCGGCGACGAGCGGCCTTGCGTGCAGCCGCCCGAACCGCCCGATCGCCGACCGGACGGGCACGGGTGCGGGCAGGCCGCGCACGATTGGCCGCCGTCTCCGCCCGGCCCAGCACGCGCATGGCGTTGGAGAAGCGCTCCACCGAACGCGCCCGGGACGCCTCGTCATATCGGCGCAGCGCCAGCGGCACCAGATAGCACAGCCAGAGCACGACGATGCCGCCATAGATCACGCCGGTGAGACTCACGAGATGACGGTACGGCCGGGACGTTGCACCCCTGTGCAGCGTGATCGGTGTGTCGCAAGATCACTGCTGCGACGGGTGGGACAGACGTTGCAACCGCGTCACGAGACCCTCGGGGATTTCCTCGCGGGTGACCGCGAACAGCAGATGGTCGCGCCACTGCCCGTCGATGTGCAGGTAGCGCGGGGCAGCCCCCTCGCGACGCAGGCCCAGCTTGTCCACGACGCGCAGGCTGGCGACGTTCTCCGGCCTGATCGCGACCTCGACGCGATGCAGACCGACCGCGCCGAGGCAGTGGTCGATGGCCATCGCGACCGCGAGCGGGGTGATCCCCCGGCCGGCGTGCGCCGCGTCGATCCAGTAGCCGATGCTCGCCGAGCGGGCCGAGCCCCAGGTGATCGACGACACCGTCACCTGCCCGATCAGCCGATCGTCCCAGGTGGTCGCGAACGGCAGCGTGCGGCCCACCCGTGCCTGCCGGTTGAGCTCGCGGTGCATCGCGCCGAACGACTGCGGGGCACGCTCCACCCCGGGCGGCAGCGTCGCCTCCCAGGGCGTGAGCCAGGCCCGGTTGCGCGCCCGCACATCACGCCAAGCGGCGGCGTCGCCGCGGGCCAGCGGCCGCAGCCCGACGCGCTCTTGCTGCAGGCGCGCAGGCCAGCCGCGGGCGGTCACCCGTGGTCACCGCCACGCACCTGGTCGACCGCGTGCCGCAGCACCGGCTCGAGGACGGCCAGACCGTCGCGGACCCCTCCGGTCGAGCCCGGCAGGTTCACCACGACCGTACGGCCGGCGACCCCGGCCAGCCCGCGGGACAGCACCGCCGTCGGAACGCCCTGGGCGACCCCGTACGCGCGGATCGCCTCCGCCAGCCCGGGCAGCTCGCGGTCTAGCAGCCGCCCGGTCTGCTCGGGGGTGTCGTCGGTGGGGCTGATGCCGGTGCCACCGGTGGTCACCACGACGTCAACCCCGTCGGCCACCGCGGCCGCGACGGCTACCCCGACCGGGTCGCCGTCACCGACCACCGCCGGGTCGCCCACCTCGAACCCCCACGCCCGCAACCGCTCGACGATCAGCGGGCCGCCACTGTCGGCGTAGACCCCGGCCGCTGCCCGGTTGGACGCCGTGACCACTGCGCCGCGCAGCGTCGGCCCGTTCACGAGCCGGTCCCCCGCCGCCACGAACCGCTGCGGCCGCCGTCCTTGGCCTCCAGCTGGACGTGCTCGATGCGGGCCGCCCGGTCGACGCCCTTGACCATGTCGATGACGGTGAGCGCGGCCACCGAGACAGCGGTGAGGGCCTCCATCTCCACCCCGGTGCGGTCCGCGGTCCCCACCAGCGCCCGCAACGAGACCGCATCGTCGTCCACCCGCAGATCGACCTCGACCCTGCTGACCGCGATCGGGTGACACAGCGGCACCAGGGTGGGCGTCTGCTTGGCGGCCAGGATGCCGGCCACCCGGGCGACACCCAGCGCGTCGCCCTTGGGCACCCCCTCGCCGCGCAGCAGCCCGACGACCTCCGGTGAGACCCGCACCCGCCCGGTCGCCACCGCCGTACGCGCGGTGACCTGCTTGCCCGAGACGTCGACCATGCGGGCGGCACCGGACTCGTCGAGGTGCGTCAGCCCCGCCGCGGGCTGCGGGTCTGGCCCGGCCATCACCAGTCCCGATCCAGCACGAGCACCGACACCTGCTGTCCGTCGGCCACCGCGGTCGTCTCCTCGGGCACCACGATCAACGCGTTGGCCTGCGCCAACCCGCCGAGCAGATGCGAGCCCGCACCACCCACCGGCTGCACGATCGCCCCGTCACGGTCGATCACCAGCTGACCGCGCAGGAACTGCCGCCGACCCGGCCCCGAGCGGAGGTCTCCCCGCAGGGTCGCCTGCACCATCGGCCGTCGCTCGGGCACCCTGCCCATCATGCGCCGCAGCGCCGGCACCCCGAACACCTCGAACGAGACGTACGCCGACACCGGGTTGCCGGGCAGCGTCAAGATCGGGGTGCGATCCTCCCCGATGCGACCAACACCCTGCGGTTTGCCAGGCTGCATGGCGACCTCGACGAAGCGCACCGTGCCCAGCCCGGACAGCACATCCTTGACGACGTCGTAGACACCCTTGGACACGCCGCCGCTGGTGACCAGCAGGTCCGCGCGCACCAGCTGGTCGGACAGGGTGTCGCTGAACGTGCGCGGGTCGTCACCGACCACCCCCACGCGGTACGGGATCGCGCCGGCGGCGCGGACGGCGGCGGCCAACAGATAGCTGTTGGCGTCGTAGATGGAGTCGAAGCCCAGCGACTGGCCGGGGTCACGCAGCTCGCTGCCGGTGGACAGCACGACCACGCGCGGCCGCGGGCGGGTCCGCACCCGGGCGATGCCGACCCCCGCGAGCAGGCCGACCTCCCGCGGTCCGAGGACGGTGCCCGCGGCCAGCAGCTCCGCGCCGGTGCGGACGTCCTCACCGACGTGGCGCACGTGCTGCCCCGCCGCCGGCGCCGCGTAGATGCGTACGGCCGCCGCCCCCGCATCGGTCCACTCCACCGGGACCACCGAATCGGCGCCCGCCGGCATCGGCGCGCCGGTCATGATCCGCATCGACGTGCCGGGCGGCATGCCGAACGGGCCGGACTGGCCCGCTGCGGACTCGCCGACGACCGGCAGGTGGATGGGCCGGTTGTCGCTCGCGGTCGCCACGTCCTCGTGCCGGACGGCATAGCCGTCCATCGCGGAGTTGGTGAACCGGGGCAGGTCGATCGGCGCGCTGACCGGGTGCACCAGGGGCAGCCCCACCGCGTCCAGCAGGGGCTGTTCGTACGGTGTGAGCGGGTCGACCGTGGCGAGCACCTCGCGCAGGTGGTCGTCGACCGACCGCGGCTCCGCGGCCGGTGCCGCGGTGAACGGCGAGCGTTCCGAGGACATGGCCGACACCTTAGACGTCAGGACGCGGAAAGCTGCTCCCCGACGGGGACGCTGCCACCCTCGTCACCGAGGGTCACCTCGCCGACGACGCGGACCCCCGACCCGAAGGTCCAGTCACCCGTGACCGTGAGGCTGTCCGCGTCGACCATCGACGGCGGACCGGCCGGAAAACGGGCGTCGAAGCGTGGGAGGAGCCCGTAGTGCTCCTTGGCGAGGTCGACCAGGGGCACCGAGCCGCGCTGCGGTCGCAGCAGCCCGTCGTCGTCGAGGTCGTAGACGTCGGAGCGCATCAGCAGCAGGTCGTTGGTGGTCTTGACGGGCAGGAAGCGGCTCCGGTCGACCTCGATGGCGCAGGCACCCTCGAACACCTCGACCGCGGCACCCATCGCCGACTCAATCTGCACGACCGCCGGCGAAGACGGGTCCGAGGGGTCGGCGGTCTTGTCGTTGCGGATCAGCGGCAGCCCGAGCACACCGTCCCGCTCGGCCAGGGTCTTGGCGACCGCGCTCAGGTCCAACCACAGGTTGTTGGTGTGGAAGAAGGGGTGCCGGTCGATGTCGGCGGCCAGGTCGGCGTCCTCGGAGCGGGTCTGCGCGGTCTCTCGCAGCACCAGCCGGCCGTCGGAGCGGCGTCGAACCAGGTGCCCACCCTTGCGGTCGGCAGCGGTACGGCGGCAGACCTCGGCGGCGTACGGGGCGCCGCTCGCGGCGAACCAGCCGGCGACGGTCGGGCTCGGCGAGGCCCCCAGGTTGTCGGCGTTGGACACGCTGGCGTAGCGGTAGCCGGCATCGAGGAGCTGGCGCAGCAGGCCCGAGGCGTCCAGGGCGGTGTAGACGTCGCCGTGCCCCGGCGGGCACCACTCGAGCCGCGGGTCATCGGGCCAGTCGACCGGGGTGAGATCGTCGGCGCGCAGCTTGGGCTCGCGGTTCTGCAAGAAGTCGGCGGGCAGCCCCTCCACGGGCAGGTCCGAATGCCTGTCCAGCGCGCTGAGCGTGTCGTCGCGGGTGCGAAAGCTGTTCATGAGGACCACCGGCAACCGGACGCCGTGCGCGGCTCTGGTGGCCAGCACCTGCTGGGCGATGACGTCGAGGAACGCCTTGTCCCCCCGCACCGGCAACAACGACTTGGCGCGATCCATCCCCATCGACGTGCCGAGGCCGCCGTTGAGCTTGACGACCGCCGTCACCGCAAGCGCCTGGTCGGCCTGCCGCCGGTCCACGTCCAGGTCGTCGAGACGGGGCACCTCGGTCACGGGCTCGACGTCGTCCTCGGAGATCACCCCGGTCGCCCCCGACTCGAGCTCTCGGTAGTAGTGGGCGAACACCTCGATCGCGCTGGGGTGCACGTCCGCGTCGGCCATCTTGGCCCGGGCCAGCTCGAGCCCTTCGTCGCTCATGTGCCGACCCTATTGGCTGCCGGGCCCAGGTGGTGCCTACCGTGCTTGCATGCCGCGACCCGGTGCGAAAGCCGACCTGCGCCGGGAGGTCGCGGCGCGGCGGCGCAACCGCCCGCAAGCAGAGCGGGAGCTGGTGGCCGAGGCACTCAGCCGGCGGGTGCTGGCGCTGCCCGAGTTCCGGGCTGCGCGCACGGTGGCCGCGTACGTGTCCTACCCGTCCGAGCCGGGCACGGCGCCGCTGCGAGCCGCGTTGCGCGCCCGCGGCGTGCGCGTGCTGCTGCCGGTGCTGCTTGACGATGCCGACCTCGACTGGGTGGCCGACGTCGACCGGACGGCGGGCGAGGCCGCTGCGGCGGCTCTTGGCCGGAGCGCGATCTCGCAGGCCGACGTGGTGGTCTGCCCGGCGACCGCGGTGACGGCCACCGGCGCCCGGCTCGGCAAGGGCGGCGGATCCTATGACCGGGCGCTAGCCCGGGTGCCGGCATCGGCGGCGGTCGTGGCGCTGGTGCACGACGACGAGGTGGTCGAGCACGTGCCGACCGAGCCCCACGACCGACCCATCGACGTCGCGGTCACACCGCGCCGGACGCTGCGGCCGGGTCGGGCGACGGGACGAGCACCAGCCGGTCCCCGGTGGCCGCCTCGACCGCCGCGCGGCTGAACGGCCACGCTCTGGTCCCGCCCGCCAGCCAGGTGTCGGTCTGGTCGTTGTAGTGCGCCGAGAAGGCGTGGCCCGACACCCCGCCGTAGGTGATCCAGCGGGCCGCATCCAGGTCGTCCATCGCTACGACCGTCCGCATCGACGGCCCCGCCGTGACCTCGTAGCCGAGCGACGCGTCCCACGACAGTGCGTCGACAGCACCGGGGCCGCCCGGGGTCTCGTACGGGCCGCGGTTGAAGAGCGCGTCGATCGCGGCGATCCCGGAGGTGCCGACCGTGGGGTTGACCAGGCGCAGCGTGTGCAGCGCCCCCCAGCTCCAGCGGTCCACGTCTCGGGCGATCAGGCTGGTCAGCTGCTGACGGGCACGGACCATGGCCAGCTCGAGGATGTCGTCGCGGGTCTCGCGCCGTCGCCTGGTCCCGGTGTCGTCCCACCACGGCGAGCGGGGGTGCCGCAGCAGCCGGCTCACGACGAGGTACCACCGCTCCCCGCCGGCCGGCTGCACCTCGTCGGGCAGCTCGTCGTCGAAGGTGGCCGCCAACAGCTTGCGCCAGACGACGTTGAAGTACGCGGCTGCCCCGGAGTTCGCTGGCTGGCTGCCGTCCCAGCCCTCGAGCAGCTGCTGACCCTCGCGCGCGTACGGGGTGGGGAGCCGGACGTCGAGCAACCTCGGCACCAGCACGTCGGCCATCGGGTTGAGTGTGTCGTTCTGCAGCCGGGTGAGCTCCTCGATGCTCCAGGTGGGCTGGCGGTCCAGCAGGTCGGCGATCCGCCGCGCGCGGTAGCCCTCCGCCGTGTCTGCGCCGAGCTCGTGGGGGTAGGTCGCCGGGTCGACAACGGCCTGGTTGGCGGTCACCACGACGCCGGTGGGGGGGTCGTGCGTCCACGGCAGCTGGGCGAAGTCGATGGTGCCGCGCCAACCGTACCGCGCTTTCCAGCCAGGAACCGGCCACCGGCCGGACCCGGTCCGCCGGATGGGGATGTCCCCGGGGGCCTGGTAGCCGATGTGCCCGTCCACGTCGGCGTAGACGAGGTTCTGCGACGGCACCGAGAACAGCCGCGCGGCGGCTCTGAACTCGTCGAACGACCCGGCCCGGTTGATCGCCAGCAGGGCGTCCATCGTGCGCCCCGGTGTTAGCGCGGTCCACTGCAGCGCCACCGCGTAGTCACCGCCGCCCGACGGATCCTGCTCCTGGGTCTGCTGCAGGGTCTGCTCCGCGACCTGCCCGGCCCGCTCGTCGACGTCGGACAGCAACGGACCGTGCCGGGTGGCCCGCACCGTGCGCACCACGGGCTCGTCTCGACCGGCGACGGTGAAGGTCTCCCGGCGCAGCCGCAGCGCGGCGCGGCGACCGTGGTAGCGGTAGGTGTCCCCGCGCACCCGTTCGACGTACAGGTCCGACACGTCGGCGTACATGTTCGTGAGGCCCCAGGCGATGCGCGCGTTGTGGCCGACGACCACGCCGGGCAGTCCCGAGAACGTGAAGCCGCTGACGTCGAACGGGCAGTCCGGGCCCACGGTGCGGCAGTGCAGCCCCATCTGCATCCAGCTGCCCGGCATCGACAGGGTCTGGTGCGGATCGTTGGCCAGAACTGGCGCGCCGGTGGCCGAGCGCTCGGCCGACAGCACCCACGAGTTGCTGCCCACGCCCTCGCCGCGTCCGAGCAGCGCCGGCACCCGCGCCGCGGCGTTCTCGATCGCGCGCAGGTCGTCGGCCACCGCCGAGACGACCCGTGGGGCCAGCGGTGGCCGTGCCGCCATCTTTGGCGGACGTCGACCCGGTCGGAACCGGCCGCCGACGCTGGCGCCGGTCCGGAGGACGGGCGGGTTCCGGGCCGCGGGATAGTCGGGATAGAGCTGCTCCACCCGCTCGGGAGCCAGCGTGGTCGCGGCCAGCGCCCGGTCGATCTCGTCGGTCACGTTGCTGCGCAGGTCCCACGCCAGTGCCTTCAGCCAGGCCACCGAGTCGGTCGCGGTCCACGGCTCGGGCACGTACTCCGGGCCGGTGAGGTCGAGCACCGAGTACTCCAGTGACAGCTCCCCGGCGTCCCGCCCGTCGAGGTAGGAGTTGACGCCGTCCGCGTACGCCTGCAGGAAGCGGCGGGTGTCGGTGTCGAGCAGCACGACCTCCTGGGCAGCGACGTCGTACCAGCCCAGCGAACGGGTGAAGATGTCGGTCTGCAGCCCACCCTCCCCGACCAGCTCGGCGAGACGTCCCGCGGTCACGTGCCGGCGGAAGTCCATCTCGAAGAACCGCTCCTGGGCCTGCACGAACCCCTGCGCGCGGAACAGGTCCTCGGCAGAGTCGGCATAGATCTGCGGTACGCCGTCGACGCCGCGAAGCACCTCGACACGGCCGGCCAGCCCGTCCAGCACGATCGAGCCGGACGTCTGCGGGAACGATCGCCGCACGGTCCAGACACCCACGGCAGCCAACGCGACCGCCACGACCACGACCAGCGTGATCAGCCGCACGAGGAACTTGCGGGCGCGCGGCACGGTGTCGATTCTGCCCTGCTCCCGGTCGCCGCGGCGGAAGGCCGCGGATCAGGCACAATGGAACGCTGTGCGGTCGCGCCCTGGACGGCGCGAAGGCCCATCGGCATTGACGAGGAGAGACCTGTGCCCACCTACCAGTACGTGTGCACCGCCTGCGAGACCCCGCACGAGGCGCAGCAGTCGTTCAGCGACGCAGCCCTGGTCGAGTGCCCGACCTGCCAGGGCCGGCTGCGCAAGGTCTTCTCCGCAGTGGGCGTGGTGTTCAAGGGCTCCGGCTTCTATCGCAATGACAGCCGCGGCCCTCAGCCGGCCGGGGACTCGGCCGGGGACTCGGCCGGCGACTCCGGAGGCGAGTCGGCGGCGTCGGACAAGAACGGCAAGAACGAGAAGGGCGACAAGAGCGAAAAGGGATCGACCACCGACAAGCCCGACAAGTCCCCTGCGTCCGCGTCGGCGGACAAGGCGGGGTCGGGCTCGGGGTCGGGCTCCGGCAAGCAGAGCGCCGGTGTCGGCTCATCCAGCGGATCCTCGGGACCCGCCACCTGAGCTGGTGGACATTCGTCCGACGATGGCGCTGTGGACATCATCCCGGACGGGCCGGCCGCGACCTAGGTTGCGAACGTGCCCCCACCGCCGCGTCTCAGCCCGCCCCGCCCCGCAGATCGTCGGGCGACGCTGGTTCGCCGGCTGCGGCGCGCGCTCATCCGGCACCGTGTGCTGTTGGTGACCCTGCTGCTGGCGGTGGGAGTGTTCGCCGCGGTCGTTGCGACACGTCCTCCCATGCCCCAGTCGGTGCCGGTCGCTGTCGCTGCCCGCGACCTGCTCCCCGGGAGGCCGCTGACCGACCGCGACGTGATGACAGTGCAGGCCGAGCCTGGCACCGTCCCCGACGGCGCCTACGCGCCCGCTGACGCACCGATCGGGCGGTTGCTGGCGGCGCCGGCACGCCGTGGGGAGCCGTTGACCGATGTGGCGGTGCTCGGGCCGGGGCTGACCGGCGGGCTGGCACGCGGGGACGTCCTGGCGACTGTGGTGGTGCGGTCTCTCGTACCAGGGCTGCTGCAGATCGGCGACGTGGTCTCGGTGGTGGCGACCGACCCGCGAGGGGAGGCCGGGGCGCGCGTGGTCGCTCCCGAGGCCACGGTGGTCTGGCTGCCGGACCCCGCCGCCGAGACCGGCAACGTGGACCCTGCCGGCCGAGCAGCCGGTGCCGCCGGCCTGCTGGTGGTCGCCGTCCCGGAGGCTGAGGCGTTGACGCTCAGCGGGGTGTCCACCAGCCAGGTGCTGGACGTCCTGGTCCCGGCGAGTGCCCCTCGCTAGCCTCCGCAGTCGTGTCGCGCACCAGCGCGACGATGGGGTCTACGGGAAGGTGCGGCGACGTGCTCAAGGGTTTCAAGGACTTCCTGCTGCGCGGAAACATCGTCGACCTTGCGGTCGCCGTCGTCATCGGTACGGCGTTCGTGGCCCTGGTCGCCGCATTCACCGAGACGTTCATCAACCCGCTGCTCGCCCGCGCCGGCGGCGCCTCGATCGGTGCCGGTCTCGGTTTCCAGCTCGGGTCGGCGGGCAACGAGGCGACCTTCGTCGACCTGGGTGCGTTCCTGACCGCCTGCATCGCCTTCCTCATCACCGCGGCAGTGGTCTACTTCGCCGTCGTTCTCCCGATGCAGCGGATGGCGAGCCGCTTCGCGGCGGAGGAGGCGCCAGCACCTGCCGGAGACGGGTGCCGGTCACGACGACCCCTGAGCGGCCGGGATCGGGTCGTTCAGCCGTGGTGCGGCGGAATGTTGCGACGCAGATCGTCGTCGCGACGGGTCTCCTCGGCGTCCTCGGACCAGCCGGCGGCTGTCTCGTCCGCCGAGGCCGTGGCCAGCGTCTCGCCGAGTGCCTGGAGCCGCCTGCGCCGACGCTCGGACTCTGCCGAGCTCACGCGACGTCGACCGCCAGGCCCGTCACCCAGTCGGGCGACAGCTCCTGGTGCTCGGGCTTCCACCCGGTGGCCTGGCTGAACGCAGTCGAGCTGACCCGCTGCGAGCGGGTGAGCAGCTCGAGTCGTTCGCCGCCGAGTCGCACCATCGTGCGGGACAGGAAAGCCGACCGGTCGCGGCCGACCGCGCCGGCCAGGGTCTGTGCCAGCTCGAGCCGGCGTATGGGCATGGCGCCCGCGTTATAGATGCCGGACGGAGCATCCAGCGCAGCCAGCACCGCGGTGCCCACGTCGTCGGAGTGGATGATGTGCGACCACCCGGACGGCGGGCCCACGCCGATCGGCTGGCCGGCTCGAGCTCGGGCGAGCCGCCAGCGGGTGTGCTCGTCGTCGCCGACGATGCCCCCGAGGCGCAGCACCACGCTGTCCCGGCTGCACCCGGCGAAACTCTGTGCATGCGACTCGGCGAGCACCATCGGCTCAGCGGCGTGATTGGTCACGACCGGGCTGCTCTCGTCGATCCACTCCTCCGCCGCGTCGGCGTAGACCAGGCTGACCGACTCCTGCACCAATCGGCGCACCCCGGCGGCGCGGGCAGCCGCAGCGACCAGCCGGGAGCCCTCGGCGCGGATGCGGTCGTTGACGCGCCACGCGCCGGGCCGCAGCGCCGCGTAGCCCACCGGGACGTGGGTCGCCATGTTGCACACGGAGTCGCACCCCTCGAACGCGTTCACCAGCCCGTCGGGGTCGAACAGGCCGCCGGACACCGGCGTGGCGCCCATCGCTCCGATGGCGTTCGCGCTGTTGGCCGACCGCGCCAGCCCGGACACGTCATGGCCCGCTGCTAGCAGCGTGGCGATCGTCGAGCGCCCCATCACACCGGTGGCGCCGGTCACGAACACCTTCAAAGACGGTCTCCTTCGCGTCCCCCCGGACTGCTCGCACCGATCGTACGGTCACGATCGGATAACGGCCCCGCTGCACAGTACGCCCCCGGCCCGCCTGCCGGAAGCCGAACGCGGCTTTGCCATCATCGGGCCATGCGCAGCGATCTCTTCAACAGCGACCACAACGAGCGTGAGACCGACGAGCGGTGGGTCCTGCAGAGCAAGCGGATGCTGCGGGTCTCGCTGGGCGCCGACGTGCTGGCGTCCAAGGGTGCGATGGTGGCCTACCAGGGCCGGATCGAGTTCCACCATGAGAGTGCCGGCAGCCTCGGACGGTTGGTGCGCAAGGCGCTGACCAGCGAGGACAACCCCCTGATGCGCGTCAGCGGTGCAGGTGAGGTCTTCTTCGCCCAGGACGCGGCGGAGGTCTTCCTCATCCGGCTGGAGGGGGACGGCATCAGCATCAACGGCCGCAGCCTGCTCGCCTTCGACGCGACGCTCGACCACGACATCCATCGCACGAAGGGCGCGGGGATGATGACCGGCGGTCTGTTCAACACTCTTGTCCAAGGCACCGGTACCGTGTCGCTGGCCTGCGACGGGGAGCCCGTGCTGCTCGACTGCTCCCAGCAGCCGACGTTCGTCGACCCGCAGGCCGCCGTGTGCTGGTCGGCCAACCTGCGCCCCGACGTCGTGAGCAGCATGAATATGCGCTCGATGCTGCGCGGGGGCAGCGGCGAGGCGTTCCAGTACGCGTTCAGCGGCCCGGGCTTCGTCGTGGTTCAGCCCTCCGAGGGGCCGACGGTCCCGCCGCACACGCACTGACGGCTAGGTCCAACGCAGCTGCTGGATTGAGACTTACTAGGCCGACCGCTCACGTGCGTTGTGACCAGAGCTGGTCGGTTCAACCCCGCGTTCGGACTGGTTGATCTCCGCCCACACCGCATCGAGGGACAGACCGAGCACGTCGGCGATCGCCGCGATGGTCGAGAAGGCAGGAGTTGCTACGCGGCCCGACTCGATCTTCCGAAGGGTCTCCAGTGAGACGCGTGCATCGAGCGCGGTATCGAGCATCGAGCGCTCCCGCCTGGCGAGACGTAGGAGAGCACCGAGGCGCTGCCCGCGCTGGACCTTTGCGGGAGTGAGCGGCAACCTGACCACGGCTCCAATGCTGTTGCGTGAGGAAGGCGCCGCACGATCGAGATCCTGAACCCCACCAAGCTGGCCCGAGCAAAGGACACAGGCGCCCGGGTCGCTGGCATTTTGGAGACGCTGAAGAGCCGTAGCACGGTCGGTACGAACCTTCTGGACATCGACCGGTGGGCCGAGACCATGATCGCCGAGGCTGGAGCGCAGTCCTGCTACGTCGACTACGAGCCGTCCTTCGGACGCGGGCCGTTCGGCCACTACATCTGCACGGCCGTCAACGACGCCGTGCTCCACGGACTGCCATACGACCACCCGCTTGCCGACGGCGATCTGCTGACACTCGACCTCGCCGTCTCCAAAGGCGGAGTCGCTGCAGACTATGCCATAAGCTTCATCGTGGGCGAATCAAAACCCCCGGAGAGCGTCGCGATGATCAGCGCAACCGAACGTGCATTGAGCGCAGGGATAGCCGCTGCCGGACCCGCGGCTCGCATCGGTGATATTTCCCATGCCATCGGCTCGGTCCTCAGTGAGGCGGGGTACCCGATCAACACCGACGGAGGTCATGGCATCGGATCAACGATGCACCAGGACCCGCACGTTTCAAACACCGGACGGCCCGGCCGTGGGTTCAAACTGCGCCCTGGGCTGCTGCTCGCACTGGAGCCGTGGGTCATGGCCGACACCGCCGCGCTCGTCACTGACGCCGACGGGTGGACGCTCCGAAGTGCGACAGGCTGCCGGACAGCACACAGCGAGCACACGATCGCTATCACCAACGACGGAGCCGAAATCCTCACCTTGCCGAAGCAGGTGCAACAGTGAGGTCGAAGCCACGCTTGCTCCCGACGTGCGACCGGTCAACCCATCAGCCGCTACGAGCACCCACCCCCCGGCGTACTGCCGAGTGCGGTGTTCGCGGTCAATGCGCAGCCACGATGTGACCGACACCACCGCACTGGATCGTGCGCTGCGGACGATCCAGCGCGCGCCGTGCGTTGTGCGGTTGTACGCTGAGACGAGACGAAACAGTTTCGTTTTATTACGGCAAACCGACAGCGCGGTGAACATCGGGTGACCGCGCCACCCCTCTGAGCAGGAGAAGCCCCGTGACCACGACCACCAGGCGCCCCCGCGTCGAGGGCGCCCGCGAGAACGAAGTCCTCGACGCCGCCGTCGAGGTGCTCGCCGAGGTCGGTTACGACCGCCTCACCATGGACCAGGTGGCCCTGGCTGCCCATGCCTCCAAGGCCACGCTCTACCGGCGCTGGTCGACCAAGGCCGAGCTGGTGGTCGACGCGGTCAGCCGCGCCAAGGGGCTGCCCGGCCCGGAGGTGCCGGACACCGGTTCGCTGCGAGGCGACCTGATGGCGCTGGCGTGCGGACCCGCCGGCATGACCGACCGGCTCCCGATGTCGGTGCTCGGTGGTCTGCTGACCGCACTGCACACCGACGCCGAGCTGTCGGCTGCCTGGCGCCAGCGTTTCCTGGCGCCCCGGATGGCTGTGACGCTCACTGTCTTCGACCGAGCCGCGCGCCGCGGCGAGGTCGATCCCGATCTCGACCTGGAGATGCTCCACACCGTGCTGCCAAGCATGTGCGCCTTCCACTCCACCGTCCTCGGTCACGTCGTCGACGAGTCGTTCGTCGCCCGTGTCCTCGATCAGGTGGTGCTCCGCGCCACCGCACCGATCTCGAAGGATCCAGCATGAGCACAGAACCCACCACTCGACCGGCCGGCCGGCCGGACGAACCCGACGGCACCCCACCGGACGCCGAGACCGGTCACCGCAATCTCGGCATCGCGCTGGTGCTGATCAGCGCGGCGCAGCTGATGGTCGTCCTCGACGCCTCGGTGGTGAACATCGCGCTGCCCCGCATCCAGGGCGACCTCGCGATCAGCGACGCCAACCTCACCTGGGTCGTGACCGCATACGCCATCGCCTTCGGCGGACTCCTGCTCCTCGGTGGACGGATGGGCGACGTCATCGGACGACGCAAGGTCTTCATCGCCGGCGTGCTGGTGTTCGCGCTGGCATCCCTGCTGGCCGGCTTCGCGCAGTCGGAGTGGCAGCTGCTCAGCGCCCGTGCCCTGCAAGGGGCAGGGGCAGCAGCGGCCTCGCCGACGGCGCTGGCCCTCATCACGACCACCTTCCCGGCGGGCCCGCCACGCAACCGAGCCTTCGCGGTCTACGCCGCGATGTCCGGAGCAGGAGCCGCGGTCGGCCTCATCGTCGGCGGAGCGCTCACCGAGGCCTCGTGGCGCTGGACGATGTTCATCAACGTGCCGATCGGCCTGTTCGTGGCCTTCCTGGCACCGCGCTTCCTGTCCGAGTCCAAGCCACAACCGGGCCGGTGGGACCTGCCCGGCGCCGTGACCGCCACCCTCGGCCTGGTCGCGGTCGTCTACGGGTTCAACCACAAGGCCCAGGTCGACCCGTCGACCGGCGCCCCGGCAACGTGGACGGAGTTCTGGACGATCGCGCCGATCGTCGCCGGGTTCGCACTCCTCGTTGCGTTCTTCGTCATCGAGGCGCGGACGCCGCACGCCCTGCTCCCGTTGCGCATCATCACCGACCGCACCCGAGCAGTCAGCTTCACGGTGATGCTCATCGTCGGCGCATCCATCTTCTCGATGTTCTTGTTCCTGTCGCTGTTCATCCAGCAGGTCCTCGGCTACAGCCCGCTCAAGGCCGGCGTGGCGTTCCTGCCCTTCACCGCGGGCATCATCGTCGCCGCCCAGATCGCCTCGGCACTGATCTCCCGCGTTGACCCGCGGTGGATCGCCGGCACCGGCGGCGCCATGACCGTGCTAGCGATGTGGGGCTACGGCCGGCTCGAGGTCGACTCCCCGTACGTCGGCGCTCTGATGCCGTGGATCATCGTCCAGGCCATCGGCATGGGCCTCCTGTTCGTCCCACTGACGCTGACGGCGGTCAGTCGTGTCGACCGTGCCGACTCCGGTGTCGGCTCGGCGGTGCTGAACACGGTCCAGCAGGTGGGTGGCGCGATCGGCATCGCGGTGCTGGGCACCGTCTTCGCCAACGGGATCAACGACAAGCTCGGTGAGCTGCAGGCGCGGGCCGGCGGTGCGCAGCCGAGCCAGGAGCAGATGGAGCTCGGCAGCCGGATCGCGCAGACCTTCGGCACCACGCAGACCTTCGGCGTGGCGATCTGGATGATGACGGCAGCCACCGTGATCACCGTGCTCGGGCTGTCGATCAAGCACCAGGACCTGGCCACCGACGCCACCCCCGGCAGCCTCCCCCGCGATCCGTGAGTTTCCGCACGCTCATCCGTGAGTTTCTGCACGGCTTCGCCGCCCACGGCTACCCTCCCGCAGGTGACCCAGGGCACGCACTCGTACGAGGAAGACCCGCGCAACGCTGAGGCGCTGGTGCTGGTCAACGGCGAGTTGGTGCCGCGCGAGCAGGCGGTGGTGTCGGTGTTCGACTCGGGCTTCGTGCTCGGGGACGGCGTCTGGGAGGGTCTGCGCGTCGCGGGAGGTCACCCGGCGTTCCTCGAGCGACACCTCGACCGGCTGTTCGAGGGAGCGGCCGCCATCGCCCTGGACGTCGGTCGCAGCCGGCCTGAGCTCACCGCCGACCTCTACCGGCTGCTGGCGGCGAACGCCATGACCGACGGCGTGCACGTACGCCTGATGGTCACCCGTGGCATCAAGGCCACCCCGTACCAGGATCCCCGGGTCACGATCGGTCCAGCGACAGTCGTGATGATCGCCGAGCACAAGGAACCACTGCCATCCACCGTCGAGCGCGGCATCACACTTTTCACGACCCACGTCCGCCGCGCCGCGCCCGACACCCTGGACCCCAAGCTGAACGCGCACAGCAAGCTGAACGACATCCTGGCCTGCATCCAGGCCTATACCGCCGGCGCGGACGAAGCGCTCATGCTCGACCCGCACGGCTTTGTCGCCACCTGCAACTCGACGCACTTCTTCTGCGTGCGCCGCGGTGACGACGGTGAGCCGCAGGTGTGGACGTCGGATGGCAGGTACTGCCTCGACGGCATCACCCGCTCCAACGTGCTGCGGGTCTGCCGCTCCGCCGGCATCGCGGCTCACGAGAAGTCGTTCAGCCTCACCGACGTGTACGGCGCGAGCGAGGCCCTCGTGACCGGAACCTTCGCCGGCGTCGTGCCCGTCCGCGAGGTCGACGGGCGGCGCATCGGCGACGGGACGCGCGGACCGGTCACCGCACGGCTGCAGCAGCTGTACGCCGAGCTGCTGGCCGCCGACGTGGCCGCTCGGACGACACCCGTGCCGTGACTGCGCCAGGTGCGGAGCCGGTGCGGTTGGCCGTCTGGTCAGGGCCACGCAACATCTCCACCGCCCTGATGCGCGCATGGGAGAACCGTCCCGACTGCATGGTCGTGGACGAGCCCCTGTACGCGGCCTACCTGGCCATGACCGGCATCGAGCATCCGGGCCGCGACGTGGTGATCGCCGCCGGTCCCACCGACTGGCGGGAGGCAGTGGCCGCCCTGCACTGTCCCGTGCCAGCCGGCGTACGGGTGCACTACGCCAAGCACATGACCCACCACCTGTTGCCGGAGATGGGCTGGGACTGGCTGACCGATTTCACCAACGTTCTGCTCGTGCGTGAGCCGCGGGAGGTGGTCGCGTCCTACGTCCGGTCCCGGGGGACCGTCGAGCCTGCCGACATCGGTCTGCTCCAGCAGGCCGACCTGCTCGACCACCTGCTCGGCGACGGTCAGCAGCCGCCGGTGATCGACGCGGGCGACTTCCTGCGCGACCCGCGTGACCATCTGGAGTGGTGGTGCGACTGGCTCGGGCTGCCGTTCACCGACGCGATGCTGAGCTGGCCCGCCGGGCCCCGCGCCAGCGACGGAGTGTGGGCGCGGCACTGGTACGACGCGGTGCTCGCCAGCACCGGCTTCGAGCCGTGGCGGCCGCGGGCCATCGAGCTGTCTGCGCGCGAGGCGGCTGTCGCCGAGGCGTGCCGACCGGCGTACGAGCGGCTGCGCGAGCGGCGGGTGCGGGTGTGACTGCGCACCGACACGGCGGGCTGCGGTGTCCTCGGCTGCACCGTCCCGTGCTCAGTCCGCAGGGCGGCGGCGCAGCTGCTTGGTGCGCGACCGGTGCTGCTTGGCCTCGAGCCGCCGCCGCACCGAGCCGCGGGTGGGTCGGGTGGCTCGGCGGGTACGCGGCGGCGGAGCCAGCGCCTGGTCGAGCGCCTCGACCATGCGCTGCTCGGCTGCGCGCCGGTTGGCGATCTGGGCCCGGTGCTCCTGCGCCGACACGGTGAGGACGCCGTCGACCAGCCGACCGGCGAGGCGCTGCAGCGCGCGCTCCCGCAGCGGCTGCGGCAGCGCGGTCGTACGGGCCACGTCGAAGGACAGCTCCACCCTGCTGTCGGCGGTGTTGACGCCCTGGCCGCCGGGACCTTGCGACCGCGAGAACCGCCAGCGCAGCTCGCGACGCGGGATCGACAGCGAGCGCACCCGCACCGACGATGTCATGGCGTGGAGGGTCGGCTCGGCGCCGTTCCCCAGCGGCCGGCCAGGTATTTCTGCCGCTCCGCCGCGTCGGCGGTCCCGCGGGTCCCGTTGCCGATCCGCACGTAGAACGCGGTCTTCCGGATCACCTGGCCACCCTTGTCGGGGTTCGTCATCAGATGCTCCCCTTCGGCACGATCCATTCGGTCGACTGCCAGGTTCACCATCAGGCGGATGACCTCGCGCGGGGTGAAGTGCTCACCGGCGGTCTCGTTTGACCGCTCGGAGAACCGCCGGAGAAGGCCCACACGTCCGCGTGCAGGTTTGTCGGCGATGTTGGTCGGGTCTTCCAGCAGCATCGTCATGGTCAGCTGGGAGACGTTGTAGAACTGCTGACCACCGGCGGCCTCGCCCTTCGTCGGCTCCAGCACGCAGTCCAGGCGGCGCAGGACCACCATGGGCAGGATGACCCGGCCGTACTCTGACTGCTTGTAGTCACCGCGCAGCAGGTCCGCCACCGACCAGACGAACGCGGCGTGGTTGCGGATGGTCGCGTCGCCCGTGATCGGCACAGCTCCCCCACGTCGGGTCTCGGCTCAGACGGTCATCCTGTCACCTCGTCGGCGGGGGACCCCGGGATACTCAGAGCGTGTACGGCGTCGAGGGGCGACGCAGCCGCGGTCACCTCCGCCGCTCGGGAAAGTTTCTCAACTTTCTTTCGGCGGCGGGGTCTGTGGGGCCGTTTTCGGGGTCGGACTGTCGGTGGGCTCTGATGGGATATGTCCATGCTCGACAGCGGCCCGACGGCTCGACACGACCCGCGCGCCGGGACGCCC
>JBBSMN010000008.1:0-29297 GCA_038233135.1 Propionibacteriales bacterium
CCAGCCCGGAAACGGCGCAACCCAGGACCATAGTGGAAGAGCCGGTCAAGGCCGGCGGGCCAGCCACGCCCACACCACCACCACACACCCAAAACCACTGAAATCACCGACCTTGAATCACCGTCGGTGGATCAGGGCTCAATTAGGCACGATGAGCAACGAAATCTTGTTCTCTGCCCGGTGCCACACGACGCTAGCTTCATGCAGGTATTCTATGAGGGCTGGCGCCTGGTGCAGTCGCTCTGCGCTTCGGATTTTACTATGCCCAAAGAAGTGGCGATTCCAAGTCCCATCGATCGTGAAGTAGCCAGAATGTATGTTGAGCGACGCGATTATCCGGTCGAGGAGGTGCTAGACGCCACAGGCCGCTTCGCGCAACCACATCTGCTCGAGACTACAACGGAGAACGTCCAAAGCACCGCCTTTCAGGCCAACGTGGCGCCGGGCACTGGAACGATTGTCAGTCCCTCTGCCATACCGGCAGACCAGCGTTGATGGGCCCAGCCCCCGCCAACCCCATCGCTGCTGTCCGCGACCACGACAGCGGTGACCGCCAACGGGCGCTTCGGGCGGGCAAGTCAGGCATCTGCCCGCCCGAGACGCTCCAGCATTCGCACCGTGGGCCTCTCGCCTGGCGCGATTAGGCAGCCGCGGCTCGGCGATCGCGTGCCTCACCGTGGAAGTTGATCGGGCTGTTGAGCAGCACGGTCTCGACCATGACCTCAAAGAATCGCGCTGGGGAGAGCGGCGCTGGAACCAGATCGTGACGAAGGTTGACCACTGGTAGCAGCCCCGGTTGATTCCATCGATCCACCGTAACCGGCGGCTCCGCCCCCGTCTCGTCACCGACAGCCACCGCTGGCTCGATGGTGAGTGGTGCCGCATCGTCGGCGGCACCAGCGTCGTCTCCGGCCGGGATGTCGCCACCCCACTCAGGAACGATGAGCCCGACGGCACCGTATGCGTCCTCCTTTCGCCCGAGTTTAGTGAGAAGGTCGACCAGCCAAATGGCAACGTCCGGTTCCTCGTCAAACGCCGTCGACCGGAGGCCGTAGAGAAATCCGAGGGCTGCTTGCGGGTGCCGGAGGCTAAGGTTCTTGGCGTCGCCGTAGGATTCCTCGACGCGGTTTGCGGCGTTTTTGCCGAAAGATGAATCCATGCGCTTGGTCGAGATCATCAGCTCTGGGCCGGTTTGCCATGTGCTCATCACGACATCCACCTGCTTGACGTAATTCTTGCCCAGAAGGTTCGCGCTGGAACTCGCCGTGCCACCACTTTGCCCACGTCTCAGCCGTTCCTGAACAGCTATGCGCATCGCCTTCGGAAGGCTCTCGACCAGTGCGGCCACGTCATACGGCAGTACTCGCGGAGGTGTGGCACAAGGCCACACCCTGCTTGCGTCGAATCCTGCCCTTCGGAGCTCGTAGGCCGTCCACACGTCAAGGGCTAGCGCCGGCACTCCGGACTGTGACGTGGCCTTTAGCATGACCGGTACGGCGAGCAGGCGTGACAGCGTGGTGAAATCCGGTTGAAACACCGCCTCGCTCTCGGCCTGAACCCACGGGTTTGCTTCCCTGAGCTCGGCCTTGGCCACGATGTCGTCAAATAGAATCCAGCCCTGGCGCTTCAACGAGGGTTCAGCCACCGGTACTCCGCCCCTTGCCGCGGGCGATACGGCGAGTGGTCATCTCGCGATGCGCCGCGCGAATGTGGCGCAGCCCGTCGTAGTCGATACCCAGCCCCTCGACCAGCAGGATCTTATCCACCAAACCTGTTGCGTCTAGGAGCATTCCTTGTTCGAGGAGTGCAGAGACTTCCGGACGTAAGGCATTGAGCTGCGAGGCGTGCTCCCTGATGAGCTCCGGTGATGGAACTGACCAGTGGTCGGCCTCCCGCGGCTCGAGCTTGAGAATACCGCCGCCGTACGCCCGCCCCACGGTTTCAGCGCTTAGCAGCGTGACCGAGTTCAGCGACGCAAGGGGAAGCAGGTCCATTCCGTCCGTCCGGAGTTCGGGGCGGAGGTAGACGCCGTGCACAGAGTTGAGGTGATGCGCCCGAACGCAGTTCGTCGTAAGCCGCGGAGTGTCCGCGTTCATGTAGGTCAGAAGTAGGTTAGCCGGCCGCAGGTACGGCACCCGCCACCACGGAGACCGCACTCGACACTTGTACGCGGTGTGGACCCCAGTCTCCTCGCCCTCCCGGATGTAGTGAGCTGCGGCCGCGGAGGGGTCCTGCAAAGGTCGGAAGAGCCAGGTTGCCGCGCCATTATCGCCCAGGGCCAATTGGCTCCCCTGGCTCAGGGTCAGGCCGCGGAGGTGTCGAGATCCCGGAGGGGACAGCGGGAGGAGATCTGAGAGCGCCAACCCGAGCTCATCGACGCGGCGCGGTGACAGGGCGAAGTACTTGTTGTTCCCGGTGACCATACCGAGCGTGGTGTCCCCCCACCGTTCCAGCGGTGCAAATCCCCATCCGGTCGACAGTCGGGAGAACGCTGCGAGAGCGGGCTTGGAGATGAGGGACGCAGTCCACTTGCCCTCGCGGAACGGGGGCTTCCAGGTTTTGGCGACCGTGAGATCCTTTAGCGCGTCGGCGTCCCGCACCTCGAAGATGTCGCAGAGGTCGATGCCGTCTTTTCCCTCCGGGTCGAAGCCTTCGGCCAGGAGCAGGACCACCTCCTGCAGGACATCCGGGAAGACCCGTTCGGTGAACATGACCAATGCGACTGACTTGAAGTGTTGCATGAGGAATCGCCGGACGTCCGCGGCGTAGTTCACTGTCAACAGCTCCGCCGGGAGAACGAGTCCAAGTCGGCCCCCCGACTTCAAGAACAGTGCGGAGTGCACTGTGAATGCCGCCCAAGAGGAGGCCAGGCCTGTCAGCGTCACACCTCCTCTGAGCGCTGCGGCTCGGGAGCGAGAGCGGGCCTCCCCTGTGAAGTCCTGATAGCGGACGTACGGTGGATTGCCGATCACGGCGTCGTAGGAGCCGTCGGGTTCGATCGCGAAAAAGTCGCCCGTTCGGACCTCAGCAGCGATCCCCTCGACGCGAAGCGTACGCTCAGCCTCACTCGCCGAAGCCTGATTGAGTTCTACGCCGACGAGGCGTCCCTGGTGGTCGTGCCGACCCGCCTCATGCAGAAACACAGCCTCGCCACAGGAGGGCTCGAACACATCGTCTTGGGGGCTGTGAACCGCCCAGTCCGCGATGAACCTGGCGACCGGCGCCGGGGTGAAGAACGCGCCGCGCGCTTTCCTGAGCGTCGCGGAGTCCCCTGGCAGCATGTGCTCATCCTGGCTGACAGCGCCGACAGTCGGCGGTGCGACTCGCGCCACTGTCCGTCGGTGTTTAGCTATCGGTGTGGTCGGCTTGCCGATGAGCTGCCGGGTGCCCCGAGTGAGCGACCTCGTGACGCCCACCGCGGCCACAAGCGGGCGTATGTGAGCGTCTCCGGGCTGGGACCGGTGACACGGGAGTACTTCGTGCTGTTGCTCGGGGTCCAAAGCGTCAAGGCGGACACCTGGATCTGTCGGTTCGTCGCCGGCACTCTGTCGGGCCCCCAGGCCGAGCCGTAGGTCGCTGCCGACCTCGTCTGCGCCGACCGACTCCGCCTCAATCCCAGCCAGCTCGACCATGCGATCTGGCTCAGGATGCGGTCCAGTCAGCGGAGCTGCTGATCGCACGCGGCAGGTGGTCGGGCTGCGACCTCGTCGCCCCTGCTACGCAGGCGACACGGTGCAGAGCCTTAGGTCGTGCGCAGCCTGCGCCATGCGTACGACAAGGTGCCACTTCGTCGGCCAGCCGCGCTTCCAACGACGCTGGAGCGGTCCGCCGAAAGACGCGCCCCCGTCTCAGCAGCGTGGCATCACGTTGAGCGACGTAGATGAAGCCCGGCGGCGCTCCTGCGAGCTACGCCTCGAGCCGCGCCGGCAGCCCGAACAGCGGGAACAGCCGCTCGGTGCCGAGGAAGAACGTGAGCTCGCCGATCCGGCCGTCACGCAGCTCGAGCACCTGCAGCGCCCACGGCTCGAACCCGCCGCCTGGGCTGGGCTTGTACTGCCCGAACGCCGGCGACCCGTTCGCGGCGACCGTGGGAACGACCCTGGAGTTGCGGCACCCGATGCCCGGACCGAACCACCAGGTGAAGATGTTGTCCCGGCCCGCCAGCCACAGGTCGTAGGGCGGCATCGACTGGGTCGCGTCCTCGTGGATGAGTGCCGTCAGCGCCTCGATGTCGTAGGCCTCGAACGCCCGTACGTAGCCGTCCAGCAGCACGCGCTCGGCTGCCCCGAGCATGCCGGCCGCGTTCGATCCCGTCGGCTGATTGGCCCCGAGCGTCGCCCGCGCCCGCTGCAGAGCGCTGTTCACCGAGGCGACAGTGGTGCCCAGCAGGTCGGCGACCTCGCTGGCACGCCACTGCAGCACCTCGCGCAGGATCAGCGTGGCGCGCTGCCGTGGCGGCAGGTGCTGCAGCGCGGCGACGAAGGCCAGCCGTACCGAGTCACGCGCAACGGCGACGGCTGCCGGGTCGGCGCCCTCGGCGACCACCAGGGAGTCCGGTGCCGGCTCGAGCCACGTCGTCTCAGGTCGCTCGTGCAGGTTCTCCATGACCGGCTCGCCGGCCGGCCCGAGGTCCATCGGCCGGGCCCGCCGCTGGCTGCTGCGCAGCATGTCGAGGCAGACGTTGGTGGCGATCCGGTAGAGCCAGGACCGCAGCGACGAACGACCCTCGAACCGGTCGTGCGAGCGCCAGGCCCGGATCAGCGTCTCCTGGACCGCGTCGTCCGCCTCGAACGGGGACGCGAGCATGCGATAGCAGTACGCACGCAGCTCGAGGCGGTGCTCCTCAAGCCGCTCGTCCAGCAGGTCCTTGTCGACAGACGTGGTGCTCATGCGCGACATGCTAGGACCCGCCGTACGGGGTGCCCAAGCACTGCTGACAACAGATGCGCAAGGTACCGATGAACTCGGCGGTCCTGGCGCGTCTACATCGCAGCACCGCCCACGCCCGGGCGAAGGCACCACACTCACGAAGGAGCCCACGATGCCACGACGAGACACCGCGCCGACCGGGGCGCCCTGCTGGATCGACCTGACGACCTCCGACACCCAGGCGAGCATCGACTTCTACAGCCGGCTGTTCGGCTGGACCGCCGAGGAACAGGCAGCGGAGTTCGGCGGCTACCTCAACTTTCGCCACGACGACGTGCGGATCGCAGGCTGCATGGCCAGCCAGCCCGAGTCCGCCGCGCCGGACCAGTGGTCGGTATACCTGGCCACCGACGACGCCACCAAGACCGTCGACGCGGTGACCGCCAGCGGCGGCCAGGTGATCCTGCCGCCAATGGTCGTCAGTGACCTCGGGACCATGGCCGTGGTCGCCGACGCCGGTGGCGCCGCGGTCGGCCTGTGGCAGCCGGGCCTGCACCGCGGCTTCGGCGTCCTGGGGGAGCCCAGCACGCCGGCCTGGTTCGAGCTGCACACCCGCAACTACGACACGAGCGTCGCCTTCTACCGCGACGCCTTCGGATGGGACACTCGCACCGTCAGCGACACCCCCGAGTTTCGCTACACCACGCTGACGTACGGCGAGGAGTGGCTGGCCGGCGTCATGGACGCCACCGGCATGCTGGCTGCGGAGGTGCCCGCGCACTGGTCGGTCTACTTCGGTGTCGACGACGCCGACGCAGGGCTCGCCAAGGCGGTCGAGCTCGGCGGTTCGGTGGTGCACGAGCCGGAGGACACCCCGTACGGGCGGCTGGCCGCCGCCACCGACCCAACCGGGGCGCAGTTCAAGCTCGTCGCCGCCAACGGGTCGATGCCTGCCAGCACGATGTCCTGACGACGAGCGGACCGGGTGCGCCGAGCCTTATGGCGTACTCGGTGCGCCACCGCTCCCTTTGCCGCCCCACGGGTGCTCAGTGCACCGAGTGACCGTGTGCGGCGGCGAAGCCGATGGCGCTCGGTCAGGACGGAGGCGCTGGTGACACCGAGCGGATACGGTCCAGCGCGAAGTGACGGTCGTCGGTGCGAAGGTGACACCACGCCAACAGCTGACCGCCCACAAGCTCGATGTTGCTGATGGTGCGTCGGGTGTGTCCGCCGCTGCTGGCCCGGTAGTCGATCGTCACAGCACCCTCGATGTCCACGGCGTGCGCCAGCAGTCGCACCTCGGGGCCGCGGAGCCGGCGGGTGTGGGAGGCGATGAGCGCCTCGGTCGGCGAGGCTGCCAGGGCATCACTGCCTTGGGCCCCGTCGGCGAGGATGCGGCCGGCGGCTGCGGCAAAGTCAACCGGCCCAGGCGCCGGAGCCGGTGCTTCACGGACGGCTGGGTCGCGCGGCGGCTTCTGCGCTGGCCGCGGCACTCCCTCCACGATCCGTACCCCCGCGTCGTCCTCGCTTACGGGCAGGTAGCCGGCCTTGCGGAGCGCCGGCAGGGCTGCGGTCGTGTCGCTGTCGGTGAGCAGCACGGTGGGTGCCACCAGTCGCAGGTGCAGCGCACGCAGAGATCGGTCGGCGGCCACCTGTGCGGCCAGGGCGGCGTCGTCGACGAGCACCACGCCGACCGCCGCCCGCACTCGGAGTGACCCGTGTCGCCTGGCAACGTCGGTGACCAGGTAGCGCAGCGGTTGCGGCAGCTCGCCGGTGGCAACTGCCTGGAGGTCGCCCAGCAGACCCTCCGGCTTGGCGCCCTCGTCCAGCGCGCGGCGCACGCTGCCGGCGGTGAACCGCCACACGGTGGCCGCGCCGCGGCTCTCCCGGTCTGCTGCGGCGTCGAGCGTGCCGCTGACCCGGGCAGACGGCTGTCCGGAGACGACGACGGTGAGGTCGCTCCCGAAGGTGGCGTGGTCGGTCGCGGCGGGCAGCAGCTCGCCCGCCTGCCCTCGCACCGCGTCGAGGTCGTCGGTGGCCAGTGCCCGGCCGAGGTCGGTCAGCGCGCCGTGCGCGAGCACGCCCAGCTGTTCGGCCTCCTGCCAGACGGCTGGCTCGCTGTGGTTGCCCACCAGGTGCACGAGCGGTCGCGACCACAGCAGCGAGGCGACGAGCTCGCGGGGCTCGGCGGCCGCATCGGGGGCAAGCTCGGCAGCCGCTGCGACCAGGCCGCGCCGCGCGCCGAGACACGCCGGGCACTGCCCTGGTCGGCGCAGTGCCGCAGTCGGCTTGCCGTCAGCGTCACGGTCGTCGGTCGGGGTGGCGGGCAGCTGCCACCACGTCCACAGCAGATGGGCGAATCGCGTCGCCGGCTCGTCGGCCCGCCAGCCGGCAAAGTCACCGGATACGCCGACCTGGGCACCGACGGACAGCAGTCCGGTCTCGCCTGCCAGCTCGAGCACCAGCCGGAGCTCAGGCTCAGAGCATCCGGATTGCTTGCCCAACCGGGCCAGCTCCCTGGCGCCCACCCCGCCGCTCTTCAGTGCCTTGACCGGGGCGCGCGCCAGCAGGTCGAGCACCGATGCGGACCGGTCGGTGAACGAGGCCACCGCGACCCGCGCCTCGCGGTCGAGCGCCACCGGGTCCAGCCGACGGGCACCGGGCCTCGGTGGCACCGGGTGGAACGGCGCGCGGTAGTCGGGCCCGCGCAGCGCCAGCGCCACCTCGGCGGCCATCTCGGCCGGAGCACCCCAGTACGACTGCTGCACCAGACCACGCTCGATCGCCCACTGGTTGGTCCGGTGCCGCAATTCCCAGGCGGCCTGCAGGGCGGCGCGACCACCGGCCACGTCGTCGTACGGGTCGTCGTACGGGTCGTCGTCGAGCCCGGCCCACGCCCGGCGGCGCAGCTCGGCGGCCACGTCGGGCGGTGCGACCGCGACCAGCGACCGTATCCGTTCGCCGTCGGACAACGCCGCGACCAGGACGTCCACTGTGGCGCCCTTGGTCTTCTGCCGGGGCAGCCCGAGCTGGGTCAGGGACTTGTTGAGCGTGTCGGCGTTGATCGGATCGAGCAGCAGGCGGGCCGCCGTGCCGAGCCCCAGGGGTGTCGGTATCGGCTGGTGCAGCGCCGCCGCGTACGTCAAGGTGTCGTCGTCGCCCGGCCAGACGATCGCCCGTACGCGTAGCCAGTCGAGCGTGCGGCCGACCTGCTCGTCGTGGTTTTCGGCGTCGCCGCCGTCGAGCAGCCAGCTCACCGACTTGCGGTGCGCTGTGCCCACTGCGAGCAGGGCGTGCAGCAGCTCGAGCACCGGTGTGGGTGCGCTCTGCAGTGCATCGGACACCGAGTAGGCATCCTCCAGCCGGTCGGCGAGCTCGGCCGGTCCGCGTGGCTCGACGCCGCGGAGCGTGTCCGGGCGGTGCCGGAGCACGGCGGCGAGATCGTCGGCGTCCAGCGTGCACAACCACGACTGCAGCGAGGTCACCGGTGCAGTCAATCAGCCGGCGTTAGCGGCAGGTCATCGACCGCTGCCCGGCGGGCCGACGCCGTGGGAGTCAGGCCGGCGACACGGTGGTCAACCCCATCTCCGTCGCCGCCTCGCCCCAGGGTTGGTGATCTCGTAGGTCGCACCGTTCTGGACGTTGGGCAGGATCTCGGCGCTGCGGTTGCGCAGGTCCCGGTGCTCCAGTGGCTCGGCCAGCCGGTCTCCGCTGCCTGATGCTTGGGTCATCTGTAGGAGTCGTGGCACTTTCTACGATGTGGTTCCGACTCGGCAGGGCGGGCCGTCCTGGCGTAGCTGCGGGGGTCGAAGGCCGACCGTCCAGCGGGCCTGGTGGTCGAGCCCAGCGGGTGGCACTTATGGCGAGTGCGGCGCAATTTCAGAAGCATGGCCGAGGACGTGTCTCTGCCGTACGCTGTCACATATGGCAACACGAACCGAGTTTAGTACGAGGATGAGCTCTGAGGGACGCGTCGTGATCCCGGCTGAGGTGCGCAGGGCACTCGGGGTTTCCGGCGGGGACCGCCTGCGCCTGGTGTTGGAGGACGGAGAGGTCCGGATGACGACGGCGCGTTCGATGGCGCTCGGCCTGTGGGCCAACAACCGGGGTGGGGATGGAGAGGACGCCGTCGCGGATGTGCGCCGTTTCCGCCGCGCCGATCGTGAGCTGAGCGAGGCACGCTTCGAGGGTGCGCCGGGCCGCAACGCGGTCGACCCTCGCTCGGAGGACGAGATCGCGGACGGATTGCTCGCCGAGCTCGGCGTCGACGGATGACGCGGCTGCTGAGCCTGGACTCCTCAGCAGTCATCACGTGGGTGTTGCAAGAGCGGGCGTGGAAGGCGGTGGACCGTGTCCTGGCGAGTGGAGAGTTCGACAGCGTATTGGCAGGTCCGGCGCTGACCGAGATCATCTACCGGTCGCGGGCCCGCGGCAACGTCAGCACGCCGTCGCAGATCGCCGCCGTCCTTGCCGCTCAAGGGCTCCGTGTGGAGCCCGCTGGTGAAGGGGACCTGGTGCGGGGAGCGGAGCTGCTGGAGGTGTCGGCGGGCAACCCGTCCGAGGCCAGTTCGCGCAGCGGTTCGCCTTCGACCCTCTCGCTGGGTGACGCCCTCATCCTGGCTGTCTCCGAGCGTCTTGGAGCCGACGTTCTGACCGGTGACAAGTATTGGGGCTGGATGGTGGATGCCGGGCAACTCGACTTGCGCGTCTTCGTGATTCCGTGAGGCGAGGCCTCGGCCCGTCGTCCGTGACTGGGTACGTCCAGATCCTCCGGCCGGCAGGTGGACGTGAAAGCACAGCGCCGGTGCTCAGCTGCGACACATCTGCAACAGTCGTAGCATGGCGCGGGTAGACTCTCGGGATCTCCGTAACGACACCGCCGGCGTGCTGCGTCGGGTGTCGGCGGGCGAAGACGTGATCATCACCGTCAAGGGCGAGCCGGTCGCGCAGCTGGTGCCGCTGCACACCGAGCGCCGCCGATGGCTCCCGCGGGCTGAGCTTGCGGCCCGGCTCGCCGTCGCGCAGGCCGACAGCGACCTGCCTGCCGATCTTGAGCGCATCGCCGGCGAGTTGACCGACGACCTACGGTGTCGGTCACCGAGCGCGGGCTGCTGGACACCTCGGTGTTCATCGCGTCCGAGAGCGATCGCTCGCTGGCTGTCGATCGGCTGCCCGCGGAGTCGGCGGTGTCGGTGGTGACGCTCGCCGAGTTGCAGGCCGGGGTGCTGGCGGCGCGGCGCACAGCGGTGCGGGCACGCCGCCTGGCCACCCTGGACGCTCTCGCCGACATCGAGGTGCTGCCGATCGACGAGGTCGTGGCTCAGCGATGGGCGACCGTACGGGTGTCGCTGGCGGAGGCGGGCCTGCGGGTGAACGTCAACGACACGAGGATCGCCGCCACCGCGCTGGCTCACCGGCTGCCGGTCGTCACCCAGGACGACGACTTCGACCGGTTGACCGAGGTGAGTGACCTGATCGTCGTACGGGTGTAGGTCTGGGTCGGGGAGCGCCTAGATCGCCCCGTCGGACCCGGCGGTGGACGAATACGTATCGAGACGATCAGCCGACCTGGACCACGTCCACGTCGTAGGTGGCGAAAGCCGGATCAGCGGTCACGAGCCGCAGCCGCTCGGTCCTGGCTTGGGCGACGAGCAACCGGTCGAACGGGTCGTTGTGGTGCATCGGCAGCCGAGCCACCGCAAGGGCGTGCGAGTGCTCCACGGGCAGCGTCGTGACTGCGCTGCTCTGCACCCGGCGTGGCACGTAGACGTCGGGGGGATCGGGCAGCGGCAATATTCCCAACGTCCACTTCAGCGCGATCTCCCACGAGCTTGCTGCTGACAGGATGAGCTCGTTGGCGGTGTCCTCAACCAGGGCGAGGGAGCGGCCCAGCCGCTCCGGTGTGACCTGCATCCACAAGAACACGTGCGTGTCGAGCAGCAGCCTCACGACTCCAAGCCACGCAGCAACTCGTCGGGCAGCGGCTCGTCAAAGTCGTCGGGCACCTCGAAGACCCCGCGGTCCAAGCCCAGCTGGCGTGGCTGCTGATCGCGCGCTGGCACGAGGCGAGCGACCACCCGCCCCCCGTTGCGGATGCTGACCTCACGGCCGAGGGCCACCTCTCGCAGCAACCTGGACAGGTGCGTCTTCGCCTCGTGTACGCCGACCTCCATCGCTCCAGGCTAGGCTTAGTCCGCAACTTGGTCCACGGTCATCGCGACGCCCAGCTTGACCCGAATCAAGAGCGAAGCGCGTCCCGGGCAAGTTTCGGTTACGGGGTGGGAGCAGACCAGCAGCCAGTCGAGCGTCCCTGTACGACGCGCGCCGCATCAGGCAGGATCACTGGACTGCCGCGTCATGGGGGCGTGGCCACGAGAGGACCTGACGTGGCTGAGGACAGCACGCACTCCGGGCTCACCCGGATGTCTGACTACGAGGTTAAGGCATGGCAGGCGGCGATCGATGCGCTCGAACGCAAGTCCAGCCGGCGACGCCTGCCGCGGCGACTACGACAGGCAGGCAGCCGCGCCCAAGAGCTCGCGGCCACCTCCTGGGACCGCGCACCGGGCACGGAGTCGATGGAGGAGCTGTTTGGCCGTGCCATCCACGGCTTGCGGGTGCTGACCTTCGACCCGGCGCTCAACAGCGTCGACGTGGCCAAGTCTAGCGCCGCTACGCCGCCCAGCATCCCGAGGTCGGGTCGCTGGCGGATGTGCAGCTGCTCGACCTGCGCGTCTGTGACACCGCACTGCCGCGCGTCCGGGTGAGGTACGCGGTGATGGCCGCCGGCCAGGGCGGCGCCACCGCGGTCGCGGTCACCGGGGCGGTCGTCTCCTCCACAGTCACCGGTGGGGTGACCGCATCAGCAGCGATCGCCGCGGTGGCGGCCGATGCAGCGGCCACGTTGGCTTTCATGGGGCGCATCACCGCCCTCGTCGCCGCGCACTATGGCTACGACGTACGCGAGCCGGAGGAGGAGGTCTTCGCCCTCGGTGTCCTGTCCTTGGCCTCCGCCGGTACGCAGGGCGGCAAGACCCAAACCTTGCGGTCGCTGTCCCGGCTCACCCAGCAGATGATGCGCCAGGCCACCTGGACACAGTTCCGCGGCAACCAGCTGGTCGGCGTTATCGAGAAGGTCTACCTCGAGCTCGGCTTCCAGCTCACCAAGACCAAGCTTGCCCAAGCCGTGCCCGTCGCCGGCGTGGTGCTCAACGCCGGCCTCAGTGCCCAGCTCGCCGATCAGACTTTCCGACGAGCCGGCGATGCGTACCGCCTGCGCTTCTTGTCCGAGAAGTACGGCACTGACCCCGAGGCCTGGCTCGAGCAGACCACTTCCGCAGGTCCGGACGACGACGAAGCGGTCGTCGACGTCACCGAGATCGTCGCCGGCGAGGTGGTCGATACGCCGCCCGCCACCGCCGTACGAATCGACGAGAGCCTCGGAGGCACACCGGACGGCAAGCAGGTGGACCGCGTCGTCGGGTTGGTCGAGGAGCGCATCGGACCCGACCTCGCCCCCTGGCCGGGAGGCTGGCCGAACGACATCGAGCTGGCGTTGATCGACGCCGTCTTGTCGATCCGCGCCAACTACGGCTCACCGACAATCGGTGTGCGCCGGCGCTGCGCCTCGTGGCGGGTGGAGCGCGGCGGGGGCACCTGCGACGACCTCGCGGAGCTGGCTAAGCGCGAGGGTGAGGAGCTGTCGAAGGCTCTCGACAACGAGCAGCGCCTGTCCGGGGGTCTGCTGAAGACGGCTGCCATCGTCGTGGCCGCCGGCAACCTCAGGGACCTGGGTGTGCGTCACGCAGACATCGACCCGCAGTCGCGAGAGCACAAGCGGGCCTACACCACGGTGAAGGGGCTCGGCGGCGTGACCTGGGACTACCTGCTCATGCTGCTGGGCAAGCCTGGGGTCAAGGCGGACACGCGGATCCGCGCGTTTGTGGCCGAGGCGCTGGACGTGTCCGACGTGGACGCTCGTCCGGCGCGCGAGCTGGTTCTGGCCGCCGCGGATCGGCTTAGCCACGACCCGAGCCAGCTCGACCACGCCATCTGGCTGCACATGCGGTCGCGGTCGGTCGTGATGCTGTCCCACGGGAACTGGGCCCTCCATCAGCTTGCCCGCCCGAACTCGGCCCACCGCTGCTCCAGGCGCTCGCCGTCCGGCCAGTCACGCCGACGTTCGGGCAGCTCGAGGACCCGGCCGTGCATCGCCTGCAGGCCGTGCTGCAACATCGGCCCGTCGACCTCGTCGAGCAGCGCGGTGTCGATACGTACTTCGTAGCCGGGTGAGATGCCGAGGAGGTTGCTGTCGAACGCGGCGTGGTGGATCTTGCACAAGCTGAGGCCGTTCGGGACCACCGGCTCCCCGCCGCTTTGCCGGTCTCCGATGATGTGCGCGGCGTCCAGCAGCCGACCGTGCCGCAACGAGCACACCGCGCACCTGGTCTGGTAGGCGCGCAGCACCCGGCCCCGGAACTCTGCCTGGTGCAGGCGGTGCAGGGCGATGCGCTCGGCGTAGCGGCGCTCGGCGATGGAGTCCTGGTCGACGTGCGCTAGGAAGCGCAGACTCTCGTCCACGGCGAGGGTGAACTGCCGCGAGGCGACGTCATCACCCACCACGTACACCGGGAAGATCGGCACGTAGACGCCCGTGTCGATCTTGCGCAGCGAGATCATCGGCAACCGGAGCTCGTGGGCTCGGCGCAGCTTGCTGTTGTCGCCCTCGGTCGATCCGGCCCGATAGTCGTAGCGGAACAGGCCGCCCTGCACGTCCCCGTCCGCGTACGGTCCGTCCGGCGATGACACGACCGACAACGTGGCCGCCATGGAGCGCGGGTTCCAGATGCCGCGGGACTGATCGATGAGCCGCAAGGTCGTGCCGCCGACGGGAAAAGCGCTCAGCTGTTCGCGGGTCACCACTCCGCTCTCGGCCACGACGGCCGCCAGGGCGTCGAAGATCTGCTGGCGTTGCTCGAGCTCCCCCGCGAGCGGCATAACCGAACTGTGACACCGATGGACTCCCCTCGGCCAGCACGAGTCCTGTGGGGGCACCGCCGCGAGTCGACGCCGCCTGGTCCTCCTGTCAGCCGTGCACCGCATCGGTGCGCCCGCGGTGCGCATGCTCACCTATGACGTACGCCAGGCTCAGGTGGCCCGCAGCCTGGGCTGGACTGTCGTCGGCCTGAGGCTGGTCCCGCCGGGAGCGCGTATGCGGCACGCCCGGGCGTTGGCGCACGTTAGCGTGGCTCGTCATGCACACCCACACTCTCAACGACGGCACGCGACTCCCCGCGGTCGGGTTCGGCACCGGCTCGCTCGAGGGTGACGACGGGGTTGCCGCGATCACTAGCGCGATCGAGGTCGGCTACCGGCTGGTCGACACGGCGGTCAACTACCACCACGAGGAGGAGGTCGGCGAGGCGATCAGGCGCTCGGGCGTCGACCGGGACGAGCTGGTCGTGACCAGCAAGCTCCCCGGGCGGCACCACGCGTACGCCGACGCCGTCGCGAGCACCAAGGACTCCCGCCAGCGGCTGGGGCTGGACCACCTTGATCTGCACCTCATCCACTGGCCCAACCCCGGTGTCGGCCAGTACGTCGAGGCCTGGCGGGCCCTGGTCGACCTGCGCCAGCAAGGCCTGGTGCGCAGCATCGGCGTCTCGAACTTCACCGAGGACCACCTGACGCGGGTCATCGACGAGACCGGTGTCACCCCGGCGGTCAACCAGCCGAGCTGCACCCGCGCTTCCCGCAGCAGGACATGCGGGCGGTGCACGAGCGCCTCGGCATCCGTACCGAGTCGTGGAGCCCGCTCGGCAAACAGCACGCCCCCTTTCGTGAGGTTCCGGTGACCGCCGCCGCGCAGGCTCACGGCGTCGCACCGGGCCAGGTGATCCTGCGGTGGCAGGTGCAGCTGGGGGCGGTACCGATCCCGAAGTCGGCCACCCCCGAGCGGCAGCGGCAGAACCTTGACGTGTTCGGCTTCGAGCTCACCGACGACGAGATGGCAGCAATCAGCGCGCTCGGGCGGGCCGACGGGCGGCTGTTCGGTGGGGATCCGGACACCCACGAGGAGATGTGAGAGCTCCGGCTTCCGAGCCACGGCGGCTGTTGTCTCTCGGCGGGCTGGTGGAGGGCCGCCGGCCCGCCGCGGGCCAGGTCACCGCTGCGAGCGGCGCCCCGTGACCGTTGCGCCCCCAGGCGGCGGCCGAGTGGCGCAAGAAGGCCGCAAATCTCGTCTACTGGTGAGCTTCTTGCGCCACTCGACGGGGCTGGCGAGCGCGCTGCGCCTGCTCGCAGCCGGCGGCAACGTGCCGTCCACCCCTCTGCTAAGGCCGACGCCAGATCGGTGTGGGTGAAGTTGTCACCCTTGAACAGCAGCGGCGCCCCCGCCGCCGCGGCCAGGCGTACGAGAAGCAGTCCCCGAGGTTGAGCCTGGGCGAGGTGGCCGCTGCCCCTCCCGAAGTCGCGGTAGGCCTGCCGCGCGATCCTGGCGTGTTCCTCGGTCAGCGGCTCGACGCGTGGCTCGGCGACCTCCGCGAGCTCGTCGAGTCGTCGGCTCAGCACCGGGTCACCGACCGCGTCCACGACGACCGTCGTCTCGACCAGAGTCGCCGCGCAGATCCGAGGCTCATCGGCACCCGCCGCGTCGCGGCGCTTTGTCGGTGCCTGCTGGCAGGGTGCCGACACCGGCAAGAGGAGAGGCAATCATGGGCGTCAACAACAGGGCGCGGCGATCCGCGAAGCAGCGCAAGCGGTCAGAGCGGAGCCACCGCGCACCCCGCACCGAGCACCGCCCGCGCGTGCACCAGCACAGCGGCGGAGTCGACGAACGGGCGGAGATCTCGGAGCTCGCACGGCGTCTGGTTCCGCAAGTCGGCGTTGATCCTCGTCTCGCCCGCGAGCACGCGGAGCGGCTCAGCGGCGAGCAGCGGTCGGTGGCTCGTGGGCTCGTGGGCTCGTCGCCGACGTGGTCGGGTCGATGCTGGCCAGATGCTCGCGGTCGACGTGGCGCAGGGGTGGACCCCCGCCGATCTGGCGCACATCGTCCGGCGAGAGCTCGACCCTCGGCACCTGCCGGGGCTGGCCGCTGCGCTCGCCGCCGAGACCGACCGGCACCCTCCCGTACGGGTGGAGCCCCGGTGGCGCGCCGAGCTGACCGCACTGGGCCGCACGCGGGCGACCGACCTCACCACCGCGGCCGGTCTCGAGCTGGTGCTCGGGCTGTGCGCCGTCTTGGGCAGGCTGCCGGCGCTCGCGACGGTGCTGCCGCCGCCCGGGTCGTCGGTCCGCTCTCGCAGCGGGCCGAGTGGCGTCGACGCCAGGCAGCTGGCACGCGTGCGGGCGCTGCTCGCCAAGGCCGAGTCCACCACGTTCGACGAGGAGGCAGAGGCGCTCTCGGCGAAGGCGCAGCAGCTGATCAGCCGGTATGCGCTGGACCGTCTCCTCGCCGAACGCGATGCTGCCGAGCAGCCTGTCGGCGATGGGGAGGTCGTGGTCCGTCGGCTGTGGATCGACCCGCCGTACGTGCTGCCCAAGGCTTCGTTGATCGGTGTCGTCGCACGAGCAAACCGCTGCACCTCTGTGGTCAGCCAAGACCTCGGCTTCAGCACCGTGGTTGGCGTGCCTGCCGACCTCGACGCGGTCGAGCTGCTCGCCACCTCGCTGCTCGTGCAGGCCGACACTGCGCTGCTGCGACGGGGCCGGCACACCGACCGCTGGGGGACGTCGCGGACGCGGTCGTTCGTTCCTGCTTGCGTACGCCGCGCGCATCGGCGAGCGGCTGCGCGCGGCCGCCGACGATGCGGTCGCGAAGTCCGTCGAGCCGGGAGCACTGGTGCCGCTGCTGCGACGACGGCAGGAGCAGGTGGACGGAGTCCGCGATCGGCTTTTCCCGGACACGGTCCAACGCGCGGGGACCGTGAGCAACGGGCAGGGCTGGGCCGAAGGCCGCGCCGCCGACGACCTTGCCGTCCTCGACGCCCACCTCAGCCCGATCAGCGAGTCCGCATGACACGGCTGCACGGTCGGTCGTATCACCGGTGATACCATGTGATACATGGGTGAGGTATCGATCCGCGACTTGCGCAACCATGGTGGCGACATCGTGGACCGCGTGCATTCGGGTGAGTCGGTGACCGTCACCCGAGCGGGTCGTCCGGTGGCGGAGCTGCGCCCGGCAGGTCGAAGCGCACTTACCGCCGAAGCGCTGCTCGCTCGATGGCGTCGACTGCCTGTGCTCGACGCACGCAAGCTCCGGCACGACATCGACTCGGTGCTGGACGCTGGCTTGTGAGCGACGTCCCCGCCGGCGTGCTTGACACGAGCACGGTCATCGCGTTGCCCGGCCTCGACGACCCTCGCGTGCTGCCCGCCGTGCCGCTGATCACAGCCGTCACCCTCGCGGAGCTCTCGGTGGGACCCCTCGTCGCCGCTGATGCGAAGGAGCGGGCGGCACGCCAGGCGGTGCTGCAGCAGGTGGAGGCGGACTTTGACCCTTTGCCCTTCGACGCCGACGCCGCGCGTGCCTTCGGTCAGGTCGCCGCCAGTCTGCGCCGGTCCGGCCGCAAAGCGTCGGCCCGGGCTTACGACGCCATGATCGCCGCAACCGCGGTGGCCCGCGGCCTGCCGGTCTACACGTGCAACCCGGCCGACTTCGCCGGCATCGACGTGCTGAGCGTCGTCGCGGTGGCTCAGGCGGCCTGACCAGCCGTCGGTTGGTGGCGCTCATCGTGTCGGCGCGTCGGCGGTGCGGATGCTCGCCCATGACGTGCGCCAAGCCCAGGTCGCGCCCAGCCTCGGCGGGAGCGTCGCCGGCGCATAGTTGCCGGCGTCACCGCCGTGCCCTTCCCGAAGCGTCACGGCTCTCGGTAGCGTGCGGAACGATGAGCCAGAAGCGGTCGGAAAAGTCGCGCAGACGCCAACAGCGCAAGCGGGAACAGGCCGGTCGGACCGGGCATGGCAAGCCCGACGTGGCGATGCAGGATCCGGGCGAGCTGGACCTGATGGCTGGGCTGGACCAGGCACTCGCCGAGCCGCATCCGCTGGCGTTGCTGCAGGGGGTGGGCGGCATCGTCGCCGCGCTCGACCCGCGTCGGGCGACCCGTTCGAGCCGGCAGACGAGCCCGGCACCAGCGTCCAGGAGATCGTCGAGTCGTTTCTCGAGGTCGATCTGCCGGCAACGACCGCGGCGCTGCGGGTGCTGGAGGTGCTGGTGGCCGACGACCTGACCGCGGCTCGGATCCGGCGCGAGGTGGCGCGCAGACAGCACCCGATGTCCTCGTGGCTTGGCGGGTTGGGGAGCACCGAGGTCTACCACGCGGTGGCGATGACCCATGTCCTCGGTGATGGTGACGACATCATGGTGGGGGCCAGGCTGCCGGGCGGCGAGGAGCTGACGGCGCTGGTCTACGTCGACCACAATCTGGGCACGGTCGTCAAGGACGCCTTCGTCGTGGACCAGCCCGTCGGTGATCTCGTCGCCTTGATGCGGCGCACCGCGGACGATCCTGACACCAGCCTGACCGACCTCGACCTGGCCGAGGCACGCGCCAAGATCGACGAGGCGGTCGAGGTCGGCGTACGGATGTGGCCGCCGCTGGAGTCCGACACCTGGCCGATGTGCCGCCCCTTGGTGGAGTGGCTGGCGGGCCTCATGCCGGCCGGAGGTGCGGGCTGGCAGCGCACCGAGTGGACCGACAGCGACCGCGAGCGGCTTGCCGCCGACTTCTTCGCCTCGGCGCACGCCGCCGGGTTGGACGACGCCGAGCGACGATCGCTGCTGGATTCGCTGCTGTGGTTCGGCACCGATTATGCCAACGGCGACCCGCTGCGGTGGAGCTCGGTGACTGTGGAGCTGCTGCTGGTGGACTGGATCCCGCGCAAGCTGATCGCCGACGTGGCGTACCTGTCGGCCGCACCGGGCCTGCTGCGTGCCTACGTTGCCTACGCTCACGACCGGGTCGGCATCTCTGCTAACCACACCCGCGACACGCTGGCGGCGATCGACCACTACGAGCCGGAATATCAGCAGACGATTCGCTCGCCGCGGTTGCAAGGCCCGCAGGCGTTGCTGGCCGCCGCCGGCCTGCTGGCCGGCGACGGGTTCGATCCCGACGGGGACGACCTGCTGTCGTACGAGGAGATCATGCTCGATTCGCTGCGCCGCGCGGTCGGCGGTGCGCAGGCGTTGGACACCCTCGACGATGAGCCGCTGCCGGACGAGCCGTTCGCCTGGAGCCGCCTGCCCGCCGACATCCACGACCGGGTCGGCGAGGTGCTGGTGCTCGTCGACGGCTGCTGCGCGGAGCTGCTGGACGACGAGTGCCGCACTGCCTGCCGTCGCCTGCTCGCAGACGTCGCGGAGGGTGACCCGGCGGTGTTTCGTCGTGCAGGCGCCGCCCGCACCGCCGCAGCCGCGCTCTGCTGGATCATCGGCAAGGCCAACCTGCTGGTCGGCTGGGACACCGGTCTGGAGGTGCGGGAGCTGGCCGCGTACTTCGGGGTTAGCGGCAGCCCCGGCCAGCGGGCGTCGACGCTGCTCAAGGCAGCGGGCAAAGACCCGTACCAGTACGGCGGGATGGACCTCGGCTCGCCGCGCTACCTGGTCTCAGCGCGGCGGGCGGCGATCTTGGCCCAGCGAGACCGCTACCTTCGGGCTGACGGCTGATCCCATACCCAGGCTCAGCTCGGCCGCAGGGTCGACACCAGGTCGCGCGGGCGGATGCGCACGGCGTACGGATGAGCCGCCCGCCAAGAGTCGGCGCCGGAGACGTGCGCCATCTGGACGTACGCGCCGTCGTCGAGATCCCACGCGATCAGGGCCGGCTCGTCCGGGTCGACGACCCAGTACGACAGCAGCCGGCCGCCTCGTACCGCGACCGCTTCAGGGTCACGTCGACCCGACGGGTGGTGGGGGAGAGGACCTCCACGGCGAGCCCGAGTCGAGCAGGCTCAGCAGCCGGGTGACCGCCCGCTGGTGTGGCCAGGCCGGTGCTGGCGTCACGACGAGCACGCCGTCGATGAGCTCGTGGCGGCGCCCGTCGTCGGGCAACGCGTCACGCTCGGCTCGGGTGTACGCCGTCGCCGGCCGCTGCAGGATGATCACACCGCCCATGGTGCCTCCCTCGGATCGCGCCGGCCAGCGGGTTCATCCACGCATCAGCCGGTGGCGGCGCTCGGCACCGCCAGGTCGTCCGGTGTCACTGTGGCCAGCTCGTCGTCGTTGGCCACGTGCACCGGCCACAGCCGTACGCCGGCGGCTGTGGCCGCGTCGGTGAGCTGCTGGGCCCAGGTCCGTTCGGCCGGGGTGATACCGGCGCGTCCGGGCCTGGACAGCAGCACTGCCGCTGAGCTGCCGCCGAGGTCGGCGCAGACCTCGTCGAGGATGTGCATGAGCGAGTCCAGCAACTCCTGGTCGGGCAGCTCGGGCAGGTCGTCGATCTGCTGCAGCACCGGAGTGACCTGCCTGTCGGCGGTGAAGAAGATGACCCACAGCAGCCGTTCGGAGAAGCCCAGTGGACCCATCAGGGCCCGCCAGTGCCGCCACAGGTCCGCCGGGTTGTGGACCAGGGGCATGTCCTCGGGACGGCGCAGGGGCGGGATGTCGTCGGTCATGCCCAGAGACTGGTCGGTTCGCCGGCGGTGTGGGCCGTCGTCCACAGGGCAGTAGTCGGTGGCGCTGGTCGGATCCGCCAGCGGGGGCTGACAGTCGGCCGGATTGTCGCCTGGAGTCGTGGTCTTACGTCATGCAGATGGTTGACGGCTTAGAGGTCGCGGACGTACGTGAGGCCGCTGCCCTTCCGCACCGGACCCCGGAGACGATCCGGCGATGGGTCTGGTCGGGCAAGCTGACCGCTCGGCGTCAGGGCAACCGGTTGTCGGAGGGGTCGGGCAGGATGCCGACGTGCAGATCATCGACGGCCAGCCGGTCCTCAGCCCGACCGACCTCACCAAGCATCTCGCCTGCCGGCACATCACAACCCTCGACCTGCAGGTGAGCCGCGGCGCGGTTGCGGCGCCCGCACTGGAGTCCGACGAGCTGGACCTGATCTTCGGCCTCGGCTCGAGCACGAGCACAGCTACCGGGCCGGTCCTGAGGCGGCGAGGCGCTCGACACGATCCGTGAAGCGGCTTCAATCCAGCAACAGGATGTGACCTCGTTCCTGCTGGGGGCAGCGCTGGAGCGTGCGCGGGGCGTGCTGGCGGAGGATCGACTGTTGCGGCTGACCCCTCACGAGGTCAACCAGCTGGAGAAGGCGCTGGACCGTGAGCCGCAAGTGGTCCCTCAGCTTGCCGCGGTGCTTCGCCGCGCCGGTGCCGGCTCGACCGGGGGAGACTGTCGAACGCCCGATGGCCCTTCGGGCCGCCCTCCACTTCGACACGGCTAGGCCCCGTTGACCGGTCGGTCGTGAAAGGGGGAAGCAGTAGCCATGACCACTCAGTCACTGCACCGGCGTGCGGTCACCTTGGATGAGGTTCGACAGCATGTTGCCGAGATCGCTGCCATCGGCGGGGGCGCTATTCAGAGCTCGAGAAGCGTACGGAGCACCCGGGCGATTGCCGCCATCTGCACGATGTCGACCCGGCCGAGCCGTGTCACCAGCCGGCGCGCGCTGATTGAGCGGACATCTTCGCACCGGGCATACGAGATCTCGTCGAGGCGGTTGTGTGCACTGGGCTCCAGCTCGACGCGCGTGGGGAGTCCGTGACTGGTGCGGGTCAGCGGGATGACGACGACGGTCTGTGCGTGCTGGTTCCAGCGGTCGGCGGAGATGATCAGTGCCGGCCGCTCCCACCCCTGCTCGTGCCCGAGAGGTTCGCCGAGATCGATCAGCCAGAGCTCCCCACGGCGCGCGTCACTCATCGGCGAGGCCGTCGCGGATGGTCGTGTCCCATCCGTCGTCCTCCTCGCTCGTTCGTGCGGCGAGCGCACGCTCGGTCTGGTCCCAGAACGCCGCCTGCTCGTATGCGTCGAGGGCGCGGGCTACCACCTCGCCGATGCTGGTGCCGGTGGTGGCGGCAATAGCCGCCGCGTGGGATCGAGTGGTTTCTGAGACGCGGACTGTGGTGGCCATCGCGAAAGTATACGCTGGCGCACGCGGGAACGCATGCGCTTGCCCTCTCGGGGCCGTGTCGCCGGCAGCCCGGCGCAAGCCTCACCGATGATCTCCAGCAAGCGGACCATCGCCGGTGCAGACGGTCAAGAACCGCCTGCACCGCCGAGCCGCAGACAGCGCACCTGACCGAAGCCGCCTGCGCCGTCTAGGATCGTTGCGCCGCATACACCGCTGCCGACCTCGGGCCGGATCGAACGCCTGGACATTGCGCGCGTCGGCGGGACGTCGCACGGCGCAGCCGGGTGAGCGCCGCCGGGCCGTCGCACGGCGCAGCCGGGTGAGCGCCGCCGGGCCGTCGGTCAGCCCGGCCGGTGCGCGGCACCCCCTCGAAGCGGGCGACGTCGCGGTCGAAGGACACCACCGTGGCCCCGTGCTAGCCGCCAGGTGGGCGTCGCCCACCAGATTGTCCGCGGTGCCGCCTGCGTCAAGCAGCCCTCGCAGCAGCGACCGTGGCGGCCAGGGGGCTCGATCAGGATGGCGGGCAACCGCCGGGGGAGGGCCGCCGGGTGCGGTGGTCAGCCGCACAAAGGCCAGCATCACGGTCCAGGCGAAGACCACCGCCCGCGTGCCACCCAGGGCTTGACCAAGCCAGTCGCGAACGGCCGGATGCTCGCGTGAGCTCCTGTTGACTGCGCGCACGAAGACGTTGGCTCCGCGAGCAGCGCGCTCAGACATCGAGCGAGTCGACCCGACAGGTGCTGGTCTTCCAGCTCGCCGGCCAGCCGGAGCGCCTTGATCACGTCGACGAAGGGTTCGCCCAGGTCGTACGTGGGCAGTGTCGGCGCCTTGGTGGGCCTGCGCGCACCGGCGCGAACGGCGTTGTTGAGTGCCTGCGTGAACATGAGGCCACGCTCGCGCATGGCCCCCGCTTGAGGAGCATCTCGACGTCGGCGCACCCGTTCAGTAGCCAAAGACGTGCACGCTGAGCACGTCGACCTCGCGGCGCGGCTCTCCGAAGGACGCCCCGATTCGCCGGACCACTTTGGGGTACGGGCGCTCCCGGACCTGACCTGACTCGTCCTGCAACTCAAACGGCACCACGAGGAACAGGTGCTGGGCGTTGACCGCGATGTGTGCCTTCCACAGGTCCTTGAGGTCGTGGTTGTTGGCCGTTGTCCCGCCCCGCTCGACCTCGGCGATCACGCCGCGGCCGGGGCCGAGCTCGAAGAAGAAGTCGGGCCTGGCGCGCGTCACCAAGCCGTCCTGCGGCGCCAGCACCACTTCGGAGCCGAACCCGAGCCGCTCCTCCAGCAGTTGTCCGACCGTGTTCTGGATCGCGCGGCTCTGCGCTCCATGGATGTGCAGCGCAGCGATGAGCTCCATGCGGCTGTCGAGGTGGTCACGCAGCTGGTGGGCGAGCCGGCTCACCTGCTGCACTTCGGCGTTCTCCTCGGGCGAGAGGCGCGAGCGTACGAGTCGCTCGAACTCCGCCACGGCGCGCAGCTTGGCAGCTCGACCGGCCGCAAGCTAGTAGGTTGCATCGTGATGCAAAATATGCGTTGCCTGCATCATGATGCTAACGTCGGAGGTATGCGGACCACCGTGGATCTGCCCGAGGACCTGCACGCCGTCGCAACCGCCATCGCCCGCGACGCCGGGACGACGCTGAGCGAGGTGGTCACCCGGCTCGTTCGTGCCGGTCTGGGCACTGAGGGCCCGACTCGGGTGAGAGTGAGCCCGCGTACCGGCCTCAAGGTCGGTGCCTTCGGACGCGTCATGACCAGCGAAGAAGTGCGCTCGCTGGACGACGAGGAATGACCGATCTGCTGGACGCCAATGTGCTGATCGCATTGACGATTGTCGACCACGTGCACCACGACGTGGCCGAGGAGTGGTTCGTCGACGCGGCGGGGCCCTTCGCCACCTGCCCTCTCACTCAGGGAGCTCTCGTGCGCGCCTGGCTGCGCGCGGGCGCCACGACGGCGGACGCCGTTGCCGTCCTTGGCTCGGTCACGGCGGTCGGGCGGCACGAGTTCTGGAGCGACGACCAGGCGTACGATCAGGTCGACCTGCGTGGGGTGGTCGGACACCGCCAGGTGACCGACGCCTATCTCGCCGGCCTCGCCCGTGCACGCCAAGGCCGGCTCGTGACGCTGGACCGAGCGCTGGCGGCTCTGCACTCCGACGTCGCCGTACTTTTGTCCGGCTGAGCGACGGAGCCGGAACCACCACGATGACGAGGTGCCGCGTTGATCGTGAGTGCGCCTTGTGCCCGGGGGCGTCAGGCCAGCAGCGGGTTGGCGGTGTGCAGCGAGGGGAAGTACGAGAAGTCCCGGTCGGCTGTCCACAGGGTGGTGGCTCCGTGCGAAAGGCAGATGGCGGCGACCCGGGCGTCGTGCACCTTGGCCCCGGTCACCTTGCTGGTGGTGAGCAGCTCGCCAAGCCGGACGGGGTGGTCCGCCAGCTCGGCGAGCGGTCGCACGCCCGGCAGCGCCAGCAGGTCTGACACGGCGGCGAGCGCGTCGTCCATGGGGGAGGGCGGGTCGAAGACCTTGCGGTGCGTGACGATGGCGAGGAACTCGTGCAAGCAAGCCCAGGGCACGGCCCACGGCCGGCCGTCGCTGGCCAGAGATGCCAACGCGTCTCGGGCCGGCGCGTGGTGCGGCGCGTCCTCCCGGTGCGCGTAGACCACGATGTTCGTGTCGACCGCGATCACGGCTCGTACGCCCGCTCTCGCAGCTGGGACGGGTTGACCTCGGGTCGCAGCCCCGCGCCCCCGACCGTTCGCAGCTGGAACTCGACGGCTGCCGGTGGTGCCGCCCGCCGAGCGAGCTCGGCCCGCAGGCCGGTCTCGATCAGCTCGCGCAGTGGCACGCCCTGCTCGCGGGCGACCTGTCTGGCCTGGCCGGCCAGACCGTCCGGCAGCTCGATCGTGGTCTTCATATGGAGCACCGTACCAACCAACCCGTACACCTGTACTTGTGGGCGGGTGGCCACCACCCCTGCCTCTGCGCCGGCTGCGAGGCGGGTGGTCGCCCTCGGAATCCACCGGCCGCTGATGGCGTCCTAAGCTTCTGAAAGTCGCCGTGCACAACGCGTCTCAAGGGCCCGAATTGTCGGTGGTCGGCTCTAGGTTCACGGTATGAGCAGCCCTCCGGTCGACACCGTGGTCGCGCATCCCGCGCTTGCGGGTGCGCGCGGCTGGATGCGGTGTTGGACGAGCTGGTCGGGCCAGCGTCGGCCACTGGCGACGCGGTCGGAGACGGCGGCGTGGCCGGGAGCGGTCGTGCCGGGGCCGGGGTGGCGATGTGGTCCGCCAATGATGTCGAGTTGTGCGATCTGGTGCGGGCGGCCAACCGGGTGGCTGCTCGGGCGGCGGGGTTGCGGGCCCGCGTGATCGCCGAGTGTGCTCGTCGGGAGCTGCCGGAGCGCTCGGCCGCGACCGGCGGCACCGCGTGGCTGTCCGGCCTGGTGCGTGCGCACCCGGCGCGGGCCAAAACGATGTGGCGCACGGCGTGCCAGCTGGCCGCGCATGCCCCGGCCACCGACGCCGCGCTGTGCGCCGGCGACATCGACCTCGACCAGGCGCGGGTTATCGCCTCGGCGCTGGACGCGCTGCCACCGGAGGTGCCGGCCGAGGTCCGTGCTCGCGGTGAGGCGTTCCTGCTCGGCGAGGCGGCCGAGCTGAACGCGTTGTCACTGGCGCAGGTGGCCAACCACCTGCTGGATGTGATCGCGCCCGACCTGGCCGAGGCCAAGCTCGCCGAACAGCTCGAGCGCGACGAGAAGCGCGCCGAACAGGTCCGCCTGTCCGCGGCCAACGACCGCCACGGCATGGTCACCGTCCGCGGACGCTTCGACGTCGAGTCGTGGGCGGTGGTGGCCGCCGCGCTGGACCCGCTGGCCAGGCCCCGCCCGGCCGGGATCGATTCCGGTGCCGACTCCAGCGCCGGCGCGCTGCGCGACTCCGAGACCGACGGCACCGGCCGGGACCGGCGTGGCTACCCGCAGCGGTTGGGCGAGGCGCTCGTCGAGCTGGCCCGCCGCCACCTCGACGCCGGCACGCTGCCGCAGGCCGGCGCGCACAAGCCGCAGCTGGCCATCACCATCGGCTACGAAGCGCTGCGCGACCAGGTCGGCGCCGGGATGCTGGACAGCGGCCAGACACTGTCGGCCGCGGCGGTCCGCCGCCTGGCCTGCGACGCCCAGCTGTGCACCGTGCTCACCGACCGGCACGGCCAGCCGCTCGACGTCGGCCGCACCCAACGGCTGGTTCCGGCACCGATCCGCCGCGCACTGGTGATCCGCGACCGTGGCTGCGCCTTCCCCGGCTGCACCCGCCCCCCGGCCTGGTGCGAGGCCCACCACATCGTGTCCTGGATCGACGGCGGGGAGACCTCGCTGGCCAACTCGGCGCTGCTCTGCCGACACCACCACCGCGTCATCCACCGCGGCGACTGGAGCATCGGTCTCGGCACCGACAACCGGCCGTGGTTCACCCCACCGGACTGGATCGACCCCACCCGACAACCCCGACTCAACCGCAGCCACCTGCGGATGTGAGTGCGGTCTGGTCCGTCGAGTTCCCTGCCGTGGACCGTGGGTGGCTACAGCCGAGGGCGGATGGCTGGGCTGCGCACGACCTGGCAGCCAGCCGGCTGGATCGGGCAGAAGTACTCCTACAGAGGCTAGACTTCTACCTGTGGCGATGAACATCAAGAACCCGGAGACGGAGGCGCTCGCCCGAGCTCTCGCCCGGCGAACGGGTGAGTCGCTGACGCAGGCGTTAGCCGTGGCTTTGCGCGAACGGCTCGAGCGGCTGTCGACCGGCGAGCGTGCCGCCGATCGGCTGTCTCGGCTGCGTGCGTTGTCCGCCGACGCTGGCGGGCGCTGGCGGGATGATCTGCGTACGGTCGAGCACGGCGATCTGCTCTACGACGAGGCTGGGTTGCCCCGATGATCGTGGACACGTCGGCGCTGATCGCCGTCCTGCGGGACGAGAAGGATGCCGACGCCCACCGGTCGGCGCTCGCCCAGAGCAGCAGCACCGCGGTCTCTGCCGCCACCTGGGTCGAGACGGCGGTCGTGGTGGACGCGAACCGCGACGCCGTCCTCAGCCGACGACTCGACCAGCTGCAGCGCGACGCCGAGATCACCATCGAGCCGCTGACCGCCGACCATGCCGCTCTCGCCCGGCTCGCGTACCGCGAGTTCGGACGGGGCAGCGGTCACCCAGCTCGCCTCAACCTCGGCGACTGCTTCTCCTACGCGCTCGCGGCGAGCACCGGACGCCCGCTGCTGTACAAGGGCGACGACTTCTCGCAGACCGACCTATCCAGCGCCCTGGAGTGAGTGCCTGCGGGTGAAGGACCGCCTCCCCCCACGGGCAGAGGTCAAGTTCGGCCCACGGACCGATGTGCCGGCGAGGTTGAGCGGCCAGTCTGGGCGACATGACAGTTCTCCAGGACACGAACGACGCGGTGACGGTGCGCGGGTTGCGCAAGTCGTACGGCGGCCGGGTGGTCGTCGACGGTCTCGACCTCGACGTCGCTGTGGGTGAGGTGGTCGGTCTGATCGGCGCCAATGGCGCCGGCAAGACGACGACCGTGGAGTGCCTGCAAGGGCTCCGGCGACCCGACGCCGGTGAGGTCCGCGTGCTGGGGCTCGACCCGGTCCGGGATGCGGACCGGTTGCGGCCACTGATCGGCAGCCAGCTGCAGGACTCGGCGCTGCCCGACCGGCTCCGGGTGCAGGAGGCTGTCGAGCTGTTCGCGACCCGCCGGGCCCGCGACGGCGGGGAGCTGCTGGAACGGTTCGGACTGTCCGAGCGGCGCCGGTCCGCGTTCGCCTCCCTCAGCGGCGGCGAACGCCAGCGGCTGTTCCTGGTGCTGGCGTTGCTGAACCAGCCCCGCCTCGTGGTCCTCGACGAGCTGACCCAGGGCCTCGACCCGGCGGCAAGACGCGAGGTCTGGGCCGCCGTCTCGCAGCTGCGCGACGCGGGCACCACCGTGCTGCTGGTCACCCACGAGCTCGACGAGGCCGAGGCGCTGTGCGGGCGGGTGGTGACCATGCGCGCCGGCCAGGTGCTCGACGCTGGCACCCCGGCCGAGCTGGTCGCCCGGCACGCGAGCACCGCGCAGGTCGGCTTTACGGCCTGCGGCGCCGAGGTGCTGACCGGGCTGCGCGCACTGCCCGGTGTGCACAGCGCGACGTACGGCGGCGGGCAGGTGCGCATCCACGGCGATCGGCAGAGCATCGCCCACATCGGCGCCTGGTTGGTGCAGCACGGCCCGGTCCCCGCCGACCTGCACGTCGCAGTTCCCGACCTGGAGAGCGCCCTGCTCACCTTGCTGGACCGCGAAGCCGTACCCACAGCCCCCCACCCACCACCAGGCGGGTCGCCCGCCCCTGAGCTGATCGGAGCCCGGTGATGACCACCACCCTCGATACCGCCCGGCACGCCGCACGGAGCCGCCGGCACCGCTCGCCACTACGTCGACTGGTCGGGGTCGATGTCGCGCTGACGGTGCGCGACCCGTTGACCCTGACCTTCGTGTTCGCCTTCCCCGTCGTGACGATGCTCGTCATCGGTGGTTCGTTCTCGGCAGACGACGCCGACGGCTTCGGCGGGGTGCTGCCGTCGCACTGGTACGTCGGGCCGGGAACACCGGCGATGCATCATTGCCGGTCACAAGCCGCCAGCCTGCGGCACCGTCAGCGGTGGTCCAATCCTTCGAGCACGTACGTGGCGGCCGCCGCGTAGGCGACATGCGGGACCACGTCGGTCGCCCAGGCGTTGGCGTCCCACGTACGAGGGTCTGCAACACCCATCGCCGCCATCGGCCCGTTGCCGGCGACGAGAACCGCGGCAGTCGCAGCCGCGAAGGTCCCCGCCCATCCCGGCGCCCAGCCGGCCGCTCGTGCTGCGCCAAGCAGCATCCCGACGCCGAGCCCGGCCCCGACACCGGTGAGCGCCCCCAGCGCGTCGACGCGGTTGGCCCGTGTCTCGTCGTCTCCGGGGATCGTCGCGCCGGTGCGGCTGGCCAGCTGCTCCACCGTGTTCTGCGGCGCGGCAGCAGCGGGCGGCTAGGGGCAATACCGTTAAGTTAGAGTGACATGGGTGTAGTTTGGTGGCATGCCACGAGCGGGTTGGAAAAAGCCGGAGTCGGATCGTCGGTTGTCGGATCTGGTGTCGGTGGGGGTGCTGACCCGGGTGTTTCCGCCGGGTCTGGTCGATGAGGTGATCGCCGAGGTCGGTCGGACAGAGCAGCGTCATCGGGCGTTGCCGGCGCGGGTGATGGCGTACTTCTCGATCGGGATGGCGTTGTACTCGGAGGGCTCGTATGAGGATGTGCTGGCGCAGTTGAC